>CANHSO010000001.1 GCA_947463705.1 Bacteriovoracaceae bacterium
TGAATGCCTATAACATCACCGGCGACGATCATTATATCTACATCAGCGACCAGGGCTCCAACCGTATCGTCCGTTTACCCAAGTAGGAGGGCAGATGATCCCAAGATCGAACCCACCTCAATTTGTAACCTCCGCCCTGACTGGCTTCATCACGTTGTGTCTGAGTGGATGCTATGTAGGCGGAGGGGTGACAAACACACCGAGCCCCTGGCTCGGGGCACCGAAGTTGGTGACTCCTGTGGTGCAGCCGTATTACTCCAACGGTGACGATCTTGAAATTTCAGGGATGTGCGCTAATGATCACACCATTGTTCTAGCTGGAGATGCGAGCCTATCTCAGACGTGCACTCACTCCACGTTCGAGTTTAGGGTCCACAAGACGGTAGATCGAACTTATGCATTTAATATTCATCAGATCAATCCCAATCAAGATCTTTCGCCATCGATTTTGGTCCTTTGGGAAAGAAAAACGAGCATTGCAGCTCCATCCATTTTAGTGCCTGCGACACAGCCTTACTTTTCAGATGAGTCGAGTTTAACGATTTCAGGCAGGTGCGAAGCAGGGGCACGAGTGCAGCTCTCAGGCACGCCTCCCACGGTTCAAACGTGCGACACGCAATCTCATTTTGAGTTTACAGTTTCACAGTCAGCTCCCGGTGATTATTCGTTTAACGTGACTCAAACCGATTTGGCTGGCAATACGGCCCAAAGCTCATTCACTTGGACCAAGGCGACTCTCAGCGTATCGCCCAGTTCGGTCACCCTTGTGGCTGGAAATTCACAGGTTTTCACTGCGAGGGGAGGGGCAAATTCCTACACCTGGAGCCTGGGATCGAACCCGTCTGGCGGGAGTGGGGAAGCAGCAGGCCAACTCAATTATCAGTATACTTATACAGCGGGGACGCTCGCTTCTCCCTCTCCGATCCCCGATGTGATTGAACTCAGGGACACGAAGGGGTCGGTCCTCTCGATTCCGGTTTTAGTGCGCGCTGCAGCAGCAGATCATTTAATTCAAGTCTCCAGCAGTCCTTCGCCTCAGCCCGTAGGTAGCCTCTTAACCCCAGCCCCTCAGGTGCGCGTCGTGGATCGCTACGGCAACGGGGTGGAGGGGATCCCCCTTCTCTTCAGCATTCCCCGCGGTGACGCTCAACTGATCAGTGCGGCAACCCAACTCTCGGACGGCTCAGGCTACGCACAGGTTAACGTCAGACTAGGGCAATCCGCCACCTCGAGCAAACTTTTGGTGCGGCGACTCGGTGGCGATTTACCCGCTCTAGCCACTGGCAGTAAAAAATCCATCGAGCTCACGCTCCAGAGTAGCGCTTCAAATAGCGGAGCATTCGGCGCGGTGTTTAAATTACTGATATCACCGACTCAACTGATATCACCGACTCAATGGATCTTTGCCGACCTCCAGGGAAGCGGGCATGCCGATGATTTGATCGTCGGATACTTAGGGGGCTTTACAGCTTTACTGAATCATTCACATGGGATTTATCAGAGTAATCCGACAGGACAGCCGTTCCCTTGCTCTTGGCTCTATTCATTTAGAGATAAGATTATGGGGACTGGCTCATTGACGGCCTCTCCAGACCAGAATGATCTCGTAATTACTGATCCAAACTCAGGCCAAGTCTGGCTTGCTGGGCACCAAACCCCAACCCCACCCGAGGTCTGTCCATTTGCAACGCCCTCACCGATTTACTCACCCTCTGGAGGGACCCCGTCTTTCTCTGGGGTCGTTGGGGTCACGCCCTCGGTGCTCAAGTCGCCAGGTCCATCCGCTGGTCAAGATATCTTGTTACTCAGCAGTGACGGCGATGCCAGCCCTGGCACCTTAAGAGTACTTCATCAAGATTCGGGGTCATCAGACTGGTCGCTGAATCAGACGATCCCAGTCGGAAACAATCCCAGTCACTTCAGCGTAGGAGACATCAATGGGGATGGATTGCAGGATGTTCTGGTATCAAACGTCGGTGACTCCAGCGTGAGCGTGTTACGACTCAATGCGGAAAATGGCAACCTTGAGCTTGATCCAGATATCCCTCCCCCCTCGGTTGATTTCTCCGATCTCGTTGGGATTGCTCTGGGTAATTGGTTTGGCTTACCCCCACTCGACCTAGCTATGACCAGCTTTTCTGCAGGCCAAATTCTAGTTTATCCGGGTCAAGGCACTGATGAATTTGGGACAAACCACTCAACTCTTTCATTAGGAGCCAATGCCATTCGGATTGCTCAACTCGACGCTAACCACGATGGTCAGCATGACTTGCTCGCCATGAGAGACGATCATTCCATCGAGTGGATCCCTGGACGCGGGGGCGGAAAGTTTGGCTTCAAGAATCAACTCGACTCTGGGGCTCAAATCATTGCGGCCGTCCCTGCCTATCTGGGAGCCGAAGGTCGGTTGGATGTGATTTTGGGGAGCACCGGATCGGGAACGAGTTCGCTTCAAGTCCTCAGAAATTTGGGGGATGGGATTTTTGCGTCACCCTCTCCACTCGGACTCGGAGGAGGCACTCTCAAGGCGATCGCGGTGGCTGATTTTAATCAGGATTCTAAAACAGATAGTGCTGTTGCATTAACGAGCGGACCTAACGGTGTTTTAAGCATTATTTCCGGCCAAGGGGACGGAACTTTTAGTCCTACACCCCTGGCCAGCTTTACAATCTCGAACGCAAGTCAGATTTCTTCCATCGTCGTTGGGGATTTTAATCAAGATGGATACCCAGACTTAGCGATTGCAGACCAAGCCTCTGAGCAGATTTATATCCATCTTAATTCGACTTCAGGAGGTGTGACGTCATTTGTTCCGAGTTCAATCTCATCTTATTCGACCGCTGGAGATCCAGGCTCATTGGTGGTCACCGATTTAAATGGGGATTTGATATCGGATTTGCTGTTTTTTGAGTCCTCTGAGGACGATGATGGGAACTTGAGAGGTGGCGTTGGGGTTTTAATTGGCCAAGGCGACGGAACTTTTCAGACTCTCGTCCACAATTGGGCAAGTGAAAACACGCCAGTGGGGATCGTTGCAGGGGACATGAGTGGCGACGGTCAAACGGATGTGGCGCTTCTCGAACAGGATGGAGATCAAAACTGCCAAGTCAGGCTTTTAAGAGGGAACGGCTCTGCGAGCTTAGTTTCTACCCCTCAAGGTCCGTGGCCAGCTGGTGTGTCGTGCACATCGATGAAGCTCGCTGACTTAAATGGGGATCACCTGGCCGATTTAATTGTGACCAATGGATTTGATCCATTTGCTGAAAATGCTCCCGGTTCTTACACGATTCTACAGGGAGACCGGAGCCCGGCTGGATACGTTAATGCTCCGAAGATTTTTTCTCCTTCCATCTCCATCACTCTGCCAAACCGGGATTCAACTCAATTCGATCTGGTTTTGGTCGGCGATTACAATCAAGATGGTGCAAGCGATTTGCTGATGATCGATAAGGCCAACCGGAGTATGGAAGTGTTTCCGGGACAGTAAAACCAATCAACGGCTACCAGATGCGCGTATAGATCCCAACGCCAATTAAATAAGATCCCAGACTGGGGGATGTCACGGACTGGGAGACCGTCACCTCAGGCCGAAGACCAAAGCCCCGACTCATGGAAAAATCAACGCCAGCACTGAAGCCCAGCATCAGGCCATCTCCTTGAACAAGCGGGAAAAGATCTCCCTCTCGAGTGATCGAGGCGACTCCATAACCGGCGCTTAAGCCTACAAAAGGGGACCAACCACTCAGGGTGAGCCTCAGCTCTGGGTGGTCTGATTTGCTCACCATGGGAGGAGGACCTAAAAAATACCACCTCGCCCCAAGATCCGTTTGAGAAAACCCAGAAGTGACCGGTGACGGACGAAATGTTCTCAAGTGATCGATAAAAATCATCCAGCGATCGTCGACCACGATATCGACAAAAATCGACGCCGCGCCGGGTCCTTCACTGCGAGAAACCGAAATGGGTCGAGCAATCGCGATCGGCGCGAGTTGGGTGGTCACCCCACCCGAGCCCACTCCAACGGATGCGCCCAAATTCAACTCAAGTGCAAATGCAGAAGGCGATGCTCCCAAAACAAGGAGACCGGCTAGAAGTTGAAGTAAGCAGGGGATGATGCGGCCTCTCTGATTAAGACGCATTTTGCTCGAAGTCTCCCGAATCAGGCACGCCGGATGTGAGTGTCTCACTCTCATCTGTTTCTTGAAAGACCTGTTCAAAATCAATGGCCTTTTGTTGAATCATCGCCTCAAGCCGTTTCAAAAATTGAGTCATGAGTCGATTTTTCTCGAGAGCGTTCGTTCGATCTGTTCTCGAGAGTTCATCATTCACCACCTCGGCGGTCATTTGCGGAGCAAGCCCAAGGATCCGATCTTTGAGTTCAGGGCGCAGCCTGAGGTAGACGGTCAGCTCATCCAGATTGGCGCGAGAAATGAACAGAGAAAGGGGCTGGTCCTTCCAAGAATCCAAAAATGAAAGGGAAGGGGCTTTACGCTTAAACTGCTCCAACGCTTCGCCCGAAAGACCAACAAAGAGAACCACTTCCTCAACGGGAGTGAGGGCCTCACGAAGTCGCTCGAGTCCCATCTCGAGGGAGATGGCGCCCGAGCCACGCCCTCCTTGCATTTGGCTTTTAATCTTCAGATCCGACGATCGAAGTTCATCCAAGGGCACTTCGCTCATCTGAGCGGCCGAGTGAACTAGGGCCCGCTTCTGATCTAGAGTGAGCGATTTGAGATACGAGGCTCTTAAGTCTTTCGGCATATAAAGGGAGACGAGAGTCTGCAGTTTTGGATTTTGTTCGATGAGAACACTTTTCACCATTCTGAGATTCATCGCGCCTAAGTATCCAAATGGGCGGTCGAGCGCAGTTGGGCCTAGGTTAATCAGAGACAAAAGATCCCAGTAGATCTTTTTGAGGAGGGCCTCTCGCTCCTCCAGTTTCACATCAGGCATTCGGGCAAAAACCTCAGTCAGATCTTGGAGGGCATCAGCAGGGATCGGGAGTCTCCCCATTTCCTTACCCACAGCCTCAGCATAAAGAGCTACCTTGAGTTTACCTTCTTCACCCGCTGCGTACCACGAGCGTAAGATGGGTTCGCTCACCTTCCAGTGTTTGACGGCAAGATCGTTAATGCGTCGCTCGAGACTGAGAACTTCAGATTGAAGCTGTAGGCGTTGATCCGACTCAGCGGAGCCTAACTTTTCATCTTCCGTTTCAACTCTGTTTTGACTGCCACCCGGATTCAGTCCGCCAGAGGAATCTAAAACTCGGAGTTCCTGCGCCTTTTCAGCCGTACCCGTTGAGGTTGACCGAGAGGCAAGAAGTTTCCAAATCAAAACTCCTAGAATCATCGCGCAGGCAATCAGAAATTGCCCAATGAGGTCTTGAAAGTCGGCAATTCGATCTAGAAGCGTCTTAGGCTCAGCAGGAGGAGCAGGGACTGGAGAGGGGGACTGGATGAATGAAACGATCCCCTCACCCATTTTGCCGACCTCGCTCGTGAGGCGGCGCTTGAGCCAATCCTCAGTCTTTGCCTTGACGTCAGGGGCAAGGGTACGCTTCAGTCCAACGGCTACTGCAATTTTTTTTAGTCGATAGGATTTTAGAAATGCTCGAAATTGATCGGGATCTTTCTGCTCGGCTGCATACCTTTTTATTTCCTGATCCAGGTTGAGATTGCCAATCAAAAGATCCAAAGGGAGTTGAGGGCTGGGTTTTGGCTCCGACTGAAAGTCAGCAGAAACCTCGCCCAAGTCGAGATGAGCCGATAAAGTGAATGAATCACGATCGATTTGAGTGGCTAGTTCTTGGGTCAGTCTCCGGACTACCAGATCTTCCAGAATGACCTTTGCTCCAAGACTTTCTGGGGTGAGCAAATTGATAGAGCTCAAATCAGATTTCTTTACTGAGATGCCGCTCTTTTTTGTCACTGATTTTTTTGGGGCTGCGCTCACAGGTTGAACGACTAATCCGACCGAGAGGGCGAGAAGTATTCCAAAAATGATCCTATGAATGGAGCTCAAGATTTGCCACCTTTCACAGATTTTTGTTCCTTGATCTGTTTGATCATTTTGATGGCATCATCTAAATTGGGATCAGCACCTAGGGCCTTTTCATACCATTTTAAGCTCTCATCGAAATTTTTTTGAAGATAGTAGATCGATGCCCGCATCGAAAGGGCTCTTGGAAAATCTGGAAACTCATGAAGGACCTGGTCGAGCTGAATCTGAGCTCGTTCGTGTTCGCCGCTCAGAGCTAATCGTTGCGCAAGGAAAATATGATCGAGAGCTTCCTTCGCTGTTCGGGCCTCTTTCTCAACTGGAGTCGATTTAAGATTCACTTCAAGCTCAGTCACCATGACGCCAGTCCTTGAAGCAGGCACAAAGATACTCTCCGAATGGTAGCCCGATTTTTCAATGGAGAGCGTCAAGTAATCTCCCATTTTGAGGGGCTCACTGAGTTTCTCCTTCACGTCAGACATGGGGACATCCAAGGGTGTTTTTCCCAACGGCTTTTTTTCCCCACTTTTGAGATTCACGACGTAGACGTCTGCATCCAAAGGATCGCATTTGACTCTAAGAACTGAAGAGCAACCAGACAGTGCGACCAGAAAAATTGGAATTAGAAGCTTTTTCATTCTAACTCCCTATCGAAACAAACCTAAAACTTCTTAATGAGATTTTTGAGGGTCCTGATTCGGGACATAATAAAGAGTAAAACCAGCGTAGATCCGATTTGGGTCTCGAATCAGCTCAGGGTTATTATGCCAAATCCCTGACCAGCGAGCTGGGGTGCCATAGACCCGGCGCGAAATCTTGCTCAGCGTATCCCGGAGGTGAATCAGATAGGGGAGGCCATTTTGACTGACCTCGGCAAACGCTGAAACGGGCAGCTGCAGCGACACTCCCACGGACAAGCCATGGGCACCCTGAATGACAGAACGATTGAGTTCGTAAACTTCTTTCCACCGCAGAGGATCGGCTAGGGCTTTGAATGCGACTTTCATCAAAGTATCACCCCTTTTGACCTCATAACGCATGGAGCCAGACGATGAGGGCTTTCGCGTCGAAGTGACGGGAGTTGGGGCAGAATTCGAACGTTTGGCCTTTTGACCGGATGCTGGGCTGGTTGGGGGCGGGGCAGTTTTATTCTCCTGGATGAGTTGAGAAACATGACTCACTGCTTCCACTTCTTCGGCCTCGACCAAACCATCTGATTTGACTTGTGCCATCAGTGTCGAATTATCAGTCTCCGCATCACGACTCGAGGTCGTCGGTCGAATCGATGAACACCCCTGGAAGGTGCTCAACCAGAGGGTGATAGCCACCCCGCAGATTATCGTACAATACCAATAAGTCCTCACAGTTGCTCCTTAGGTCCTGAAATCCTGCTTAATAGCTGACAAGACCAATTTGATCAACTTATCGGCAAGTTCGAAACAAAATAAACAAAAATCTGCAATTAATCCGATGACCCAAAATTAAATTAAGTTTATGTTTAAAATATGAAGCAGATGGGCTTAGGAGAAAAAAAATGGTTTATTCTACGGGATGACACCCAAGAAGGCCCCCTCAGTTCTGATGACATTCTAAAAAACATGGGAGATGGAACTCTTCTCCCCTCGGATTACGCCTGGCATCAGGAAATGGAAAACTGGGTGCAGATCGAATCCATCAAAAACTTTGACCTTTCTCCTGCCCGAGCGAACTTCCCTAGATCCTTCTCACAGCCCAAGGTCATGCGCCCAGATTCGCCCCGTCCCCAGCTGAGCGACCTTCCCGAGCAAGCTCGTCGAGTCAAAGCCATTCGAAGGAAGGCCAGATTAAAAAGCGCCCTGGGAGTGATTAGCATTCTCACTTGGGCTGCATTACTGAGTTGGGAGGCCTATCATCATACCGATGGCAATCAGCGACGCACTGCAATTGAGCAGGCCGAGGGATTGAGTCCATCCGACCGAGAGACTCTACTGAATCAGTCTCTCCAACCTTTGAGGGAGCACCCTCCCTCCGCAGCGATTGCAATTCTTCACCCTGAAAGCCTGGGTTTTGAAATCCTCATCAGCAGCAATCTCCCTGACCATGCCACACTAGAACTCCAATTAGAGGGGGTGCAAGAAACCTTACTCGGGGCTCCGTTTTTCTCACAACGGACTTCTATTTCATTTCAAAAGGGTCTAGCCAAAGTCCGCGTCCATCAGCTTGCTCAAAGCGGATCCATTCCCCGTGGAGAGTACAGAATTCAAGTTTCACTTCCCAATACGAAGCAACCTCTCGCACTGATGCAACCCGCGAAAACTTACTTTCTGGGGGGCGTCAGAAACCAGGACTATCTCAATGAGCTAGCAGTCTATCGAAACAGCCTTAAGGCCCAGGCACAAGCTGAGCTCGTTGAGTTAAATGAATTTTGCTCCGTCCTTGAGGACCAACTGAAACAAACCTCTGACGAGTTTGGAAGGGTTTTACTCCCCCTAAAGTCTGGGGATGAAAAACCACTCAAGCATTGGAGCAAATTCCACAAAGATTGGATTGCCTTTGCGACTCGGCTCGAGCCCTCATTTCAAAAATGGACAGCTGATTGGCTCAAGTCGCATGCTCTCTTTGGAAAACTCTATCACCTCGCAGCTGAAGCCGGAAAAACGGTGTCGAGTATCCATGAAATGCAGGACCATTACCTCAATTTACCATCCACTCACCCTGATACCGAGCTCAGAATTCTAAAAAGCGCCTCCTTGGCTCAAAGCATGCTCCTCTCGCTCAAAGTCAAAATCCAGTTAGCTGAACAGCTACCCAAGGGCTCCGATGGGGTGCCAAACGCCCCCAGCCTCTAAAAACGGTAACCTAATCGAAGGTCAAAGAGCCGGGCTTGAAGGAGTGTGTTTTGAGTAGGATTAACTTTAACGTCTGAGATCGATGCTTCTAGATCCAGCGCGTGATTTCTGGCAGTTGGAATTCGGCCCCCGAGACTGAGGTTTACACCATACTGATCAAAGCCGAATACTGACTTTGAAAGAGGTTGAAACCTTGCGGCTGCGATGAGAGCTAGATCCTGTTTTATAGAGAAAATCGTTGAGATGCCAAGTTCGGGAGTGAGCAAATTGGCGAAACCAAAAGGGGCCCCGTTGGAGAGCATCGTGAGATAGCTTGCGCCTAAAGTGAGTCTAATTTTGGATGAGTTCATGGATTCAGGCAGCAGGCGATAGGTCGCCGCCAGTTTCGCACCAATGATCTGAGGGCCCGCTTGGATGGGTTGTGAATTCAATGTAAGAACTGTGGAGAGGAGCTGAAAATCGAGACCCAAGGCAGATTCCCAACTCGGGGTTGCATAATCGATCCTGACTACGCCTGTGGTGGAGCGAAAGTCTCCATAGCTGGACTGATGAAAGAAAAGACTCGCGATTCCTACCGATATTCGAGCTGTACCCCAGGAGTTGGGGCGAATCGTCTCGAGAGAAATCGGGTTCAGAATCATAATTCTCTCTTGCTCAATGGTGCCGCTAGCACCCTTGGCAATCAAGGTGAGTTGGTTGGTGGTCGAGGTAAGATGAACAGTGACTCGAAATTCACTTGGGTCATCGAGTTTTCCCAAGATTGACTCCCCATGGAAATAAAGGCTCCAGCCTGGCCGCGAGTAATGTCCTCGAACTTCAATCACTGACTGAGAAGGATTGCCGGGAGTTGTAATCAGTACTACAGGAATATGATTCTCAGAAAAACTCAAGTATTTGATTTGCTTACTGAGTGTCGTGGGTCTCACAATTTCTGCAGACCACTTGGCCTTAGCGATCCTGAGTGTAGTGGGTGCAGGTGAGCTGGGAGCCATGGGTACAGAGTCGGCCTCAGTCCGGACCGGGAAAAGTGATAAGAAAAGAATAAACAGAACCAGAAAAGCGAACGGAATAAATGGATACCAGCAATATCTCAGGCGCTTCATGTGGGGCACTCAATCATTTTAATCGGGTGCGCGAGGAGCTGCAATAAGAAGTGTGCTAACGCTCTGCAGTAAATTCTAGTATTCTGGAGCCTTCATTTCCGCCTGTTTAGGGGCTGGCGAGGGAGGCGGTATCGGGTGTAACGCATCCTCCATTGACATTTCAAGGAGGGAGTTTGCTCGCCTCTGAAGTTCAGCTTGAGATGCCTCAATAAGTTCAAGAATAAAATTCCTTTGTTCGGCGAGCTGGGTCAGTCCGCCTTCGAGCTCTGGGCGTTCCATAGAGGATTCAGGGAGTTTTCGGAGTCTTAATTCGAGGTGAGTCAGTTCCATTTCAGTTATTTTTAGACAATCTTTCAGCGGGTGAAACTGAGATAAATTCTGAATTTCATGGGCAACTTGGTTCGAAATCTCCCTCACCTTGAGTTTACTCTGATTCACACTCTTCGAGTACTGAGTGAGTCGGCTCTGGTAGCGCTCGAGCCAGGCTGACTTGGATTCTATCGCTTTTTGGTGGTTCGCGAGCTTCTGCCCTTCTTCAAGGACTACTCTCTTGCTTTCGATCTCGACGACTGCATCGAGGTCCCTTTGAAGCACCTGCTCTAGAAGTCGGTCTCGTTCTTGAGTGAGTGCTTGAATTCGACTCTCTTGTTGAGTCACTCGAGATAACCACTTAGCTTCAATCTTTTTGAAAGTGTCAATATACCCTTGCCGGCGCTCGAGCTCTCTTTTAGTCACCTGGTGTTCGAGGTGGGACTTTTCAATTTTCTCAGAGAGAGTCTGGTTAGTCAGTAGGGTCTCTTGATTCTCCTCGCGGAGAGAAGCATTTTGAAGTTGAAGAATTCGGATCGAGTTCAATAGTTGATGCCGTTCTTCGGCGTAGCTGATGCGCTCTGGAACTGCTCCTGTGCGGGTGTTTTGTTCCGGGTTGATTAAAGAATTTTCTATGCCGGGATACATTGGATGATTTGATGAAGCGTTCATAACTCCCCCTATTCCTTAAAGCATAGATCGTCAGAATTCTGACAAAGCTTTAATTTAACCTTCGCGCAGGCCTATTGATTCGATCAGGAAGTCTTTCGCTTTTTTTTAAAAAAGTTTTTAATGTCATTGAGTCGACCGAGTACAAGACTTCTGAAATCATTTAAATCTGAAAGACTATCCACAACATCGACGAGATCATCGATCGTAAGATTTCTCTCCGACGTCTCAACCTGACCCAAAGCCTCGAGATAAATCAGAGTTAAAGCGACAAAATCCATGTCCTCATATTTTGCCGTCAGCATCTCAGCAACGTGGTACTGAGCATGACCTACAGAACTCGTGCCCAGGCCGTAATCAATGATGTAAACAGCACCGGGTCCTCCATCGAGTCCTGCGGTCACGAGGATATTGGAGGGGGCCAGGTCACGATGTGAAATCCCTACCCCATGGAGGTCGCCCAATTTCCCAAAGGTTTGTCGCGCCAGGGCTTGAATCCGTTCATTTCTTTCAGAAGTGGAGAGAGCATTCATGCCTTCAACTGCACCCTCTAGAGTCTGAGCATTCTCAACTAATTCCATAGAAAACGCTAAGACCGGCCCCGTTTCAGGATAATCAGGGATGCAAAAATAAGAGTCTCCAATCACTCGTGGAGCAACTCCCTTCTCTCCAGCTTGTTGCTGAGTGCGGAACTCAGCTAAAAGTCTAGGGCGATCAAACTCTCCGGTCAAAACCTTGACGGCAACCGTCTCGCCACCCAAGCTAGCGCGGTGCACTTCTCCATAACTTCCCTTGCCCAAGAGGGCTGAAAAGTTCAAACTTGCACTAGTCCTTTGCTGGATACCTTCCGGACAACCCGTTTTAGACCGAGGCCGCTCAGGGCGGCCGGGTTCAGGGCGTGGGGCTTGTCGGACTCTAGGTGGTGAATCCATTGCGCTCGCAGGAACTAGCCCCGCCAGGATCAAACTCACGCCCAAAACACTGAACTGCTTAATTAACTTCATCAAAAGACCTCAACCAAGCTGATTGCCATGAATACTCTGAAAACGGTGAGGAATTTACTATACTAAATATTTAAAAAATTCAAGAGTCGGGGAACGCGATCAATCCATCCAGAGAGAACCCAGGTCGATATCGACGGCATCGAATGGAGCCGCACGAATCGGACTATTACCTACATATGAATTAAGAAGGACCCACTGAGCTTCACTTCGTTGGAAGACCTCGAGTGTTTTCATTACTGGGTCGATCAACCAAACATGATCGACTTTCTCACGAAGGTAGATGGGCATTTTTTTAACGCGGTCCAACCCCGCAGTGCTAGGCGACAGGACTTCGCAAACCCAGTGCGGTGCGATTTTACAGTGCGCGTCAGTGGGAAGATTGGGCACAAGATCCCTCCGCCACCCAGCAAGATCCGGGACCAGGACGTCCCCTTGCAGGTGCAGTTCGGGCTCATCCAAAATCCACCAGCCGCCCGGACCGCCTTTTCCTTTTTGGAAAGGACTAACAAGCTCGTCTCCTAAACTGGACGATGCCTGGACGTGACGCATCGAGGGCCTTGGGGACGTGATGAGTTCCCCTGCAATGATCTCCGCCACCAGATTCTCAGGTAATGAGAGTAGATCTTCGTAGGTTGCAAATTTCTTAGCCGGTTCTCCCATATAAAATCCTCCAAGATTTTATTATTTTAGCTTCATTCTGACCGCTGATTTCCCGGTATAGAGCTGGGTAACCCAGTGCTGCGTGAACTTCAGATGCCGACCGTAGGTATCCGCTGCACCCTCTAGCTTTCCGGAGTTCGAAACCAAAGCTAGTTTTGCAATTCGTGTCACCAGCATCTTGCCGCTAAACTAGCGTATTTCTGAGCAAAACTGAAGACCTGAGTGCCGCTACTCCGCAGGTCGTCCTAACCTGCTCAAACACGGGTTCCTCTGCTGCGCAACCGTCAGCCTGCGGCCGCCGCAAAAGTCATTACAAGCGGCTTACGCCCTGCCTGCTGGCACCATCAAAACGACGTGCGTTTTGTCTGGGCTGGTTGAAATAGGTAGAAACAAAAAAGCCCCTGAAATCACTTAAGACTTCAGAGGCTTTTGCAATTGGCTCAGGAGGAGGGATTCGAACCCCCGACCAGCCGGTTAACAGCCGGCTGCTCTACCACTGAGCTACTCCTGAATAGTAAATGCAAAGAACTCCAAAAACTTAGCATGAAAACTCGGGGATGACAATACAGTGCGACACGAAAACTACGTTCTTTAAACGATGTCGGGGTGATGGGCGGTTTACAGGGTTCCGAAAACGCGGCATAGTTTGAGTCTTATGAAGCTCAAATCTCATGTTTTCGTCTGTACGAACCAACGCCCAGAAGGGCACCCTCGAGGATGCTGCCAATCTAAGAACTCGGAAAACCTCGTCCAGCTCTTTAAACAAGAATTGAGGCGCGTAGGATCAGCAAAGGAAATCAGAGCGCAAAAGGCTGGGTGCCTGGATGCTTGCGAATACGGGCCAGCCGTGGTGGTTTACCCTGAGGGAGTCTGGTACGGGAAAGTCACACCCGAGGACGTATCCGAGATTGTCGAGTCGCACCTGATCAACGGAAAGCCGGTCGAACGACTCAGAATTGCCGAAAAGTAATTCAGATTAAGGGGGGCATTTGAAAACAAATCGAGCAAGAATCGGCTCCTTTGGAGTACTGGGTCTCATCACACTCACCGGAATCGGTGCTGACCTGGGCGCTTCAATTGCCTTGGCAAAATCGACGCCCCACCCATCCACTAACTCCAAGATGAGTGAAGCTGAGAATCAACCTCTGGACACTCTGGTCCAAAACCTGGACAAGAAATTTAAGTCAAAAAAAGCCCACCGAATCAGAAACGCTTATCAAGCGTTTCAAAAGGGCAAACTCGATCTTGCAGTTCAGGCGGTGAGGTCGATCATTCACCCGACATCCAAGTTGAGACTTTCTGATCCATACGTTGATTATGCCCACTGGATCGTATTTCAAGTCAATCGCGCTCGAGCTCAAAAAGCGACTACTCAAAAAAAGTATGCAATGGTCAGTCACTGGGCGGAGCTAGCGTTTCAAGCTTATTTGCAAATTTTACAGACCAGTCCGATGTCACCCCTCACTCGTAATTCAAGCAAGGACCTTGCTTCAATCGAGTTGGTCATTGCGGATGCAAATTGGGGTTTGAAGAACTGGACGCTCTCCCAAAGCTATTACGAAAAGGCTCTGTTCAGACTCAATTCTCAAAATGCTCTGATTGCGGTTCAACCCGAATCCTTTGCCCATTACGCGGCCACCTGCCGGAAAGAAACCACACAGGCTTGCATCACCTGGCTCAACAAGGTGAAGGCCTCGTTTGCTGCCCGGTCGCAGGAGGTCGCAGCGATTATCCAGGAGTTCCCAGAAATCTCAGATCAGCCCAAGATCAAGCCCTTCCGTGCACAGAAACTCTACACCCTCTACCGCTCGGGAGACTTGGACCAAACTGCGTTCACAGCAGCGCTTCAGTTATCACTCGATCAAAGTTACTCAAAATCTGTAAAGGCATTCGACCAATTTTTAATCGATTTCCCCCGATCGAGTTTTCGAGTGAGGGCTAAGTATTTGCTCGCCAACTCTCTGGAAAAGGACAAAGAGCCGGAGAAGGCAAAAAAAGCCTATTCTGAACTCCAGCTTGAAGCACCCCTCACTTATTATGGCCTTTTAGCGTCCTTTAAAACAGGAGCGCCGATCAATGAGGGAATTCAAGGTCAAATTCCTTTAGCGTCTGAAACAGATCCCTCGCTTCAGCCGAACGAAGTTTTCCATCTGAGACGAGGCCAGGAATTCATCGCCGAGAAAGCCTATGAATTAGCAGCCCTAGAGCTGAGTCAAATCAAAGCCCGAGATGGGTTATCCAACGAGTTTTTGCTTTATTTAGCCCTACTCAACTCAAAGGCCCAGAATATTGCTACAGGACTCCAAATTTTCTCAGATCTGGGGCAACGCGGATTTGAAGGAATCCGAACCTCATTTGGACTTCGATCAATTTTCCCTAAGCGCCACTTTGATCTCATCGAAAAATATGCAGACTCAAAGCAGCTCGATCCGATTTTAGTCCTGAGCTTGATCAAGCAAGAATCGGCGTTTGATGAGATGGCAGGTTCATCATCGGGCGCGCTGGGCTTGATGCAACTCATGCCTGCGACGGCACTCGAGACCGAATCAGGGATTCCGATCTCCCATCTCCACCAGGCCGAGGATAATATCCGAGTGGGTACGACCTACCTTAAAAAACTACTCGATCGCTTCCAAGGCAACACCGCTCTCGCTCTAGCATCCTACAACGCAGGACCCAACGCCGTCGATCGCTGGCTAAAAAACGCCAAGCCCGAAACTGGCCTAACGGAGTTTATCGAGTCAATTCCCTACAAAGAAACCAGGGAGTATGTAGCCGCGATTATTAGAAATTATTTTTGGTATACTTACCAGATGAAGGGGGATCGACTCCAAAACCTCGACCGGTTTTGGAAGCCCATCCCGCCTCATAGTCAGACTAAACCGCAAAACGGAAGTGCATGATGTCGCCGTCTTTAACGATGTATTCTTTGCCTTCCAGGCGAAGTGATCCAGCATCACGAATAGCAGATTCGCTCTTGTGCTTCATCAGGTCGTTGTAATGGTACACTTCGGCTTTGATAAACCCTTTTTCAAAGTCAGTGTGAATCACGCCGGCAGCCTGAGGCGCTTTAAATCCTTTTTCAATCGTCCAGGCACGAACTTCAGTTTCACCTGCGGTGAAGTAGGTTTGGAGTCCAAGTAATTCGTAACCGGCTCGGATCACCCGATTCAATCCTGGCTCGTCCATTCCCATTTCTTTTAGGAAAGATTCTTTTTCATCTTGAGAGAGTTCAGAAATTTCGGATTCAATTTTGCCGCAAATCTGTACGACTGGACTTCCTTCGATCGCCGCATGGGCCATGAGTTTTTTCACATACTCATTAGGCTCGCTATTGCCAATATCGCTGTCATCCACGTTGGCTACGTACATGACTTTTTTAGCGGTAATCAGGTGGAAGTCATGGATGAGCTGTAACTCATCTTCACTCAAATTGAGCGAACGCACGGGTTTACCTGATTCTAGGGCTGCTTTCACAGGCTCAAGAACTGCCATGACGGCAGCGGCCTTCTTATCGCTCCCTGCTCGGGCAGCCTTCTGCATGGAAGCAAACCATTTATTCACAGTATCCAGGTCAGCAAACATGAGCTCGGTATCAATGACCGAAATATCTCGAACTGGGTCGACGGAGCCATCCACATGAATCACGTTTGGGTCTGAGAAGCATCGAACCACGTGAGCGATTGCGTTGGTTTCGCGGATGTGACCGAGGAACTGATTCCCGAGTCCTTCGCCTTTGGATGCACCCTTCACCAACCCTGCGATATCGACGAAAACCATGCTCGCAGGAACGAGTTTCTGCGGCGGAATGTACCGAGCGATGTCAGCCAAACGCGGGTCCGGGACTTTCACGATCCCTGTGTTGGGGTCGATGGTGCAAAACGGATAGTTAGCCGCTTCTGCTTTAGCTGATGTTAAAGCATTAAAAATAGTTGATTTACCGACGTTCGGAAGTCCTACAATCCCGCATTGAAAACCCATCTGATTACTCCTTTTTTTGGCGATGAACTCGCGTCATCGCCGCCTGAACTTTACCCTGAATGATTTCTTCAATCGCCCCTGCGGCTTCATCGAGCAGAGGGTCTAACTCACTTAACTCCTGATCTGAAAATGGCATCAGAACATAATCTGCCGGTGACATCCGGGACCAATCGCGCCTGGATCCATCCGCGTCCGCGGGCAAACGGGCAGGGTGCCCAATGCCAATTCTCACGCGGTGATAGCCATTCAGATTCTTACCCAAACTTTCGTCGATGGATTTTAGCCCATTATGCCCACCTGCGCCACCCCCGGTTTTAAGGCGGAGGACGAGCGGATTGAGATCCAATTCATCATGAATCACAATGAGGTCGCTCGCTGCACATTGATAAAATTGAAAAATTGGCGCGACGCAAATCCCAGAGCGATTCATAAAAGTCTGAGGCTTCACCAGCAAAACCTTTTCGCCTTGAACGGTCGCTTGGTAAATTTCACCCTGATTTTTGATTTGTGGGCCTTGCGCCTTCCATCTTTCGATGAGTCGATCGATCGCTAAAAAACCTACGTTATGTCGAGTGGTTTCATATTTGAGACCGGGATTGCCCAGTCCAACTACTAGCTTCATATAAAGAGGCTGCTCACGCTATCGTAATTGTGAATTCTGTAGATCGCCTCAGCGAGAAGGTCTGCGACGGTGAGCTGAACGATTTTTCCGCATGCAGCTGCTTCATCCGTCAGTGGGATGGTATCAGTCACAATCACGCGCTCGATTTTAGAATTTTGAATTCTTTGAATGGCCGGACCCGATAGAATCCCGTGGGTCGCGGCGGCAAAAACCTCGACGGCACCCTGGTTCAAAACGGCGTCGGCCGCTTCGCAAAGAGTACCTGCGGTATCAATCATATCATCCAGAATAATGGCTGACTTGCCGGCCACATCGCCGATCACGTTCATGGCCTTGGCTACGTTGGGTGCCGTTCTTCGTTTGTCGATCACCGCTACAGTCGTATCCAATCGTTTTGCAAACGATCGCGCACGCTCCACACCACCTGCATCGGGACTTACGATGACCGGCGGGGCTTTGGTGACGAGATTTTTCTTCACGTACTCCAAGATCACAGGGGAGGCGTAGAGGTTATCAAAAGGGATTCCGAAAAAGCCCTGGATTTGGCTCGCATGAAGATCCATCGAAACCATTCGAGTTGTCCCCGCCGCCGTGAAAAGATCTGCCACTAATTTAGCGCTAATGGGGGTTCTCGGAGCCACTTTACGATCTTGTCGTGCGTAGCCATAGTAGGGGACGACAGCCGTGATCTCCTTAGCACTTGCCCGCTTCAGGGCATCGATCATAATGAGCATCTCCATGAGAGTCTCGTTCACGGGACGGCAAGTGCTTTGAATCACATAGACGTCACGACCCCTGACATTTTCGCCGATTTCGACAAAAATCTCACCGTCGCTAAACCTTCTAATCTCAGCGTGAGCTAGAGGTTTGCCCAGTTTCTCACAGATACTCTGAGCTAAAGGCCGCGTGGCACTTCCAGAAAGGATGACCCAATCTCGCATTCGCATGCCTTTAACTACCTCAAATTGGACTATTTTGGTAGGTGCTTCCGGCCTAGCCTACGACAAAATTAATGATCTTATCCTGAACGAATATGGTTTTGCGAATGACCTTTCCTTCGAGCTGATTGGACACGGAGGGGAGCTCACGGGCAAGCTTTTCCACTACCACTTGCTCTGAGCCGGGTTCAACCTCGATGGTCCCTCTCATTTTGCCCATGACTTGGACCGCTACTGAGATCACCTGATCTTTGGCCAGTTCGGGATCAAAGCTAGGCCAAGATTCATGAGAAAGCGAACTTTGCTGACCCAGCATTTCCCAGAGCTCTTCGGCAATATGAGGTGCAAAAGGCTGCAAAAGCTGTAAAAACGGTCTTAGACAGGAGAGAGGCTTTTGCTTTAACCCAGTCATGTGATTCACAAAAATCATCATCTGGCTCACCGCCGTATTGAATCGGAGGTGCTCCAAATCTTCGGTCACTTTCTTGATCGTTTTATGAGTCACCTTAAGATCTTCGGCTGAAGGCTCGCAATCGACCACTGCAGCACTCAAACCATCTGCCTGATTCTCACCAACTTCCTCGGCAAAAAGGCGCCAAGTGCGCTGCAAGAATCGATAAACTCCTTCAATTGCAGTCATTGACCAGGGTTTGTCTCGATCCAAAGGCCCCATGAACATTTCATAGATGCGAAGGGTATCGGCACCGTACTTTTCGATCACGAGGTCTGGGTTGATCACGTTTCCTCGAGATTTGGACATTTTCTCGCCGTCCTCGCCCAGAATCATTCCCTGATGGACCAGCTTTTTAAAGGGCTCAGAATGAGAAACGAGTCCCAAGTCATAGAGCACCTTAGTCCAAAAGCGGGAGTAAAGGAGATGACCAACGGCGTGTTCAGGCCCCCCCACGTAGAGATCTACCGGCATCCAGTACTTCTCAGATTCGGCACTGAATGGCTCATTCATGTTTTTGGGGTCGCAGTACCGCAAAAAGTACCAAGACGATCCGGCGCTTCCGGGCATCGTGTCGGTTTCTCGTCGAGCCGGTTCGCCCGTCACAGGATCCGCCACGTTCACCCAGTCCGAAATGGCAGCCAGGGGACTCTCCCCTGTGCCGGTAGGCTCATAGCTCTGAACACTCGGTAAGATGACTGGAAGCTCATTTAAAGGCACAGGTCGGGTGTCGCCACTTTTTGAATGGATGAGTGGCAAAGGCTCACCCCAGTAGCGCTGCCTAGAAAAAAGCCAATCGCGGAGTTTGTATTGAATCGTTTTTTTCCCAAAGCCTTGATGTTCTGCTCTCTGGATCACGGCTTGAATTGCATCGACTGTCGCCATGCCATTCATAAAGTCAGAATGAACTGCGGTACCGTATCCAGCGAAACACCCCTCGCCTTCAACGCCCCCTTGGACAACTACTCGAATCGGCAGGCCAAACGCTTTGGCAAACTCGTGATCTCTCTCGTCATGCCCTGGAACAGCCATGACTGCGCCGGTGCCGTACCCCATCAGAACATAGTCAGCAATCCAAACAGGGACTTTTTCACCACTAAAGGGATTGATCACATTGCCGCCCGTGAAAACTCCGGTTTTTTCCTGGGTCTGATCTTGGCGAGCAATCTCTGATTTTTGAGCTGATTGCTTACGGTATTCCTCAACGGCAGTTTTCTGCTCTGGAGTGGTCAGCGACTGAACTAGAGGATGTTCAGGTGCCAAAACCAAGAAGGTCGCGCCATAAACCGTGTCCGGCCGCGTGGTAAATACTTCAATTGATCCTGATCCGGAAGCGAGTGGAAATCTCAGGAGTAATCCCTCACTGCGACCGATCCAGTTCCGCTGAAGTTCTTTCGTGCTCTCAGGCCAATCCAAATCATCCAGATCCGTGAGCAGCCGCTCAGCGTAGGCGGTGATCTTCAACATCCACTGCTTCATCGGCACTCGGTAAACAGGATGATTCCCGCGCTCGGACTTTCCGTCTACGACCTCTTCATTGGCTAAGACCGTCTTGAGGGCAGGGCACCAGTTCACGGGGACTTCTTTTTGGTAAGCAAGTCCCTTTTCGTGGAGTTTTAGAAAAATAAACTGGGTCCACTTGTAATAATCAGGCTCACAGGTCGACACTTCTCTCGACCAATCGAAACTGAATCCAATGGACTTCAGCTGGCGCTTAAAATTCTCAATCGCCTCTCGGGTCGTGATCGCCGGATGCACTCCCGTCTTGAGGGCATATTGCTCGGCTGGTAATCCAAACGCGTCCCAGCCCATCGGGTGAAGGACATTGAATCCCTTCGCTCGTTTATACCGAGCTACAATATCTGAAGCGGTGTACCCCTCGGGATGGCCGACATGCAGCCCCGAACTGCTCGGGTAGGGGAACATATCCAAAACGTAGTACTTGGGCTTGGTGCTTTTCTGCTCAGCGCGGAAGGTACCCTGATCATCCCAAAATTTCTGCCACTTGGATTCAAAACGGTTTGGTAAATAAGCCATGAACCTTATATACACGGGTCGAGGCCTAAAACCAATCAGCCCGTTAGAACGCACTATGACACCACCGGCAACTCAGCACCAGATTGAGGCTTTCCCGAACGGGAGTTTTTCCGTAAGAAATACGGAACTTAACGAGTGTATGCACTCGACCATCGGCCCGTGGGTCGAGGCCCAGGAGATCTACCTAGAGCAGTCTAACTTACTCAATTGCCTAGCCACCGTTTCTAAAGAACCCCACGCTGCCCCTTGGGTCATTTATGATGTGGGCTTGGGAATCGCCGCAAACTCGCTTGCCGTTTTGGAACACTTGGGTCAATCACAAACCGCCAGTGCATCTCCTCGGCTTGTAATGATTAGCTTTGAAACCGAACTGGATGGAATCAAAAGGGCACTGCAAAGACCCGAGCTTTTTCCTTTTTTGGAGAGAAACCAAGAAATTGTAAGAACGCTACTAGAGAAAGGGGTCTGGACGGGTCAGCTGGCATCCGGAATTCACTTCAACTGGGAGCTAAAACTGGGGGACTTTCGCACTCAACTCTCTCAGTGTCCAAAAGCAGATCTCATTTTTTTCGATCTCTATTCACCCAAATCACTCCCAGAGCTCTGGAGCTATCAAACCTTTCAATTACTCGCCGAAAAGAGCCACCATCCCCAGAACCCACTTGAACTCCGCGAAACACGCCTCATTACCTACAGTGCTTCAACAGCAGTTCGAACGGCCCTCCTATTGAATGGTTTTTACGTCGGAAAAGGGCAACCTACTGCGGGTAAAAAAGAGACGACTCTTGCAAGCACCCGGAGAAAGTCCCTCACGAATCCGCTCTCCAAGGACTGGTTAGATCATTGGCAGAGATCGAGCCAACCACTCCCCAGAGATTTAGCTGAACCATTCATTCCTGAAAAAAAAGAGCAAATTTTATCCCAGCTGTTGGCAATCATCCGAGATCAAGCTCTCTCTAGCTGATCTTTGCTGTGGTCAATTGGTGCAGGGCTTTCACCAATTCATTTTCTGTTTCCGCGAGCCATCGTTCGTAGGCAGAATGGATCCGCGAATACTCATCTCGCCCGGATTTTGAAACATCACTCAGGCGATCCAGCAGAGTTCGACTCTCGAACGTTTTTCTGGCAGCTAGAATTTTTTCATAATACCGGTTTAATGCCTGATCGAACTGAGTCAGGTTTTTATTCTGATCGATTGCCTTAAGACACTTTGCCGCGCCGAAACAGCCCCAAGCTTCAGAATTTTCGACAAACTCCACATTTCCAAATGAGTGAAAATCAAAAGTTTCGAATACCACTCCGTATTGAAAAGGGAGTTGTCCAAATTGAATTAAGGAATCTTTCAGGTGCGGCCGCTTAAAGACTTGATCAACCGTCGGAATTTCGGCCTGAACTTTTTTTGCGATTCGAGTCAGGGTTGAAGCAGGACTCAGGTGAGTTAATGACAACAGATTTTTAAGGCCCTTCGGCATTGGCTTCATCAACTTTGCTGCAGCCAAGATGTTAACTACAAAATGATTGCAATTTGACTGAATGGCATCCCAGAAATAGACTTCTTCATTGATTTTGTTTGCCCAAGTTACGATCGCACTCATTTGTTTAATATTGACCGGAATTTTCCAACACTTCACCTCTCGCCCCAAGGTCAGTCCGTAATCCGAGGTGAGCGCATACTCGGCTAAATAGTGATCTAGAGATTCCCCAAAGTCTCGGACTTCAAATTGACGTTGACTTGAAGAATGGAGCTGCAGACCTGAATAAACCCCCAAGTCTACAATTCGTTTTAATAGCTGTTCATGAAATTTCGCGTCCAAAGACGCTGTCGCTGGCAAACCTCCACTCAACCCTAAGTTCCTACCAGGAACTGCAATCCAGTGACTATTCGCAACTCGGGCGTTAGCACTCAAAAAAATCCCCTTTTGAACTGCCTCACCCGCTAGGGAAACATCTTCAGAAAGGTCATCAGCCGAGCAAATTTTAAGCTTCCAGGGAGCCGGAGCCTTCTTGCCCACTTCAATATCCGCAGGCGGAACTCGTTCCCGACAAACACCCTTGAGATAGGTGACTGCATGGCCCCAGGCATTTCCTGATGTTTCTTGAGTGGAACCGCAAGCCATCACATAATAGGGAAACAGCGCCTCATAAGCCGTGTCAGCATAGGAAACTTGGGCCATCGCCATCCAAATTGGCAGCAATCGGAATAAGGCATTTTTCACGTGAATTCTCCCAAGCCAGGAGTACCGACCGAGCTAATGGAAGTCAAGAATTCCCGATGAACTTTTCGTGGATGATCCTGATTGGTTTTGATAACTATTCTTTTATGAAAGCCAAAAATACTTCCTCGCAAGACTTTAAAGACGCTATCCTTGCTGGCATTCCCGACACCATACCTGAAAAAAAACCCTATGACACGAAGGTGAATCATGCTCCCAAACGCAAAGATATCCTCTCTCCAGAGGAAAAACGGCTCGCACTGAAAAATGCACTGAGATATTTTAAACGAGAGCATCATCCGATTCTAGCCCCTGAATTCTTAGAAGAACTTCAAGCTTACGGACGCATCTATATGCATCGGTTTCGTCCTGATTATCCCATCTATGCTCGACCCATTACCGAATATCCCGCTCAATCTCATCAAGCAGCAGCCATCATGCTCATGATCACAAATAATCTGGACCTGCAGGTTGCCCAGCATCCCCATGAATTGATCACTTATGGTGGGAATGGTGCTGTTTTTCAAAACTGGGCCCAATACCTTCTCACGATGCAATACCTCAGTCGAATGACTGACGAACAAACCTTAGTACTCTACTCGGGCCATCCGTTGGGACTCTTTCCATCTCACCCTGAGGCTCCGCGCGTCGTAGTGACCAACGGTCTGATGATCCCCAACTATTCAAAAAAAGATGACCTCGAGCGATTTAATGCGCTCGGGGTCACTCAGTTTGGCCAAATGACTGCAGGATCATTCATGTATATTGGGCCGCAGGGGATCGTGCACGGTACGACGATCACCCTCTTAAATGCAGGTCGAAGATCCAACCCCAACCTCAACTCCCTCGAGGGGAAACTCTTTGTCTCCTCAGGACTCGGAGGAATGTCGGGTGCCCAAGGAAAAGCCGCAGTGATTGCTGGAGCAATTGGAGTCATTGCAGAGATCAATCCCAAGGCGATTGAGAAGCGCCATTCACAGGGCTGGATCAACGAAGTGTTTACTGATCTGGAACTCCTCGCTCATCGGATCGAAACTGCGCGAAGCAAAGGGGAGGGAATCGCTCTCGCCTATCAAGGAAATGCCGTAGACCTCTGGGAGTACCTCGCGAAAAATAAAATCCCGGTCGATTTAGGCTCAGACCAAACCTCTCTGCATAACCCGTGGAGCGGTGGTTACTACCCCGCTGGACTCACTCTCGAAGAGTCAAATCGAATGATGGCAGAGCGTCCCGATGATTTTAAATTACGGGTCCAGCAGAGCCTCAAACGCCAAGTTGCAGCCATTCATTCACTCACCCAGCAAGGAATGTATTTTTTTGACTACGGTAATGCTTTCTTACTCGAGGCAAGCCGAGCCAAGGCTGATGTTTTAAATGCCGATGGCCAATTCAGATACCCGTCATATGTCCAAGATATTCTCGGGCCTCTTTGCTTTGATTATGGATTTGGACCCTTTCGTTGGGTGTGTACCTCGGGATCAGAAAAGGACTTGGATACGACAGATGCAATCGCTACCCAGGTCCTTCGAGACCGCTTGAGGGAGTCCCCAAAGGAAATTCAGTCCCAACTCATGGACAACCTACGCTGGATTGAATCTGCAAAGGAGAATCGCCTCGTGGTCGGTTCACAGGCACGCATTCTTTATGCTGACTCTGAAGGCCGGATCGAGATTTCACGTGCACTCAATCAGGCCATTCGAGAGGGCAAAGTTTCTGCCCCCATTGTCTTAGGTCGTGATCATCACGACGTATCAGGAACTGACTCGCCCTATCGTGAAACCTCAAACATCTATGACGGCTCCCAATTTACAGCCGATATGGCAGTCCATAATTTTGTCGGAGACTCCTTCCGAGGCGCCACCTGGGTTTCTCTCCACAACGGAGGGGGAGTGGGCTGGGGCGAGGTCATCAATGGCGGATTTGGACTGGTTTTAGACGGAACCCCTGAAGCCGATCGGCGGCTAGAATCGATGCTTTTTTGGGATGTGAATAACGGAATTGCAAGGAGAAGTTGGGCACGAAACCCCGAAGCGCGATTCGCAATCGAACGAGCTATGGAAGAGGAGCCTCGACTCAAGGTCACTCTCCCTCACTTAGTCGAGGACTCGATTCTCAATCAGATCTTGGATTAGCTCCGCTCGCATTCGAATAGGCCCCAAATCGTGATGCGCTCCAACCAGCCGTTCGAGCTCCCTAGAACGCCAAAATTGAATTTCTCTACCCATCTAGGCAAGGATTGATAGACAGGATGACAAGAGGAACGCAACGCCGGGAATTCCGGTGGCAAATCAAACGCGTGATGAACCAAGTAGATCGGCTGATGTTTTGATTGCAGGAGACTCTCAAACGCCGTACCCGACTCGATTCGACGAATCTCCAGACCTGCGGGGCGATAGAAAAAGGTCGGGGTCCCAAATAAATCATAGGGATCTCGACCCAGTGTATAAATCAACTTCACATCCGGACGACGTTTGAACTCCCCATCCAACCCTTGAAAAAACAGAATTGTCCTCGAAGCAGGGGAAAAACTCATCACCAGGAGCGCAAGGCAGTTATCAAGAATGAGGAACCGACCAGTCCAGCTCATCAGCGACCGGAGACGCTCAGGCAAGGATGATAAGGAAAAAAATGCCCGACTTTTCTCCGAGTAAAAACAAAACGTCAAAAGCGCTGGCGCTGCTGATGCGAGAGGCAAAAAGAACCTCAACTCTTTATGCCCGATCAGCTCATGAACCACAAAAAAGGGAAGATGAGCCCAAGTCAGCAAATGCTTTGGGTGCCTCAGCCAAGCTACGATCATCGCTATGAGGAGGAAAAATCCAAGCGGAGGCCAAGACTCCGTCAAAGACATCCTAAAAATATCCCACCAGGGAGAATCACCGTATTGAGAGGCCCCGCCACGAATCAAATTATAAGAAAAGTAGTTCCAAGGTGACCAACTCCATGATCCATACCCCCAGACATCTACCCATCGACCCAAAGCGAAGATGACAAAAAAACCTGCAAATACCGATAAAATCTGGCCCCAACGCAACCTTTTATAAACTAAGACCCACCCTAATGTGCCGACTAGCATGAGAGCCATTTGAAATCGGCACTCAAAACTTAATCCGAATAAAGCTCCAATGAGCGTCAGCACTGAAAAGCTCCGACTCGAATTTCCCTGGGATTTGGAAAACTCGAGATGAATCGAAAGTAGGCAAAGACCAATCAAGAAAAGAGAACCCCCAAGCCCCTCCGAGGAAGCTCTGCTATGAAGTGCAGGTAGGAACCAAAGCAACCCATTCGCAGCCAGAAAAAATCGCTGCGCTCGCTCACCCTGAAACCAATATCGAGAGCAAAGAGCCATCAGAACTAAGCTCGACCACCCCACTAGCGAGCAGATCATTCGAAATACCCAGACCCAGTTGAACGGACTCTGCACTCCGAATCCCTTCAAAACTTTGACGACTCCGTAATAGAAAGCGGGCTGCAACCAAGGTCGCATCTGCTCATGAAACTCATCTGGAAGCACACTCTGAGGAGTAAGGCCCAGCTTGTAATTTAGAAACTCTAAAATTTGAAAGTGTTCATCTGCTGCGTGATACCCAACGCTAAAGTAGCTGCAAAAAAGGTGCAGTATCAGACTGAATGAGAGCGATCCAAAGAACCAACGCTTCCAATTCGACGACTCGGAGCTGAAAGATAAACTTTTTAACATGGAAACTTCCTATCCGAGCAGCCCACACAGGTTCTCGGATACTCAACCGGTTCAATCATCACCAGACGTCCTCGAAGTCAATGCTTTCAAAGACTCTGAATTACAGCTATAAATCCTATTCATAGGAGACTTATTCATGTCAAAATTTCTTGCTGTCTGTTTAGCTGCCTCACTCCTCACAATCGCTGCACCAGTCTCTGCTTTCGCCCACTGCTCCTGCGACGAGCACTGTGCCGATCGTTGCGCCCAGGGAAAGGCCAAGGACTGTTCCTGTAAGGAATGCTCCAAGAGTGGTGGCTGCGATCCAAAAACTTGCTCTCATCACAAGGGAAAGCACGACCATCACGACGGATCCAAGGAAAAACAAAAATAAACTCCTCGGCCTACGATTAGTTTTAAATCCACCTCATGTCCAGCGTCTTGGCGCCATTTTTGGAGGCATAACGAATCGCTGCTGCGGAGTAGGATCCACGGTGTCAACAACAAATCTTTGTTGTGCCACCCTCTCCTTTTGATCTCTCCGGTGATCTGTGCCGCCGACCTTAATCCATTGACACATCTCATGGAGGCGACTGATCACTCGTTGGTGATACCGCTCTTCCAACTCAGCCTCATTCAGATTAGTCGTCACGAAGAGGGGCCGGTCCTCTTTTGAGTTGAGTCGCGTATCGATGATCATGTAAAGCTTTTCTTCGCCCCAGTCTGTGGCCTTTTCCGCACCCAGATCGTCTAGCATCAAGAGATGCACCTGACTCGATACCATTCTCAATCTTTCGTCGAAGAGGTCTTCGTCGTAACCTCGCCGCAGAAGCGCTAAAAGGCCGCTCATGTTCTGAAAGGCTCCACTCATGGGGCTCCCCATACAGAGCCTCGACCCTAAGCTTGCCATCAGGTGACTTTTCCCGCGTCCAGGAGGCCCCATTAGGAGGATTCCTTTTCTTTGGTAAGTCCATTCACTTGTGGCCGTATAGGCCTCACGATTCTCGTCACACACGTCGAAGGCCTTTTGAGGCCCGTCTGTGAATTGAGAGAATCCGAGTTCTTGCAAGTTTCTCTTGACAGCTAACCGTTGAGCGTCTCGATCCTTAGCCTCTTTTTCGGCTCTTTTTCTTTCCTCAAGAGCGAACGCACAGGTTTTGTGCTCGATTTCCTTCCAGTAGAGCTTCTCGCTCATGGTCTTAATCCAGCGCTTTTGAATCTCCCAATCGGGGTTCTTTTCATAGCTCAGGGGCTTTTGGCAAAACTCACAGAATTGATTTGGCTTCAACGGTATTTCGGTCATGGCTCGAAGCACCTTACCAAAGATTTTGCTCCAGCGGCACTCTAGAGTTCAGCGCACGGTCGCTTGCTCCACGGCTCACCTGCTGTCAATTCGTAGCTGATTCCTAACTCCCTGAATTAAATCCAATTCAAAATCCCGATCATCTGATTTCCCAGCACTCCGTTCAAAGTGATTCAGTAGTGCTATCACCATCTCGCGTCCTTCGGCGGTCTTCATTGCTTGAACAGGGGTTTTGTTCCCTAGAGCAGGAATGCGTGAGGTGACCCAAGTCTCCATTTGCTTCTGCCGCATCTCTCGCAGCCTCTTCTTCGCCTCTGGGTGACTCATCAGCTCTTGCTGTTTCTTGGCATATTTTTCACTACTCTCCGGAGTCTGTCTAGCCTTGTGCTCCTCCATCTTTGCTTCTAGAGATTCAATGAGAGTTGTTTTGTACCTCGCGTTCCCCTTGCAGCGCTTTTTTATAATCTCCTTGATGGCGGCCTCGCGTTCAAACGAGTTTACATCAATAGTCATCTTGTTTTTCTCGATCGTTACATGACCAAGAATAGTGGTTTCCATTCCGCGATGAGCTTTATTGCCTTTTTTGAGCCAAGGAAATTCGACATCAATAATGGTGTTATCCGTACCCATCCTGGCTCGATCGAGCAGTGAGTCGAAGGTTTCATTAAAACACAGAGTGTGAAGCGCCTCAAAGGCATCATTCGAGCTATCGATCTCAAAAACCACTTGATTAAAAGATAGTGCTTCGCCATCCGTATTCACCATTTGAGGCGGCTTGGGGTTGATCCAACGATCACGGATCTCGCGATAAACACCCCTGATGTCGGACTCGAAATCCAAGACGTGATTTGACTTTAAGAGTGAGTCCTTTTTAACCCGCTTGAGGCGCTTGATATCTTGACGTAGTTCGAGAATTGCACCCTTCCATGCCGGTGGAATCAAAATATCCGAGACCGCATCAAAAATTGCAGTTTTACCCTCTGAACTCATGACGCCAATTCTTCCAAAGAAAATATCACCCGGCTGCACATACTGAGATCCAGTTCGCTCGCTAACGTACAACTCGCGCCCAGTAAAAATACAGCGCACCTGGATGCCGTGATTGGCCCTTGCCTCAATTACCTCATAAAACGTGATCGGCTCATTTAAGAGCGACTTCAGGTACTCCAACTCCTTCTCATCCAGGGAAGAGAAGCGGTCCGCCAAGTAGAGAATAGACATCCGCGCTCGCGGCTCAGGCAGGCGCGGACAAGCCCAATTATGCAGGAACCAAGTCATGAATAGGCCGAACTCCTTTTGATTGGCTCCAAGCGGTTCCTTAAAATCCATGCACCACGCTTCCCATCCAGCGAGCTGATCATCTTTAACGTAAAACTCGTGGGAATACCGCTCGACCTTCCTATGGACGCTATCGCGGGTGTTGCGAACGTTCCTCCAAAGGAGGTCATCTGACACGACGGTCGACATCTTGAGTAGGCAGCACCTTTTGTATTTCTTGCTACTGCCGCAAGGGCATGCGTCATTTCGTCCAATATCTTTCATTCAACACTCCGATTCTAAGAGCCGAAACGGTCTTTGCAGGCGCTGCCATCGTTCCGCAGGACAACTGCCCATCAAAGTCGTGGCCCAAAATATCTGAGTCTTAAGCCAAAAGCCTAGAATTTTCTTCTCGTGCGTAAACTTCTTTTACCTTCAGCTCCTTGTGAGCTGAGAGTTACAGGTCCTCGACTAAGCGGGAGCCGATATGAGCGCTGGGGAAATCGGCGTCACTATCGCTCCGACTGGACGACCGCGCTTCGCAATACCTACTACCGAACGAGGCGCCCCGAGCCAACTTGTCGCAGTGCATGATTCGAATGATTTCAGTAGATTAGGCACGTGTGTGTCGACTTTGACCTGACTAGTGATCGTAGGACTGATAAAAATTTCGACACTTTAAATTGATTGAATTTAGCTAGCAGTGGAAGACTCCATCCCACCGGTTCCCCATTCTGGATTAGCACGCTGGCCACTTTGTTAAGCCCATCAGCCTGAATCGCTCGAAATCGAGCGCCTCAGATTTAGCCACTGCGACACAGCCGAATCTCTTCGTACATTTTCATATGAAAAAATGATCAAAAATGGTATTTTTTCATATGAATGAATCGCGAACTACCCCCATTTTTGTCTCGCTGGAAAGCCATGCGCAAGCGTAACCCCCTTATACTCAAGGGAGCTCGCCAAGTCGGAAAAACAACCAGCCTTCAGCATTTTGGCTCTTTGGAATTCAAGACAGTCCACTGTTTTAATTTTGAGCGACAAAAGCAGATCCACTCGATTTTTGACCGTGATGTAAGTCCGGCTGCCATTGTGAATGCTCTCGGTTTGCACTCCGGAAGGCCGATCAATTTAAAAACTGACCTCATTATTTTTGATGAAATTCAAGAATGTCCAGCTGCTCTCACGAGTCTTAAATATTTCAGCGAAGAGGAGCCCCAGGCTTTTATAGTTTGTGCGGGATCTTTACTGGGCGTTAAGCTGACGGAGGATTCATTTCCTGTTGGAAAGGTTGAAATTCGCCAGCTTTTTCCGCTGAGCTTTTCTGAATTTCTAGTAGCCATCAACAAGCCAGATCTAGCCCAGTGGGTATTACAAAACGACAAACCACTTGTTCAGGCCATTGAAGAACAAATTCTTACGCTTTTTACTCATTACTGCGTCACTGGCGGACTCCCTGCAATTGTCCAGACCTATATCGACGAACAGGATAAACCACTCTTTGATCGTATGATCATAGTGCGCGAAAAGCAGAGGAACCTGATTGAAACCTATGAAAATGATATGGCTAAACATTCTGGAAAACTCCATTCGATGCATATTAAACGCGTATGGGAAGAAGTGCCTCGGCAACTGTCACGAATGAACCAAAAGTTTCAATTTAAAAATGTCATACCTGGCAAAAGAGCCTTTAAAGACTTGATGGGTCCTTTAGATTGGCTGTTGAATGCCGGACTTCTGATTCAGAGTTCCATTATTAATCAGGCTCAGGTGCCGCTGAAAAGCTACACCCAGCCCAATCAGTTTAGACTTTTTTGCTTTGATATCGGAATACTGGGAGCCCTCTCTGACTTTCCAATTCAAAGTATCCTAGACCTCTCGAACGAGAATTTAATTTTCAAGGGACACTTTCTAGAAAATTTTGTTGCTCAAATTCTTCATCAACTGGGCTTTCCAGTCTACACATGGATCAGGAATACGAGCGAAATTGAATTTCTCGTTCAAAGCGAACGAGGCAAGGTGATCCCGATTGAAGTCAAATCCAGAATCAACTCGAAAGCAAAAAGCTTGAAAGTTTTTCTCGACGAATACCCTCAAGTTCAAGATTTCGCAATATTCACTCTAGACCCAATGACAAGAGGCAAACATTTTTCAATCGCCCGAATAGAGGGAATTGCTCACGACTGGTAAAAATTTAGGTATCTTGCCTGATTTGCTCGCCGGCGAAATCGAACGTGCTCCCAGTGAATTTCTGGACCTTCAAAATTAAACACGATAGCTAGTCCTCCGTATCTCTCTGGCTGCTAACGCTTGCCAGAGAGAATCGGGCTAGACCAAAATCCAAGAAAAAAAAGGAGGGTAAAAGGGTAAAAGGGCCGAGAGTTACAGGTCCTCGACGAGGCGGGAGCCGAAATTCGCGCAGCGGTCCCCGGCGTCACCATCGAGCCGAAGGGACGACTGCGTATCGCTGCCGTAGCGATCGAACGAGCCGGCCCGAACCACACCCTCCGCACTTCGGACCCAAACATTACCGATCGCGTGAATCAAACCAAAAGAGTTCCGGGAATCATCGAGGGTACGACCTGGTAAAGGCTCCCGCACGCCGTGAGCTTGATTGCCTGAGTTTGAATGGACCCAAGCGCGGTTACGGACTTCGTTTCTATCATTTCCAAAATGGTAGGTCGTAGTCGTAATTGCCCCCTGAGCGCGTCCGCGGATCGAGTATTCTACTTCGCTTTCAGTCGGGAGCCTGAAATGTCGCCCCGTTCGCGCATTGAGCGCAGCAATAAAAGCCTGATCTTCAGCTACAGTCGTATTGGTCAAAGGGAGATCTGGGTTGGCCTGCCATCGGGCTCGAAGTGCATTTCTCGCGCTTAAATGCCTGAGCCTGGACAACCTTTACCGCATCTCGCGCGCCCCCAACGGAGCGACTTATACCCACTTAACAAAGCAAGCCCCGCGCCATCCTGCCGCAGTGCATGATTCGAGTGATTTCAATTAATTAGGCACGTGTGTGTCGACTTTGACCTGACTAGGGATTGCAGGACTGTCAAAAATTTCGACACTTTAAATTGATTGAATTTAGCTAGCAGTGGAAGACTCCTTCAACGTTTCCACGAGCAGTCACAAGCAACGACCGTGTTTGAAGGGTGATTTGACTTTCTAATGTAACTGAGTTACAAATAAAAAGAGGTTCGATTAGAGAAAATTCCAGACGTGATGGACCAGATTCGTCTTTGCATTGATAAAGAGTCGATTTGGCTTTCCTATTTGCCTAATTAACGTACCGATGGTGAAGGTTCGTGGAGTTTGGACGCCTAAGTTAAATTTTAATGATCTCGCCTTGGTAGTTCTTCGTGCCTTAGCTCATAAGGAATCCCGCTTAACTGGTGCTGAAGTCCGGTTTATTCGTAATCATTTTGAAATGACTCTTCAAGATTTTTCTAGTCGATTTTGCGTGAGTCATGTTGCTGTACTGAAGTGGGAGAAAATGAAGAACCAGGCGACAGTGATGAACTGGGCCACTGAGAAAGATATACGGCTTTTCATTTTGGCAAAAATGACCGCAAAAGCACAGGAATTTGCAAAATTGTATGGTGACTTAGAGGTGTTGCCAAGCAAAGCTTCTAAGACTCTGCATTTGGATGCTAAGGATCTTGCTGCTTAGCCCGACTGTTGCCCTTTTTGGTGCGCCAAATCGTACTCCGTCCCTGCCACTCCGTAGTCCATGTGGTCGGTAAATAAATAGTCAATGATTACAAAGCATTAAGGTGGCGCATTCTGACCGAAATAAACTACACTTTATTTTGGTCTTGACTAAAGTAAAGTGTAGTTTATTTTAGTCTTATGAGATATCTGGCGCCTTTTATCGTCAATGACCTAAAAAAGAAGATGGTGTTTTTAGGTGGTCCTAGACAGTGCGGTAAGACCACTTTAGCTCAGAGTCTTACCGGTCAATTCAACCGTCTGCTCTATTTGAATTGGGATAATAGCAAGCATCGGAAGGAGATTTTGCAAGAGAAGTGGGCAAAAGAAGACGCCCTAATTGTCTTCGATGAGCTTCATAAATATAAGCTTTGGAAAAACTGGATCAAAGGCATTTTCGACGTTCAAAAACGAGAACATTCGTTTTTAGTCACAGGAAGCGCTCGTCTTGACCTTTATCGTCGAGGTGGAGATTCGCTGTTAGGCCGATACCATTATTGGCGATTGCACCCCTTTACTCTGTCAGAAAAGCCGCCTGAAATGCCGATGGATGAGGCGTTTCGAAGACTCATGAGCGTGGGTGGATTTCCCGAGCCCTTTCTCGACGGAAATCCGCGGGAGGCGAGACGATGGCGAAGAGAGCGGTTGGATCGAGTCATTCAAGATGATATTCGCGATCTCGATTTAGTCCGGGACGTTACGCGTCTTGAACTCCTAGTTGAGCTGCTTAGGACACGAGTAGGCGGTCCAGTGGTCTATAAAAACTTGGCGGAGGATTTAGGAGTCTCTGAGCCCACCGTAAAAAAGTGGATTGAAGTTTTAGAGCGGATGTATTTGATATTTTTAGTTTACCCCTATTCGACGAATTTGCCTCGAAGTATTTTGAAACCACCTAAAGTCTATTTTTACGACAACGGTGATGTGGATGGGAATGATGGAGCCCGTTTCGAGAATTTGGTGGCCAGTCATTTATTAAAGACCATTCACTTCCTTGAAGATCGTGACGGGTTTCGGTACCAGCTCAGATACCTCCGCGACAAAGAAGGGCGCGAAGTCGATTTCGTATTGCTCAAAGAAAAGAAGGTTTGTGAAATCATTGAGGCGAAATGGAATGATGATCGCGTGAGTGCTTTTCTTCGCTATTACCGAGAAAAGCTCAAAGGGGTGAGAGCCACGCAGATTGTGGGACAACTGGATCGAGCCTATGATGAAAAGGCGATTCGAGTCGTTTCGGCAGTGGACGAATTAGGCCAACTCGAGCGCACGAGTCTTTGATTCTGGCGGTCAGACTTCCGAACAGAGTGGCATTGTTACCATTTCTAGTAAAAGGGTAAAAGGGCCAAGAGCTACAGGCCCTCGACTAGGTGGGAGCCGCAATTCGCGTTGCGGAGCCCGGCGTCACCAACAAACCGAATGGACGACCGCGCACCGTCGTCGTAGTCAAAGAACGAGCCGGCCCGAACCCAACCTACCGCAGGTCGAGAATCGAGTCATTTCAAACGATTAGGCTCGAGTGTGTTGACCTTGGCCAGATTAGGGCCCGGCACTCCTGCTCCGTCCCCGCTTGTTCCCCTACCATTTGGTGACGTTTAGACAAGGTGAGATTTAGGCTGTTCGATCAGCTAACGGGCAGAATCGTTGGGAAGCACTGGGGACGGGGCACTCTCTATCAAATCACAAGCTTGACTGTGTACATAAATAATGAAATTATTGTACAATGAGGTAATGTTATGGCAAAAGCAAATTTTGATCTCCCCGCTGAAACCCTAGCTGAAGTTGTTCGACTTTCAGGCGCAAAATCTAAGCGAGAGGCGCTTGTAATTGCCATGGAGGACTATCTGCGGAGAAAGAAAATCGAGCGACTGATTCAGTCAGCCGGCAAAATTGAGCTCACCTGGAATCAGGGCAGCTTAAAGAAGTACCGAGGATAAATCAGGTGGCTGATTTGATCATTGTGGATACCTCAGTTTGGATTGACTATTTTCGCGGGGACGCATCTGATTCTATCGTGAATTCTATGCGGGGATTACTTGATGCCGATTCGGTGGCGATTACCGATGTCATTCGACATGAACTAGTCGTCGGCGCTGCAACTTCGAAAGACTATCAAGCTCTAGATGAAATGCTATCAGCACTGCGAGAGTATTCGCTTACGACAGAAAAGCGCGCCCAGTTTAATTACTTCGCCTTTCAATTAAAGAAACAAGGACTACTAGGAAAATATACCGATGCTTCAATTGCGTTTTTAGCAAAGGCCCATCATTGTCCTGTTTTCACCCTTGATCGGTGGTTTCATAAATTGGCTGATAAGAAAATCATCCAAGTTTTTTAAGACAATGCAGGAATTAACGCGCAAGTATCCCAATAGCAAATCCTTGTAATGAGCAATGATCTCCCAGATTGGAATGTGGGTGACTTCATCTTCGCCGTCAAAGATATTGATCACCTCAAAAAGTTCTTGATGATCTGGAATTATTCCCTGCATCAGAACAAACTCTTCCCGGGCGCTCCTGCTCCGTCCCCGTTTTTTGGTCTCGAGTGCTTACTCGTGACCAATCGACCGGCGCTTCACGATCTTTTTGATCCTCTCGGGCCAGCCTTTGAAGCTCTTCGGAGCGCCCGAGACACTGACTAGCGTCTCGATGATAGGACTGTGCTTGGGCAGAATGAATCACAATCAAGCAAACTCCAAAAATTCTAACAACTGTAGTGATTCTGGTTTGCAATTTTATCTGCTCCACAATGAGATTACCCAAGAGTCCTACCTGAATCAAATAGAATCAGAATAGCGTTTTTGCCAAAAACGACATCTTGCCTCAAAAAAGTCAACGCTAGTCCGAATATCGGACTTAAAAACTCGATTTTCGTATTCCGTTTGCGAGAACTCCATGAGAAATCACCTGAAGCATCTTAAGGTCACAAATTGTGACCTTAAGATGCTTCAATCGTGACAGCATTTAAGGTCGGGATTGAAATCTCAAGGCATTGAAGGAGAACTGCTTATGGAACTAGCGACCAGTGAGGTCAAAAGTCACATCCATCTGATCAGAGGCTTGCACGTTATGATGGATAGTGATCTTGCAGTCTTGTTTCAGACCAAAACAAAAGCGCTCAATCAAACTGTGAGTCGAAACAATGAGCGATTTCCAGAAGACTTTTCATTCCCTTTGACTCGTGAAGAATACGAAACCTTAAGGTCACAAATTGTGACCTTAAGAAACTTGGCCCATGGGCAACATCGAAAGTATCTACCTCGGGTTTTTACTGAACACGCGGTTCTTATATTGTCGAGCATCTTGAACACCGATCGAGCAATTCAAGTAAGTATTGCTTCCGCACGGGCCTTTACGCAGCTTCGCAGTCAAAAGGACTCGAGTAATCATGTGCACAGCTTGCAAGTGAATGCACTGCTTGGCAAAATTGATAAAATCGATTTAAAGCTGGAGCATACCATCAGCGAATTGCGGGTCTTGACCAAGCAATCCAAGGAACCGATTAACCAAGCCACTCCTCAGATATCAGAAATTGCTTATTGTAAAGGTGGCCACTCCGATGAGCACCAGGTTAAAAGGATCTATTCCATCCAATCAGCCGTTGCCAAAAAATTCGGGATAAATGCATCGGACTTGAGCAGTGCAAAGCGAGAGCAAAGGATTGTTCTTCCGCGGCAAATCACCATCTATCTCATCAGAAAGCATCTAGGAATCAGCTTCAAAGAAATTGGGCAAGTATTTGGAGGTCGGAATCACGCCACACTCATCCACGCTGTTGAGCGGATCTCCACCAAAATAAAGTTGAATCAGGCAATTGGTTCTACTGTTGTCGAGGTCGAGAGGTCGCTTGGTTTCGAGTCGAATTAACTCAGACTCTTCAAGGATCGACAAATTACTGAATCACAGAATCTAGATCAGAATCTGAGTTAGCATTTTCCTCGAACTGAGAGAGGTCTGCTCGATCTGCAATGATGATGTGGAAAACATATTCGACCAAAAGATCGTCTAAATCGATGTTGGCCGGAGCATTAAAACTCCGCTTGTAATGAACAATGATCTCCCAAAGAGGAATGTGGGTGATTTCATCTTCGCCCTCAACGATATCGATCACTTCAAAAAATTCTTGATGATCTGGAATCGTTCCCTGCAGGAGGACAAACTCTGGATGCTCGTCATTTCGCAGAGAGACAATGTCTTCTTCTCCAATGACAGCAGCTTGTACTGGCACGCTCCCCCAAGCAACACACGGCATAAAAAACGAAGCCAAACAAAGAATTTTCCAAAAATTTTTCACAGGATGAGGTGTCCTCGGTTGATTATGACTGATGCGCTTCGACGGCAAACAGGTGGCGGAGAGACTTTGAGGCAGGAGCCGAAAAGTCGTGCCGATCTTTGAGAGGCCTCGGAGCTATGATGGCGGAGAGAGAGGGATTCGAACCCCCGGTAAGGTTGCCCCTACGTCGGTTTTCAAAACCGATGCATTCGACCACTCTGCCATCTCTCCATTGGGTCGGAAGCTACAATTTGAAGGCCTAGGTTTACACTGAAACCAACCTGTTTGCAGCAAGAAAGCGATTGAAGTTAGACTTGGGCCAAAATGTAGAGGTCATCTCCACGTCGGGTAAAGCCAGGGGCGCCCTCTAGGTACCTATGCAAAACTCGAGGGATACGAATATTACCGTTTTGGTCTTGGCAATTCTCCAAGATCGCGACAAACGTCCGACCCACAGCAAGGCCAGAACCGTTCAAGGTATGCGCTAGCTTAGGTTTAGCCTGAGGCTCCGGGCGATAGCGGATCTGGGCGCGTCGAGCCTGGAAGTCCTCACAGTTGGAGCAGGAGGAGATTTCGCGATAAGTATTTTGACTCGGGAGCCAAACCTCGAGATCGTAGGTTTTGGTGGCGGAGAACCCCATGTCGCCGGAACAAAGCAAAAGGACCCGATACGGCAACTCAAGGAGCTGAAGGACTTTTTCAGCGTTTTGGACCATTTTCTCGAGTTCTTCGTAGGATTGATCAGGTTCTACGATTTTAACGAGTTCCACTTTTTGGAATTGATGGAGTCGAATGAGCCCCCGAGTATCCTTGCCGTACGACCCAGCCTCGCTGCGAAAACAAGGAGAGTAGGCCGTTAGATAGTAGGGAAGAGCACCGGCCTCGATAATTTCCTCTCGATACATATTGGTCAGCGGGACCTCTGACGTTGGAATCAGAAAAAGCTCTCGATCGGCGACATGCGTCTTAAAAAGATCTTCCTCAAATTTCGGCAGCTGGCCAGTTCCAGTCATCGCATCCCGTGAGACCATGAACGGAGGGATCACTTCCTGGTAGCCATGTTCCGAGGTGTGGAGGTCCAGCATGAATTGAATCAGGGCACGCTCCAACCGCGCACCTGCGCCTCGGTAAAGAGCGAAGCGCGCACCGGACATTTTGCCGGCCCTCTCAAAATCGATAATTTTTAGGTGCTCCCCTAAGTCGACGTGACTTTTTGGATCAAATGAAAGCTCGGTGGGCTTTCCCCATCGCCTCACCTCGAAGTTTTCATCGCTCGACTTACCAACAGGAACGCTCGAATGAGGAAGGTTGGGAATTCTCAAGGTCAGAGCTTGATACTGCTCTTCGACAAGGCGGAGCTTCTCGTCCATGGCCTTAATTTCCTCGCCGACGGCTCTCATAGCCAGAACTTTTTGGTCCGCCTCTTGAGCTGCCTGAGGATTGGATTTAGCTTGGGCTTTCAGCTTAGCAATCTCTTGAGAAACAGCGTTGCGATTGGCCTTCAACGCATCTGCCGCCAAAATGAGCTCCTTGCGAGATTGAGAGAGTTGCGCCACTTGCGCAACCAATTCGTCTCCTCCACTCCGCTTGCGTAGGCCCATTTTTAGTTCTTCAACGCCTTCTTGAAAATATCGAGAATCCAACATAGTAACTTCATCGTAACATATTGCGTTTACAGGATGAAGTCATAAGCAGCCTTGAATCACGATGCCTCGATCAGGAGCATCGGGCTCCATCTCAATATACTTTCTCAGAGCAACGCATGCACCGGCTGGATCACCCGAGTCGCGATAAACTAACCCGAGCCGACGGTAATGAGCTGGGTTAGCTGGGTCCAGTGCAATTGCCTCTCGAATCAAAGCAACTCCAGCAGTGTAATTTTTCAATTTGAAATTGGCCCAACCCGCGTTCTGCTTTGCATCGGCAGAGCGTGGATTGACCTGCATAGCCTTGGTGAGCTGAACGAGGGCTTCGCGAGTCGCATCGGGCTCATTGAGCTCGAGAAGTTCTTTTCCATACCCAATGAGCGCCTGGGCACTCATTGGGTTATTTTGCGTTTCAGTCTTGAACTCCTCGATCGCCAATTTATGATTTCCTTGGAGTCCGTAAAGGGCTCCCAGATAGTAGTGTAGATTTGGGTATTTGGGGTAAATCTCGAAAATCTTGTTAAGCTCTTCCTTCGCCTGATCGTACTGAGTTCTTCTCACAAAGATCTGATACCGCTCGAGGTACCCGGAAGGATCAGAAAGGTTCCGATCAGAATACGACTTATAGGAAGCAAGGGCCTTGTCGAGGGCCTGGCGATCGACTGGCTCTCGACTCATGTGAATTTGCGCCTGAAGTTTCCATGAATAGGCGTAGTCTGGATTGACTTGAATTGCTTGATCAACATTCTCTTGAGCAAGATCCAAATTACCTTTCTGCATTTGAAGTTCAGCAATCGCGGCCAAATACTCAGCACGTGCAATACTGCCGGCTCTCAATTCATCTTGCAAAAGACTAATGGCTCGCTCGATCGACTCAGTTTCGGCAATGCACTTGGCAGTACCAATCATGGCTTCAAAATTAAGAGGGTCAAACCTCAATGCAAGAGCAAAGAAAAATGGAGCGTCCTTATAATTCTTGGTCGACATTAAACTCTTTGCATAAGCAATATAGACTTCTGGATCGATCGATGGACGAGCCATGGCCTTCTTGTAGAACATCTGAGCCTCTACAAAGCGACCCTGCTGCTGATACATATCCGCTGCGGCCTTATCAATAGCACTTTGGCTCACATTGAGTTTTCGAAACCGATCCATTGCCTTGTTAGCCTCTGCCCAATCAAAGCTTTGAATCAAGGTTTTAATGTATTTTGACCAGATTTGGATATGATTCGGTGCACGATCTGCGGCAAGTTTGTAATTTTTACGCGCATTTTCGACATCATGTAAGTAGCTAAACATGTCCCCAATCTTAACCGGGGGGATCGGTGACTGATCATCCGCTTGCCGGGCTTGAAGAAATGGAATGAGCGCATCATGATATCGCCCTGCCTGTACCAACCGTTCCCCTTCTCCTAAAAAATAATACATTCGGGCCTGACCTTGAACAGCCTCAATCGAGCTCCCAGACTTAGCCTTGATTGAATAGAGCTCTAAAAGATGCCTATGATTTTCTGGGTCTAACTTCACAGCATTCTCAATCGACTCACTTGCAGACTTCCAGTTCTTTTCAGATGCCATGAGCTGCGAATGAAGAAAATAGGTCTCACTAAGTTCCTTCGGAGAAAGCAGCTCAACATGACTCAGATTATAATTCAAATGAGTCGCAGCATTTCCAATCTTGCCCTGACCACTCGAAATCCAAGCAACTCTCAGACGAGACTTGACATGGCTACTATTGAAGGCAATTGCTTTGTTATACTGAGCTAGTGCTGACCCCACATCTTTTAAACGCTCGGCAATTTGCCCCCTAAGGTAGAATACCTTAGCAGAGAATGCCTTTGAGTCGGGCAACTGTTCAATAAATCGAGCAGCATTGACACTGTCACCACGCCAAAAAAATGCCAGTGCCAAATAATAGAACATCTCAGGACCGTAATTTGAGTGAGCTTTAGTATAGTCAATGACCCGGGCTTGAGCCGCTTCGGCCTTATTCACCACAATAAAGAACTCAACATCCGCAATCACAGACTCAGGCAGATCCACCGACTTGGCTCGCGACATGTCAATGAGCCGCGTTAGGACATCAAAGTAGTTTTCGTCCTTATTCGAAGAATCAATCAAGTTCAAATAACTCGAAGCCAACATCGCCAATGCTTTGACGTTATTCGGATCTAAGGTAATGGCCTCTCTAAACTTCTCTGACGCCAATTTATAGCCAAGCACTGTATCGAGCTGATAATATTGGAAGGCAGCATTATACCTCTCAATGCTGCGACTCGGATTCAAATTTCCTCGATCAGCCTCAGGAAGCTTGGGTCGAATAATTTCGAGTGAATTCATCCTTGGATGTTCTGGTGTAATCAAAAATTGATCATACACCAGGTAGCTGAAGCCTAAGACCAGTAACAGCCCTCTGCCGATCTGCCAAGCCCGCTTCCCCAAAGATACGGGATCGGACCTCGACTGGTTGACCTTACCCAACGAGGGATCGCGAGAGATCAATAAGGTCCTGTCACTTGAAAAAGTCTCGTCAGGTCTCTCAGTGGACTGTGCTGAGCGCGCATCACCCGGCTCAATCACCTGAACGCCAATTCGAGTTGGCTCACCTTGAGCATCTTCGCCCACGAGAGGCTCGTGCTCCTGCCGCACCACCAGCAAGGTAGCGTCCTGTTCTGAGGAGGAGGGGGAATCGGGTGGTTCTGACTGAGCCTCAGGATCTGGCACCGACTCAAAAGCTTGATCCTGAGTTGTGCCCGGCAGAGCCCCTCCAGGGCCAGACGGTGCCGAGGAAAAGGCAAACGTGCCCTTTTCAAGTCGTCCGACCAAAAGGTTAAATAATTCTGGAATTTGACTGATGGGCGTCCACTCGCCAACCTCAGATTCTCGAGCGACTTCTTCACCCAAAATCTGTTTCTTGACGACAAGACGCGCTATTCTCTCAAGATCGAGAGGCCCCAGTACGCGCCCGGACTTCAGTCTGATATAAAAAGTCTTACCCGACCTAGATTCACTCTCTTGCACATCCGCCCCCATCCTTGGTGGCATTTGACCTCAGTGAGGCCAAGGATCTACAGACTCAAAACGGCTCTCTTAGCTAAGTCTATCATTCTTTCAGGAAGGACTCCAACCTGAATGGTAATGAGGATCATGGCCGCGACGCCCAATCCAGACCAGAGGGAAATCCGGAGCACAGGAGGACTCCCCACAGGTTCTTTCATATACATATAGACTAAAACTCTCAGATAATAATAAACTGAAACTGCGCTGCTAAGAACTCCAATCACAGCCAGTGGGATTTCGTTGGCCTGAATGGCCGAATAAAATACCAGGTATTTAGCGGCAAAGCCCGCCGTAGGAGGAATACCGGCCATCGAAAGGAGGAAAACAGACATTGCAAAAGCAAGCCATGGGTGTCGGCGCGCCACTCCGGAGAGGTCATGGAGATTCAGCTTTGAATCACCCTCAGCCGCAAGCAAAGTCAAGATCACGAACGCGCCGAGATTCATCGCCGCGTAGACCAAGATATACATAACTCCGGGAGCAAATCCGAGCTCACTTCGTGTCCCCGACAAAATTCCCAAGAGCAGGTAGCCAGTATGCGCAATCGATGAATAGGCCAACATTCTCTTCAGATTTACCTGAGTGAGAGCAATAAAATTTCCAAGTAACATCGTCAAAGCACAAGAAACCCAAAGGACATCATGAAGATGGTTTTGAATGGCGGCTGATATTCCATTTCCATAACCCATAGTCGCCAAGATGCGTACAAAGGTAGCAAAGGCAGCTGCTTTCAGCCCTGTGGTCATAAAACCAGTCACAGGAACTGGGGCGCCCTCATAGACATCAGGCATCCACATGTGAAACGGAACGGAGGCCACCTTAAAAAGAAATCCAAACAGGACCAAAGCAAAGCCAAGTCCAAAAATTGGATTCAAGCTCTGCGGGTGCTCCTGCAAAAACTTGAGTACCGATCGAATTTCAGTAGAACCAGTCGCTCCATAAATGAGCGCGGAGCCGTAAAGAAGAACTGCGGAGGCGGCTGAGCCCAGGATAAAATACTTCATCGCAGCTTCATTGCTCTTTCGGTCGTTTCTTCTAAAGCCAACCAAAATGTAAACACTCAAAGACATCAACTCAAGAGCGATGAAAATGACAATCAGATCCAAAGCCGACGCCATGAGCATCATCCCCAACGCCGCAAACATCACCAACACGTAATATTCTGGGTGCTGGAGCTTTTCGTCGTCCAAATATCGAAACGAGGAAAAAATCGTAAATAACGCAGCGCCCAAGAAAATCACGTTAAAGAACTGTGAGTAGGTATCAGCCACCATCATCCCGTTGAAAAGGGTGTGAGAGGTTCCGTCACCTGAGCTAGAACCTAAAAGCATCGCAATAATGCAGGTCAATGACGTCACCAAAAATACTGGCCACTTCGGCTTAAGTCCTCCCCAAACGCTCAATAGAATGGAAAGGCATGTGCCACCGAAAACTGTAAAATAAGGAAGAAGACAGTTCAGCTGCTCCTGACTGAGAGTGAGGAGCTCGGGGCGGATGGTTTTAAGAACTTCCATGGTTATTTCCTTGTGCGTAAGAAGTTTGAGAAGCAGAGTTCGGCTGGCTCGTTATTCCTGCAGAACTCCGATTAAGAAATCTCTGAACCGAGGGGTCCATCTTCTCGAAGAAAAGATTGGGAAAAATTCCCATCACGAAAATAGCGATTACGAGCGGAGCAAGAACTAAAACTTCTCTTACAGACAAATCGCGAAGTTTCTTGTTTTCCTCGTGCGTGATAGGTCCGAACATGACCCGCTGGAACATCCACAGCATGTAAACAGCGCCCAGCACAACTCCAAGAGCTGCTACTGAAGCGAGAATTCGGTTAGTATTCCAAGATCCCAGGAGGATCAAAAACTCACCGACGAACCCGTTGGTTCCAGGAAGCGCAACCGATGAGAGGGTTACGATCATAAATGTGACAGCAAAAAGAGGCATGACACGAGTGATACCCCCAAATGCAGAGATCTCACGAGTATGCCGTCGTTCGTAAATCATTCCTACCAAAAGGAAAAGGGCTCCGGTCGAAATCCCGTGATTGAGCATTTGATAAATCGAGCCCGTAACGCCGATCTGATTCAAAGAGAACAACCCGAGTATTACGTAACCCATATGACTTACTGACGAGTAAGCAACCAGCTTTTTAATATCCGGCTGAACCGTCGCAACAAGCGCTCCATAGATAATTGCTATTGCGCCCAAAGTCATAAACGGCACCTGATACAGGCTTACCGCTTGAGGAAAGAGAGGGAAAGCAATTCGAAGAAAACCGTATCCACCCATTTTGAGCAAAACGGCGGCCAAGATCACACTGCCCGCCGTAGGAGCCTGAACGTGAGCATCGGGTAACCAAGTATGCAACGGGAATAACGGCACCTTGATCGCAAAAGCCAAAGAAAACGCAAGAAACAACAAACTTTGGGCGCCAAAATAGCCGACGCCAGGAATGTGCAACTTGTACAAATCTAAAATTAGGGTCGAATAGCTCCCCAACTGTACTTTATGTTGGTAGGCCAGATAGAAAATCGCGACCAACATCAGAAGTGATCCGACCATGGTATAGAGAAAAAACTTCATGGCAGCATAAATTCGTTCTTTGCCTCCCCAGATTCCAACGAGGAAATACATAGGAATCAGCATGACTTCCCAGAACACGTAGAACAAGAATAGATCTAGAGAGACAAACGCTCCCAGCATCCCAGTCTCAAGAGCCAGAAGGAGGAAGTAATACTCCTTTTCGCGGTGTTCCACTGCTTTAAACGAACCCAAGATCGCAATAGGCATGAGAAATGTGGTCAGCATGACCAGCCAGAGACTGATTCCATCGATTCCAACCGAATAGGAAATTCCCAAACTTGGAATCCAACTTGCGGTTTCGAGCCACTGAAATTCCTCTCCATGAGGAGAAAACTGGACATAAAGAAAAATTGAGAGGAAAAAAGTGACCAAACTGCCCGCTAAGGCCCAATATTTCAAGGGCGCGCTTCCTCCCGTTTTTACCGGAATCAGGAGCCCAGCGAGTGCCCAAGCGGCCGGTAGAAAAACCAGAATTGTCAGTAAACTTGAATTAAACCCAGACATAAATTAAATACCCCGCAGTTGCGATGAGTCCGATGAGTAGCATCAATGCGTAAACTTGAATGGAGCCGGTTTGCATGACACGAGCGGTCTCGCCACTCCACAGGGAAATCCGTCCAAAACCAACAACGATTCGATCAATGATTTGTATATCAAAGACTTTCCAGAGAACTTCAGAGAGTCTGTGAATTGGCTTAACGATCAACGCATCGTAAATCTCATCAACGTACCACTTCTCTTCCATGGCCTGGTAAAGAGCGCCTGGCTCTGCACCTGCAGCCTCAGCTTTGAAATTGCGATACTTTTGTAAAGCCCAAGCAATCCCACAAATGGCGCCGATCACACTGACTGCCATCAGGATCCATTCCATATCTGAGTGACCAGCTGTGGCCGCCAACTCATGAGCCGGAATCACAGGCTCAAGCCAATGCTCCAGCCAGCTCCAGTGAGGAATGCTCAGCAGTCCTCCAATGGCGCTCAAAATCGCAAGAATCTGAAGCGGAAGAGTCATGAACGTGGGTGACTCATGGATGCCGCCTTTTGAGTGACCATGATCATGGTCATGCCCGTGCCCGTGCTCCTCATGCTCCTCAAACCGGGGTGTACCGAGGAAGGTAAGTGTAAAAAGGCGGGTCATGTAGAATGCAGTCATGACCGCTGTCACAGCGCCCAAGCCCCAGAGCATGGTTGAACCGGTTGGGGAGCTAAATGCCTGCCACAGGATTTCGTCTTTGGAGAAAAACCCAGAAAATGGAGGAATTCCGCAGATAGCCAACCATCCAATTGCGAAAGTTAAAAACGTTTTTGGCATTTTCGATCTGAGTCCACCCATCTTGAGGATGTTCTGCTCCTCGTGCATGCCATGAATCACACTACCCGCACCCAAGAACAACAGCGCCTTGAAAAACGCATGGGTAATGACGTGAAAAACCCCAGCGGTATAGGCGCCCACTCCACACGCTAGGAACATGTACCCGAGTTGAGACACGGTCGAATAGGCCAATACTTTTTTGATATCTTTTTGAGCAATTGCAATGGTGGCAGCGAAAAAAGCGGTAACCGCCCCGACCGTTGCAACCACACTCAAAGCGGTAGTAGACAGGCTGTAAAAGAAATTCAACCGAGCGATCATGTAGATCCCCGAAGTCACCATGGTCGCAGCGTGGATCAGGGCGGAAACAGGGGTCGGCCCGGCCATTGCATCGGGCAGCCAAACGTAGAGTGGAATCTGAGCTGATTTACCCATGCAGCCCACAAACAGGAGCAAACAAATGGCTGTTACTGCTTCCAAATCAATCCGAACTGCGCCACCAATGTGACCTGCCTCGGCCAACAACGAACGAAGCGCCTCGAAATCAAGGGTTCCAAAGGTCGAAAAGATCAAGAACATCCCCACCAAAAAGCCGAGATCTCCTACGCGATTGACCACGAAGGCCTTTTTTCCTGCCTTAGCCTTGTCTTCGTCTGTGTACCAATACCCAATCAAAAGGTAACTACAGAGGCCAACCCCTTCCCAACCCAAAAAGAGAATCGGAAGAGAGGCTCCGAGGACGAGCATTAACATCGCGAAACAAAACAGATTTAAATAAGCAAAGAACTTGCCCGGCGTCTCATCGTGGCTCATATAGCCGATGGAGTAGAGATGAATGAGAGTTCCGACACCTGTAATCACTAGAGTAAATAGGGTCGATAACGAATCCACTCGGAAAGCAAAATCTAGATGAACTGTCCCGACATAAATCCATGGAAAAACCACTTGCTGGACAATTCGATGCTCGCCATCCATAGCGAACAATTGAAGAAACAGATAAACAGACACCAAAAACGACATGAAAATGAAAAAGGTGCCGATCAGACCCGTCACTTGAGAACTTGCCTTTTGTCTGCCCTCAGGAGCCTGACCAAAAAGGTACCAGCTCCCATTGATCAGAAAGCCAATTAAGGGAAAAAGAGGTATCAGAGCCAGCATGCTTACTCCTTAAGAAATTGAATTTGATCCGTATCAACACTTCGAAGCGTTCTGAACATCGCAATCACTAGGCCTAGGCCAACTGCAGACTCAGCTGCTGCGACGGTGATCACGAAAAACACGGACATTTGACCACCCATATGCTGAAGATGCTTAGAAAATGTAACGAAGGTTAGATTGACGGCATTTAACATCAACTCAATGCTCATCAGAACTACGAGAATATTTCGTCGAATTAACACTCCCGTGAAACCAATGAAGAAAATCATCGCGCAAAAAGAAAGGACTACCCAAGGTTCAACACTCATAAATTAAGACCTCCCCTCAGATAGCTTTCTCTTGGCAATAGCGACAGCGCCAACAATGGCGGCCAAGAGTAGAACGGACGTGAGCTCAAAGGGTAAAATATATTCGGAAAACATGAGTTCAGAAACGACTTGGGTGTTGCCGCCGGCAGCGTCAATCCGCTCTGGAGTAAACTGATCTACAGGGGGAGTGAGTTGTGTCGTACTAAACGCCCAAATGAACAGAGCCAGCGTCGCAACGGACAGGAGTCCAGTTGCTATACGAATCCCGAGATGAGTTCTTCCCAAATCAAACGAGGGAACATCAGCATTGAGAAGCATGATGACAAAGATGAACAAAACCATAATCGCGCCAGCGTAAACAAAAATTTGCAGGGTCGCGATCAAGTGAGCATCAAGCAAGGCATAAATCCCAGCAAACGAGAAAAAGACCATCACGAGGCTAAATGCACTGGCTACTGGATTTCGTTTTAAAATGACCAAAAGGGAGCACGCGATTGCGATCCCTCCAAAGGCGTAGAAAAAATATGGGGAAATATTCATTTGTTCCCTCTTTGTTCGAGCAAGAATTGTTTGTCGTAGACTTCGCGGTAGGTCGTGCTCATTTCATAAATATTGCTGAGCTTGATCGCATCCTTAGGGCAGGCCTCTTCGCACATTCCACAAAAACAGCACCGGAGTAGATCGATTTCAAATTTGACCGGATACTTTTCCTTGTCAGGTCTTTCTCCAGCTTCAATGTGGATACATTCTGCAGGACAAACCGTGGGACAAAGCATACAGGCGGTGCAGTTTTCAACACCGTTAGTCGCCTTGATATAGTGCATTCCTCGGAATCGATCTGAATAATTTCTTCGTTCCTCAGGAAACTGAATGGTCACCTTTGGGGCAAAAAGCATATTTTTCATCGTAATCATCAAGCCCTTGATGATTTCGACCAAATAAAGCTCTTGGATGAATCCTTTTTTCTTCTTTAAAAGCATAGTTTAAACCCACCCGTAGAAGGTCAAAATGGCGGTAATAAAAATATTAGCCAGGGATAACGGAAGCATGACCTTCCAGCCAAGATCCATCAGTTGGTCATACCTGAATCGTGGCAAGGTCCAACGCACCCAAACAAAGAACCACATGAAAAACGCCGTCTTAATCGAGAAGGAAGCTCCCTCAAAAAGGACTCTAGCCCATTCAGCAGCCACTCCCGTAAGACCGAGAGAACTCTGCACCAAGCCAAGAATCGTATGCATGCCTGGAAGCAACTGCCAGCCCCCAAAATAAAGGGTCGCAAGAAGCCCTGAAGCTGTGGTCATGTTGAGGTATTCAGCCATCATGAAAAGAGCAAACTTCATTGCGCCGTATTCAAGGTGATAGCCCGCAACGAGCTCAGACTCCCCTTCAGGTAAGTCGAACGGCAATCGATTCGTTTCGGCAAAAACTGAAACCAAGAAAATCAAAAATCCGAGGGGCTGCAAAAAGATGCCCCATCGTGGAATTGCCAACCACTCAGGTAAAACGATAGGTCCAATTTGAGTAATAAGCTGTCCTTGTTGTTGGGCAATATCACCCAACTTAAGGCTCGAGAAGGTCATGATAATCCCGATCACGGACAAACCCATTGAAAGCTCATAACTGATCATTTGCGATGAGCTTCGAAGGCTCCCCAACATCGTATATTTGTTGTTGGAAGCCCAGCCCGCCATGATGATTCCATACACCCCAAGAGAAGCGATCGAAAAAACGTAGAGCAAGCCCACATTCAAATCGGCCACTTGAAAGTGCACTGTGTGGGTTCCAATCTGAATGGAGCTTGCAAATGGAATTACCGCAAACGTCATAAAGGCCGGAACGACTGACACCAACGGTGCCAATAGGTAATAAAAAGGCTCGACATGACCGGGAACGGGATCTTCTTTCCAAAGAAACTTAACGACGTCAGCAAGCGACTGGAGTAATCCCAAAGGTCCGCATCGGTTAGGACCGAGACGATTCTGCATCAATGCAGAGCCTCGCCGCTCAACCCAAACCATGATCGGCACCACTTGGAGCAGAACGATCACCAAAAAGGCCGCTTTAGCGCCAACTTCTATCCAGTCAAAGGTTTCCATATCTTACGCTACTCCGTGAGAGTTCTTTCGGTTGGTCCAAATCATGAGAATCTCCGAAAGCGACTTAGATTGGCCGGGGGCTTGAACTGCACGTTTCAGCTTCTGCGCCCGCCCTTCATAGTTTAGAATCGTGCCATCTTTCTCGGCAAAGGAGAGACCTGGAAGGATCGCCGAAAACATCATGGCTTGATCTTTCATGAAAACGCCGATACCGACTTTTTCGACCCCGTCAATCTCAGGCGGCAAGACAGCTCTTCCGCCCCGAATCACCAAGGCTGCAGTGATCTCTGCAGGGAGTCGCTCAAAACCTGGAATTCCCAACTTCTCCATTCCATTGAGATTAGAAGTCTTGCTCTTCTGCTTTAAGATCCGATCCTCTGGCCCATCATCCTTTGAAGAGACGACCCCAGGGGTACCAAAGTGGAAAATTGGGGAGTCAGCGTAGTGCTGCGCTTTGAACTGTAATACGCTAGAGGCCTCCTCTTGCGTAAGATCCGAGCCCAAAAGAATGGCAACTTTTTGTCCTTCTAATGTGGCCTTTGCCGTGTCAATAGAAGTTCCCCAGTCACAAATCTCAATACCGCTGCTTTTGGACCGCGCTGGATCAACCAGTCGATCTTCTCGCTCTAGATAGTGAAAATTGAACCGACCTTCATCGCAAAGCCAATGGCGATTAATTTCCAAATTTTCGCGAGGAACACATCGATAGATTTGATCGTTGTCTTGTTGGATCTCCATATTACAACCCTTGGAACATCCCTCACAGACGGTTGGGACCTTGGTCAAAAACCAAGCCCGCTTTTTAAAACGAAAATCTTTTAAAGTGAGTGACCCAGTAGGACAGATATCTGAATAGTTTCCAGCATAATCGGTCTCAAGAGGACGACCATCAATCGTGGTGATTTCGGTGTTATTACCTCGCTTAAGAGCTACCATCTCACGAAGTCCAGCGATCTCATTACCGAATCGAATGCACCTCGTGCAATGAATGCATCGGTTCATGTTTTTCTTAATCACGGGACCCATGTCCAAATCGAGATAAGTTCGTCTCTCTTCAGTATAACGAGAATACGATGAACCGTGTTTATAAGAGTTATCCTGGAGATCGCATTCTCCCGATTTGTCGCAAACCGGGCAATCCAGAGGGTGATTTGCCAGGAGAAATTCCATCACCGATTCTTGATTCTCTTTGGTCTTCTCAGATTTGGTCTTTACAACCATTCCTTCGGTGGCCATCGTAGAGCATGCCGTTTGAAGCTTTGGCATTTTCTCAATCTCGACGGCGCACATTCGACACTGGGCCACCACAGAAAGCCCTGGGTGATAACAAAAAAGAGGAATATCGATCCCTGCACTTTTCGCTACTTCAATCAAATTCTGTCCCGGCGTAAACTCAGCTTCACGCCCGTCAATTATGCACTTGGGCATTTTCCACCTCGAATATGAGCTTCAAAGTCAGCTCTAAATTTTTTAACGAAACTCATCACTGGACCCGCTGCCGCGTCTCCGAGCGCACAGAGCGTCTTGCCTGCAATGTTGTTGGAGATATCCAGTAACATGGCCAAGTCTTCCTCACGTCCATGCCCATGCTCAATTCGCTCAATAATATCTTCCATCCATTTGCAACCCTCACGACAAGGAGTGCATTGGCCACAGGACTCATGAGCATAGAACCGAGTAATGCGGGCTAACAATTTCACCACGCAGTAGTCTTCGCTCACCACAACGATAGCTGCTGAGCCGAGCATGGTTCCAATTTTCATCAGCGGCTCAATATCAGCTACGACATCAATTTCATCCGCAGTTAGAACCGGCGCCGATGATCCACCTGGAATCACAGCTTTCAGCTTCTTGTCGCCCAAAATACCGTGACAGTGATCATAAATCAGCTGCCTCAAGGTCACGCTTCCCGCAGGTAACTCGTAAACCCCAGGCTTTTTCACATGTCCTGAAACACAGAAAAGACGAGTGCCACCCGATTTTTCCAATTTACCGAGATTAGAGAACCACTCCCCACCCCGATTGATAATATAGGGCACAGCAGCTAGGGTCTCAACGTTGTTCACGATTGTAGGACCGCCAAATGCGCCAGCCTGAGCTGGAAATGGCGGTTTCACCCGCGGCTCGCCGCGCTTTCCTTCGAGCGAGTTGAGCAAGCCCGTTTCTTCGCCGCAGATGTAAGCGCCTGCTCCTCGGTGGACGGTCAGATCAAAACTAAAACCTGTTCCGTGAATATTTTTGCCTAAGCACCCAGCATCGTATGCCTCTTGAATGGCCTGATCCAAAAGCTTAGCCTCTCGGGTGTACTCACCACGGATATAGATATACCCGTGATTTGCGCCGATTGCATAGGCACCAATGACCATCCCTTCGATCAAGAGGTGAGGGGTATATCTCATGATATCCCGATCCTTAAATGTCCCAGGCTCAGACTCGTCGGCATTACAAACAAGGTATTTAGCCTTGGCGGACTGCTTTGGAATAAATCCCCACTTCATCCCTGTAGGAAAACCAGCGCCCCCTCGGCCCCTCATGTTTGACTTTTTCATCTCTGCAATGATGTCATCCTGATTCATCGACAGAGCTTTTTTAGAGGCGGTATAGCCCCCCATCTCTTTCAAATAGAAATCGAGGGGTCGTGATTCTTCATTAAAATATTGAGCAAATAAAGTTTCTGACATTTCCATAGCCCTACTCCAAATGATCCAAAAGTTGATCGAGCTTAGAGACCGTCAAACTCTCATGATAATCATCGTTCAACATCATGGCAGGAGCAGTGCCGCATGCACCTAGACACTCTTCCTCAACAACAGTGAACCTCTTGTCCGGAGTCGTTTCACCCCGTTCAATCCCAAACTTTTTCTCGCAGTGCTCAACCAACTCTTCCGAGCCCCTGAGGCAGCAAGCCACGTTGGTGCAAATTTTCAAATGGTATTTTCCGACTGGCTTCAGATTATACATCGTATAAAACGAAGCCACTTCCCGCACTTGAGCAGGATGGACATCAATATAGGCACCCACTTCATCTAGAATTTCAGGAGGCAGCCAGCCCCACTCCTCCTGCGCTGCATGAAGAGCAGGCAAAAGCAGGGCTACCTTTGACGGATATCGGCTTTCAAGCTTCTCCATCGACTTGTAAAACTTTTCAGAAAGTAATTTCTTTCCCATGATTAAAACCTCATCTTCAACCGCTCTACCGGTCTAGCTCCCCAGCAATAATGTTAATGCTCCCTAATGCCGCCACCATGTCTGCGATTTTTTCACCTTCGACCATGGGACTGAGCGCCTGAAAATGCCAAACTGATGGGCCGCGAATTCTCATCCGATGAGCACGGGACGCGCCCTTACTCACAATATAGAATCCCAACTCGCCGTTGGCGGCCTCAAACTGAGTGTAGGCCTCGCCTGCTGGCACTTCAAAACCGGTCATGAAGAATTTAAAATGATGAATCAATCCTTCCATGGTGTTGTGAACGACAGTTTTCTCTGGAATTCGAACTCGCTTGTCTTCAGACCAAATCGGACCTTTTTTCATCTGATCTGCGCACTGGCTCAAAATATTAAGAGATTGCCGAATCTCGTTAATTCGAACCATGTAACGGTCAAAAACATCACCATTCTGAGCCACAGGCACATCAAACTCAACGCTCTTATAAAACATGCACGGCTGATCGCGTCTCAGATCAAGATCAATCCCCGCGGCTCGCGCATTGGGACCCGAAAAAGAATAGTCCATACAATCTTGTTTGCTGAAAACCCCGACTCCAACGGTTCGTTTTTTCCAGATCTTATTATTGGTGAGTAACTCATCCATTTCGTCAATCACCTTGCGAGTCTTTTCAACCCAGGCCTTGAGCTCCCTTTCAAAGCCATCTGGCGCATCGCCCATCAATCCACCAATTCGAGTAAACGAGGTAGTGAGGCGAGCTCCACAGAGCTTTTCAACCAAAGTATAAGCTTCTTCTCTTTGATGAAAACCGTAGAGGAAAAACGAAAATGCTCCCAAATCAACCGCGTTAATCCCTACGCAAATCAGGTGATCCATGACTCGTGCAAGCTCGCAGCAAATCATCCGAATCCAAACGCATCGATCAGGAACTTCAACTCCCATCAGTTTTTCAACTGACATGGCATAGGTGACGTTATTAATGAGAGCTGAACAGTAATTCAGTCGATCAGTATAAACTGTAAAATTGTGGAATGTTCGGTTTTCACCCAACTTCTCTTTGGCGCGATGGGTAAAACCAAATTCACAATAAGATTTTTCGATCGTCTCGCCATTGAGCTTGGCAACCATGCGAAGAGCCCCGTGCATGGCAGGGTGAGTAGGTCCAATATTAACGATGACTCGAGCA
>CANHSO010000002.1 GCA_947463705.1 Bacteriovoracaceae bacterium
GGCGTTCAAATCCCAACGCCTTTTTACTTGCAAAGTCCTTGCTTTGAAAGCCCTTCGAATGGAGCAATTCAAGGACTAGGCGGTTGATCGGTTTTTCTTCAAGTTCAGAAATCGAAAATGGTAAAAGCTCATACGACAACATTCTGCCCGTGAGTGATTCTCGAATGGCTTTGCGAGAAGAAAATCTAACCGAACCCGAGAGAATGAGTTGTCCTGGTTTTTTATGGGTGCGGATGTACTCTTTGATCTCCGGAAAAAGTGGCGGTGCCAATTGGCATTCGTCAATTGCTGCCGGGAGACTTTTTGGAAGCTCGCATAAGCCCGACACGAACGAAGCAGGGCTGGAGTTGGCCCGCTCCCGCTGAATCGTACTATCCAGAGTGGTATAGTTATTAGTAATCCCTTCTATTAAGGTTGTCTTTCCAACTTGACGGTGACCAAAGATGCCGACAACGCCTTTGTGGGTCAGTCCTTTTTTTACAAGTGGTGTGAGATATCTATGGCGAAGGTGAGGCATAAGGTGCTCCTGCTTCTGAGTATAAACGTTCCTGGCAAATTAGAAAAGATCCTTTCAAATTTGCCAGGAACATTCTCGGGTCGCATGATTGGACTGGAGCGGAGTGGCCGATTGAGTTACGGCGCTTAACTCCTAGTAACCTCTGGAATCGTGGGAGATGGTTTGAGCTCACATTCGCACGGGGTTTTATGAGGAAAAGTGATCTGTGTCTTTTAAGACACGATAGGTCGTACGAGTCACAGTTGTGCCCTTGAATTCAAGATAGTAAAATAAAATGGTGATGTAAGCGAGGGAACAAGAGGCGATCCTCGAGAAAAGATTTTTCTAGTTACAGTATTTTGTTTGGAGTCGGTTTTGGACTTCTTACTCTCGTCCTACTTTTTTTAACTTGCAGCACCCAGTTCATTTTTCAACGGCGGCCCATCCTTGAAGACGATGAGTTAAACCGCATTCTTCATTTAGGTACTTCCACTTAGGATCTCTCGACAACCTATCAACAAGGAGTTGAGTGTCGGCGGAGGATAACCCATAACGATCTACTCCTAGTTCAAGTAAAACGAAGTCCAACTTACGATTTAGAAGATCGCCTTGAGGAGGGAATTCTGAATAAATATTAATTTTGCGGTCATCCCAAGCAGCAGCAATCAAACTAGGACTAACTAGTCCTACAGGGCCTCGAATTTCATTTTTTGGGCGGATCACATGAGCACTCAGGCAATCTAGAGCATTGACGACTTCGTTGCGTCGGGCATCACGATACACAGATGATACTTGAGACTGAAGCACCCATCGAGGAGAAGCTCCACCCAAAAATGTGCTCGTGATGACCATCCAGAGGAGCCAGCGCCGCCGAATCCCTTCATCCTCCGTAGGGTAAATCTGACTTGCTATCAAAAAAGCGAGCGCCACCCAAGGAGCTGAATAGTAGTTCCACAAGGGTAAACCGCCTGGAATCCAGCTGTAAATATAGCCAAGACCCAGTGCACCCACCCACCATATAGGCGACTTCAAAATCCAAACCACAGGTAGAAGTAACGTCATGAGTGGGCGTCCCACCAGAAAACTTGCTAAAATTTTAAACTTTTGAAGAGCTGCAAAGAGCGTGACCATTTCTCCCGTTCCACCAATTCTAGCCAATGTGACGGACTCTCCGAACCACATCGCAGGTCCAAGCTTTCCTAAAAACGAAAACTTAAGAATAATAAGCTGCAGAACAATTCCGAGAGCTGAAAAAATCAAAAAAATGCGCTTATTAGATACAAGTAGAAAAAGGGGAACAACCAATCCCAAGACATCAAGCTTTAACGAGAAGCACAAGAGGGTGGCGGCAGCAGCCTTCCATCCATCACGAGCAAGAAAGACTCCAAACAAGAGGGCGGGATAAAGAGATTCTGGATGTGTTTCATACATAAGTGTTTTGCCATTACTCGAAAGCGAATAAAAAGCTAACATCCAGGTCAAAGAACCTAACCTTCCCCACTTTGGCTCGGTAATCCTTCCTAGAAAATAGCCACCTAATGCAAGACCGAGAGGATTAATAAGTAGGGCAGTCCACTTTGCTCCAATAATCGGTACAAGAGGTAGAAACAAAGTCAATGGGATGAAGGCATGCACACTACCGTGCTGGACCCAGCCAATAGATTGAGGAGCAAATCGAGTTAGAAAAAATCCCCCGTGCGAGGATTGCTCCAGGAGATCCACAAAAAGCCAGAAGTCGAGTCCATTCAGTTCATTCCCCCAAAGCTGTAGTAGCTTTGCAATGAAGGCGACTAAGAAAAAAATAATAGCAGAGCCGACATGAAGCGATTTGCTGCTTACCTTGATGGCTTGAAGCTGCCCCGGAGTTTTCTTCTTCCGTAACGTCAATACGATCAGAGCTCCTAATACCCAAAAGACCCATCTGAATTGAAATGACATACCTTGATGTATAACGATTACCGGAACGATTGACCATAGACAGAGTAATTCTCCTTTAAAGAAATAGCCCCTTACGATTTAGATCGAGCAAGTCCCACTTATCTACTTCCAGTGCAGCTCGTGTCTCAATTGAATATTCCCGGGTCAATTTGGCTTTCCAAAAAGGCTATCAACTCAGAAGTAACTGAGTCGGCCCGAGCGATAGCAAGCGAAGCCAACTCTGACTCAATGGGTACGGATCAAATCACTCTCCAAGGGACACATTATTATATGTTCGCATGGCGTCGCGGAAACTTAGCGGCGGTAGCAGTCTCGCAAGAGAAGCACCCAATTCGTCAGGAACATTCTCGGGCCGCATGATTGGACTGGAGCGGAGTGGCCGATTGAGTTACGGCGCTTAACTCCTAGTGAACTCTGGACTCGTGGGAGATGGTTTGAGCTCACATTCGCCCTCGTGGACGAGCATTCGAACGAGAAGTGTGTAGGGCTTTCCTCGTTCTTTTGCCATGATCTTAAGGGCTCGAATGGCACCTGGTTCGAGGATGACCTCGTTGGGGGCCTTTCGAGCTACCTTGAGCCGTTCCTTTAGTTTTGAGTTGAACATTTTAGCATTTTCTATCGTATTTTCTGGGTCTACTCGGCGTCGTAGGCCTTTACATCTACGGCGCTCTCACTTAGGCCAGCGGCTTTCGCGAGGGGAGCTTTCAGGTCCTTAGCGGTGCCGACAACGGCTATCGTGAGATGGTCAGGTTGGATGAAGCTCTTTAAGGCTGTGTTAACGTCAACGAGTTTAAGTGACGCGATTTTCTCAGCATGAGATCTCATTAATCCAGTGGGCAAGCTGAGGGTCTTTTCAAGTAGTGTGTTTTCGACCCGCTTGCTAGGTGTGTTGTACATAAATCCTGCACTGTTGATGAGGCTCTTTTTCGCAAATTCGAACTGATCAGACGTGATTCCATTGGCTTTCAAATCAGCGAGGATTTGAAGAGTATAGGCCAAAGCGGCGGGGGTGTCTTTAGCTGCGGGAAAAAGATGGACTAGCCAAGACCGAGGTTGGAGTCCAAATCGGAAGGCGCTATTGGCCCCGTAACTCCATCCACGTTTGACTCTGATCTCTTGCATCAGGATGGAAGAAAAGGAATGTCCTCCAACCGCGTGATTGCCTAGGTAAAGTTTAAAGTAATCTGGATCAGTCATTTTAACGCCAATTTGGCCGAGGTTGATCTGGGTCTGCGTGCGGTCGGGTTTATCAATGATCAGCAAGCGTTTATGCTCCGCTGGCAGGGGGGAGGCAACGGTCCAGTGAGTATCAGAAACGGTTTGTTGAGTGACGCGAGCGGCAAGCGTCTGCCCCAGCGACTGGGTCCATTGCCTGATTTGGCTCTCAGCCGCGTCTCCTGAGCCAACGACGAGGAGCAGGGGCTCCCTGATTAGCTTTTCATAGTGCTGGGAGATGTCTTTCTGCTTTAAAGACTTTAGGTCAGGGATTCTGCCTAGAATAGGGTTTCCATAGGGGTGACCTCCAAATAGATAGCGGGCGAAGCCACGGCTGCCTAATGCTCCATCGTGGCCGAGTTCCTCTTGGATTCCTGCGCTGATCTCAGATCGAAGCTTTTCGATCTCAGCGGGAGGAAAGCTAGGTTGAGTGATGATCTCAGTTAAAAGAGATAGGTAAGGTTCGAGCTGTGAGGACAACACCGATCCTCTCAGGATAATGGACTCAGCTCGAGTTTCAAAGGCAAGTACTGCACCCATCTGGTCGAGAGCCAATTCAATTTTCTTTTTAGAGTGCTTTTTTGTTCCTCGGAGGAGCATCTCACCCATAAAGTTGGTGAGTCCGCTTTTTCCAGTCGGATCCGCTACGGCGCCGACTTTAAATGCGACGTTAATATTCACCACAGGCAGACCTGGGTCTCGCTCAAAAGAAAAATCAGCTGCAGAGCTAGGCTTAGTGTTTAAGAGGAGAAGAAGGGATAGACTAAAAACGGACCTAGAGAAGGATGAAATTCTTTTCATTTTCTGACTCCTGTGATGACCGTGCGCGAGTTGGGCTTGAAATACCTTTGCACTACTCTTAAAACGTCTTGTGCGCTGACTGCCTCCACCTTCTTCTCGTGCTCAAGTCCAGCTGAGAAGTGGTCAGCAAGGGATTCGTAGGCTCCTAAAAAGTAGGCCTTTTGATAGTTGGATTCAAGACCTTTGTAAAAACCATATCGGCTCTTGTTCTTTGCTCGCTGAAGCTCTTCTGCTGGGACTAATCCATGAGCGAGCTGCTGGAGTTGGTGGAGAATGACCCTCTCGGCCTCCTTCGCCTTCTTGCCTTTTTGAAGATTAACCATGATCACAAACAAAGATGGGTCGCGATCTTCAAAGTCATATGCTCCGACGCTGCCCGCAATTCCGGTTTCCACTAAGGCTTCGCGGAGGCGATTGTTCTTGCCTCCGGTGAGGAGACTTTGCAGGACATCCAAGGCTGGCATGTCCTCATGAGCAAAGCCTGGAATTTTATAGCCGATCAAAAGCTTTTCAAGTTGAATATTTAAAACGAGCTGCTTTTTGCGTGGGTCTGTCTGAATCGCCTCGGCGATCTGAAGCCTTTGGGGAGTAGGTTGGGAAGGGAGCGAGCCATAGTGTTTTTGAATCAGGGACGTGACTTCCTCCGTTTTGACATCTCCAACGACTACGATGGTTGCATGATTCGGCGCGTAATAGGTTTTGTAGAATTTTGATGCATCTTGCGCCGACATTGAGTCGAGATCATTCTGATATCCAATGACTGGCCAATGGTAGGGATGTTGATTAAACGCGAGTTCAAATAGGTTCTGGTCCATGATTCCGTCTGGACTGTTTTCATTCCTGAATCGGCGCTCATTTTGAACCACTTCACGTTCAGTCTTGAAAGACTGATCGTTCACGATGACATTAGTCATTCGGTCAGATTCAGCCTTAACGATGAGTTCAATTTGGGTTGATGGCAGTTCTTGGATATAGGCAGTGTAATCTCGACTTGTGAAGGCATTTTCCCCTTCAGCACCAGAGCTCTCGAGTAGGCGGTCGAACTCCCCATCCTTCATAGTCTTCGTCTCTTTGAACATCATATGCTCAAAAAGATGGGCGAGTCCCGTCTTTCCAGGAACCTCATTTCTTGATCCAACCTTGAACCAGGTTTGGTAAGCGAACGTGGGAGATGAGTGATCCTCGACGACTAGCAAGCGAAGGCCGTTCTTAAATTGGATTCGATTGACTGCAAAAGGACCAGTAAGAGAAACGGTCTCCTGTTTGAGAATCATACCATCTGTTTGACCCCCAGAGGGGAGGCGACTGGGAGAAGTACTTGAACAACCCATTGAAATTAGAAAGGCCGGTAATAAGATCTTCATTTTCATAATCGATACTTCGCACATCCAGGGAATCAGCTCAAATCAAATCTATGGTCATTAAGCTACCGTCAAGATATGATCGATTCAACGAAATGGGTAAAATTAAAAACTTACTAAAAGTGGGGATATCAGCCGCAGTAGTTTCGGCAACTGCAACTGGAATTTTTTACGCGCTTCGATCTGACCTTTATACAGTTCGTGAGATTGAAGTGCGAGGCTCAATAGAGCCACCCCCCTTGAGTTCTCAGGCTGTTCTAAGTTTGGCGGCAGTGCCGACTGGGAAAATTAGCCTTTTTCGATTGGATTTGCAGGCGATTGAGAAACGATTGATCGCAAGCGAATGGATTGATCGGGTGCAGGTCTTAGTTCGGCCTAAGGATACTTTGAGCATCTATGTTTACTATCGTCAGCCAAGGGCTATGATTCAGACGAAGCGGGGCGGATTGGCCTTGGTTGATGTCTCAGGTAAAGTTTACGGAGCGGCGAGTCAGATGAGTTCTCCCGACCTTCCGATCCTCGGAGGCTTTTCTGAGCAGTCGCCCGAACATATTCAACAAGCCTTAAAATTTCTAGCGACTTGGGAAGCTTCGACTCTGGGTGCCTTATCCTTGATCTCGTCGATTGATTGGGATGAGGAGCGAGGGTTTCGGACCCTGGTTTCTTACCCAATTAAAAATACAAAGAAGAATATTGGTTCTGATTTACCATTTTTTGGCAGAGCCATGGTGGACTTTGGAAGTGATATTTTAACTGATTTGGAATCGAGACTTTCTTACTTAGCTAATGTTTTTCAATATTTGGGTCAAGAGGGTGTTTCCGTGCGTCAGATCTGGGCAGACGCAGGGAAAAAGATTGTTGTAAAAACCTCGCGTGGTTCTTAGACTTCTTATAGGGGTAAATTTTGCCTAGCTAGGTAGGGGTCCGACTAAACGTGGAGGTTTTCTGACTCTACGGGGGGAATGGGAGATGTCTAAGAGTCAATTTGTAGTTGGACTAGATCTTGGGACGACCAAAACGGTTTGTCTAGTAGGTGAGGTAGTTGATGTTGAGGCCGGATCCTCGCTCCAAGTGGTAGGATTGGGATCTGTGCCTTCTACGGGCCTTCGCAGGGGGATGATTGTTGATCAGGATGCGACCATCGAGAGCATCGTGAGGGCAGTCGAGGAGGCTGAACTCATGGCTGGAGTGAAGGTGTCCACCGTATACACGGGTATTGCGGGTGGACTGATTAGACCCAGGATATCGGATGGAATTGGCACCGTTCAAGAGGGGCAAAAGGTTGAGGGTAATCTACAGGGAGTGGTTGCTTCGGCGGAAAACATGACTCAATGCGCTGCAAAGGCAGGCCTGGAGGTCGCTGAGTTTTGCCTTGAGCCGATCGCATCAGCCGAGGCTGTGCTGAGGCGGCAGGAGTGCCAGGCGGGAGTGATTTTAGTGGATATGGGTGGCGGAACAACCGACATTGCTATCTTTAAGGACGGATCTCTGGTTCATGCAGGAGTTCTTCCGATGGGTGGCCACCAAATCACGAACGATATCGCCTTGGGTCTTAGGATTACTCAGTTTGAGGCAGAACGATTAAAAATGCGCCATGGATGTGCGCTGAGATCTCTTGTCAGTTCGGACGAGATGTTCGAGGTGGTTGGAGTTGGCGGCAAAGGGAGAAAGATGATTTCTCGACGGGAACTTTCTGAGATGATCGAACCTCGTGCGGAGGAGATTTTTGGTTTGATTCAGAAAGAAGTAATTAAATCTGGATTTAAAGGCTTGCTGTCGGCAGGAGTTGTAGTTACAGGGGGAGCAACTCTATTGGAGGGAGTGCCAGAACTGGCTGGATGGGTCTTCGAGGGACCGGCTAGGAGGGGACTTCCCCAAGGGATCGGCGGTTTGAAGGACGTGGTGAATTCCCCTAGGTATGCAACGGTTGTCGGGCTTTTGAAATATGGAGCAAGAAATACTTCAAAAACTCGATCTCCAGTCAGGGAGAAAAACATCTACGATAAGGTCCGCGGATCCATGCGAATCTGGATCAAAGACTTATTCTAAAACAGAAGGGTGCCAAATCAATATGTTCGATCTGAATCAATTTGCCAGTCAAGGTGCTAAAATTAAAGTAGTCGGCGTCGGAGGGAGTGGTTGTAACGCAGTTAACACCATGATTCGAACTGGCTTGGAAGGTGTCGAATTCATCACAGCGAATACAGATAGGCAGGCGCTTGAAGCTTCTTTAGCACCAATTAAGTTGTCCATTGGTCAAGAGTTAACTAAGGGACTTGGGGCTGGTGCCAACCCGGAGGTGGGTCGTAAAGCAGCACTTGAGGAATATGCGCGCATCTCGGAGGTCTTGGCAGGCGCCGACATGGTGTTTATTACCGCGGGGATGGGCGGTGGCACTGGAACTGGAGCTGCTCCAATCTTTGCAAAGATTGCAAAGGAGATTGGCGCCTTAACGGTGGGCGTAGTGACTAAGCCCTTCATGTTCGAAGGCAAAAAGAGAATGCGGCATGCTGATCAAGGGATGAGCTGGCTCCGTGAAAGTGTTGACTCATTGATCACCATTCCCAATCAAAGGTTGCTGGCAATCTCGGGCACGACTTTGTCTATGATCGATGCATTTAAGAAAGCAGACGAAGTATTGCTCAATGCTGTTCAAGGGATTTCAGACCTCATTAACCACACTGGATTGATTAACAGCGACTTTGCGGACGTGAAAACGATCATGCAAAATAAGGGTTTGGCTTTGATGGGGATTGGTTTTGGTGAGGGTGAGCACCGTGCTGTCGAGGCAGCAACTAACGCTATTTCAAGTCCTTTGCTTGAGGATATTTCGATCGATGGTGCTACCGGGATTATCATCAACATCACCGGCGGTTCGAACCTTAAAATTCACGAAGTGAACGAAGCGACCACTCTCATTATGGAAGCCGCTCATGATGATGCTGAAATTATCTTCGGTACTGTCATTGATGAATCCATGAAGGATGGAGTTAAGGTCACAGTGATTGCAACGGGATTGGGTGGTGCTGTTGCCGCTCAAAATCATGCGACCATGATTCAAGTGCCGGCTTCAGCTCCTGTGCAGGCCTATCAGGCAGCAGTAGAACCAAGATTTGCTGCCGAACCAGCGGAGTCTGTGCCATCTCGACAGGTTGCACCAGCTCCAGCAGTAGCTCCTCCGCAGCCCCGTGCAAACTACGCTGCTCCTCAGGCGCCAGTTGCACCCTCTGCTCCTCATCAGACATCCTATCGTAATCCTCCGCAGCCTTCTCCAGCGATGCTTGCTGGAAGTAAGGCTCCAAGGCTCCAGTCAGAAGTTCCAACCTGGGCTGCAATGCCTGATTTTGGTGCCTCGGCTGAAATGGAAGATGTGATGGTTAAGGAATCTCCAGTGGTTTCCGGGATTGGTTCTGTACCGCCCACTCACACGGGGTCTGCAGAATCCGTTGAGTTAGCTCGTGCTCGGGCGATTGCTCAGCGCCTGGGAATTACCAATTTGACTGATGATGAGTATGACATACCGACCTATATGCGTAGGCAGCAGGAGAGAGAAGTCTAGAATCGTTTTTGAAAAAAAGACGAATCGAGGGGGGTGCGAGAATCTCGGCCCCCCTCTTTTTTTTCAGACGCCTGTAGTCAGACCTCCGTCCATAGAAATACATTGGCCAGTTAAATAAGAAGAGCTATCGCTGACTAAGAATGCAGCAAGGCTGGCAATATCCTCGGGTTTTCCCATTCTTTTGAGCGGGATTCTGTCTATGAATTTTTGTTTGATTTCATTTGGAATTTGCTGTGTGAGCACCGAGTCGATGAAGCCCGGTGCGATGGCGTTGACATTGATATTGTACTTTGCGAGCTCCATCGCCCACGTAGAAGTCATTCCTACGACCCCAGCCTTTGCTGCTGAGTAGTTAGTCTGTCCAATATTTCCGTTGAAGGCGACGGATGAAATGTTGAGGATTTTACCGTATTTTTTAGTCATCATTTCCTGGGCGCAAGCTTGACCCATATTGAAGGGGCCCTTCAGATTGACGCGGATCACTTCATCCCAATGCTCCTCGGAGAGCTTGTGGAGGAGGGAGTCTCTTGTAATTCCGGCGTTATTGATCAAAATATCAACCCCTCCAAAGGTGGTTTTTGTCTTTTGAAGAAGGTCTTGAGCACTTTTTTGATTAGATATGTCATGAGTTGAGATCATGGAGCGTTGGCCGAGACTTTCGACTTCTTTTGCGGTAGCTGCAGCGTTCTCTGGATTGATATCATTAACGACAATGTCAGCTCCAGATTGAGCGAGTCTTATTGCGATGGCGGCCCCAATTCCGCGTCCTGAGCCTGTTACGATTGCTACGCGACCAGAAATTGACGCTAGTAATGGTGGAAGATTCATTATTTTTATTCCTTTTAAAATTTAAAAAAAGTTTACTTTAAGCCTTCTAACTAGAAAGTACAACATTTAGAAAAAAAATAAAATACCGCGTCAAATTTGCAAAATATTCGGATCTAATTAAACTGCCTTGAGCAGATTTATTTGTTATGATTCTGTTAGGGAAGTCTTATACAAATAGGGGGAAGTAAAAATGCTAAAATCAGGGAAGAAAATTCTTCTTGTTTTGCTGATGAGTACCAGCTCTGTTGCATCAGCCTCTCAGTACAAACAAGGTGAAGTTTTAGTTAAATACAAGGACGGAGTCCTTCGTACTCGTTCCACGATGGACCTGCTTTATCAGTCTGTCGGGGTGAAGAAGGTTCGACGCTACTCGAAATTGCTGAAAAGTCTTGAGCAGTTGACACTTGGTGACGGAACATCGGTCGAAAATGCGATTCAGCAGCTCAGAAATGATAGCACAGTCGAATACGTGCAGCCCAACTTCCTTCTTTACACTCTTCCCGTGCAGGAGGGGCCCCGTGCGCTAGCGCGCGCGTCGGGCGATGAAGGGATCCCATGTTGGTTTCCGGGGGTTCCGCTTCCTCCGGGATGCGATGACTCGGGTGATGGAGGTGGTGGCAATGATGAGAGTCAACCTGTGACCTCTCCAGGGAGTTTATCTAGACCTGATTTGGCGGCCGCTCCGTCCGAGGTGAATCCTCCTGTTGTAGATCCAGACATGGGTCGCCTTTGGGGGATGGATAAGATTAATGCTGAGGAAGCCTGGAAAACCCATCGCGGCAGCCATGAATTTGTTGTTGCTGATATTGATACTGGCATTGATTATAATCATACTGACTTGGGTTTTAACCTTTGGCGAAATCCGAATCCAACCGACAAGCAAGACATTGCAGGGTTTGATTTTGTTCACAACGATGGTCTACCCTTCGATGATCAGGAGCATGGCACTCATACTGCGGGAACCATTGGAGCTGTCGGAGGGAACGGGTTGGGGATTTCTGGCGTGAATCAACAGGTTTCGCTAATGGCCCTTAAATTCATTTCTCAAGATGGCAGTGGGACGACAGCAGATGCAATTCGTGCAATCGACTATGCGATCACCCATGGAGCCAAGGTGTTGAGTAATAGCTGGGGCGGACAAGGAGACCCAGACAATAAGGCGCTCTACGAAGCAATCGAGCGAGCGAGGGCAAAAGGGGTTCTCTTTGTTGCTGCTGCGGGTAATAGTTCGGCAAATAATGATGACCCAAGTTCTGCATCGTACCCCGCCGCATTTGAGAATGATAATTTGATTTCTGTTGCAGCTTCGGATCAAAATGATGGGCTCGCTTACTTCTCGAACTACGGGAAGAAGACGACTCACCTCGCTGCTCCTGGCGACAAGATCTACAGCACGATACCTGGTAATCAGTACAAGGCAATGTCGGGGACATCGATGGCTTGTCCTCATGTCGCTGGTGCAGCTGCCCTGCTTTGGTCAAAGCATCCAGAGTGGGACTATAAAAAAGTCAAGCAAGTCTTGCTGAGTACTGTAGACCCTCTGGCGGCTCTCAAGGGAAAGACAATTTCGGGCGGGAGATTGAACGTACTCAAGGCATTGCAGTACCAAGAATAGTACTTTCAGTGATTGGCAGTGCATTGGAGGGGATACCATCGAAAACTGGTATCCCCCACTTTATTAAATTTGTTTTAATCTAGCTCAGAGATCTGCGGCGATCTGGGGAGCGGTAGTTTTGAGTTGCTTTGGATGCGGTGAGAATCTCGCGGCGTTCCTGGTCTTCCTTGCAGGCAACGCAAAGAGTTGCTGTAGGTCGAGCCTCAAGGCGTTTGAGCTCGATATCTTCGTCGCACTCTTCGCAAAGTCCAAAGTTGCCCTCTTCAATTCTTCTGAGCGCATCTTCTACTTTCTTCATATGTGCAGTTTCACGATTTTTTAACTGCATCCGGAGTGCCTGTTCGATGTCTGCTCGAGCCTGGTCGGCTTCGTCGTATCGGTCTTCAGGGCAAATCTGGAAATCATCGCAAATGATGCTATTATTTCCTTGGATTGCATTGCGTTGCGCCTCAAAAAGCTTTTTGAATTTCCTGAGCGTGTCCTTCTTCATCTTTTTACTTCCCCCTTTAGTTCGCGTATCACAAGTTGACTAACTGCTTGCAGGGTTTCCATGACCCCTTGCCCGCGGTTAGCGATAGCCTCAAAATAAGGCCGATGCATTGGATTAAGTGTAGCTTCAAGTTCTTGAACTGTGACGGCTGACGGCAAGTCTCTCTTATTGTATTGGAATGCTAAAGGGAGCTTGTGGATGTCATAGCCCTGTCGTTCCAAGCTTTTTTCTAGTGATTCAAAGCTTTCGATATTTGCCTCCATTCTCTCGGTTTGACTATCTGCGACAAATACAATTCCGTCCACTCCTTTAAGAATAAATTGGCGCGACACTTCATAAAATGTTTGGCCTGGAATCGTGTATAGATGAAATCTGGTTTTAAAGCCACGGACTTCTCCAATAGAAAGAGGGAGAAAATCAAAAAATAATGTCCGTTCGTTTTCTGTGCTGAGGGTAACGAGCTTGCCGCGTTCTCTTTGCTGCGTTTTTTCGTATATGAATTGGATGTTTGTAGTTTTTCCGCCAAGCCCAGGACCAAAGTAAATCACCTTGCAGTTGATTTCTTTGGTCGTGTAGTTGATAAAACTCACTTAATCGATCTCCATGCGATTTTCTAGCGCTCTGCCAATAGTCTGCTTATCTGAATATTCTAAAAGTCCACCTACTGGAAGACCATAAGCAAGCTGAGTTACTTTAATTCCGAACGGTTTAATCAGTTTGGCAAGGTAGAGAGCAGTGGCTTCACCTTCAACGCTTGGATTGGTCGCTAGAATAATTTCTGAAACCGAACCTGAGCTCTGCTTAATTCGAGATAAGAGCTCCTTGATTTTGAGTTCTTCGGGCCCTATTCCTTCCAAGGGAGAAAGAGTCCCATGTAAAACGTGATAATAGCCCCGAAAAATTCCGGAATTTTCGATCGCTAGCACGTCTGTGGGGCGTTCGACGACGCAAATGAGGGATGAATTTCGCTCTTTGCTTGAGCAAATAGGGCAGGGACTGGTGTCTGTGAAAACAAGGCAAATTTGGCAAAGGCTTGTTTTTTGTTTTGCGTTCAGAATTGCCTCTGACAGCGCTCTGGCATAGTCTTCGGGCTGTTTTAAAATAAAATGAGTAAGTCTAGCTGCTGTCTTTTCTCCGATTCCTGGGAGCTTTGAAAGTTCAAAAATTAATCTGGATACGGAGTCATGTCGAGGGCTCTGCATGCGTGTCCTCTAAAAGTTGAATCGGTCCAAGTTCACCACCAAAAAGGGATCTCGCCTCAGTAATGATTGGGTGATGCGAAGCCTGATTTCTGATGGCTTCTCGTCGCTCTAGGTTCTCTCGTTCTCTTCGTGCTGCTAGACTTTCTCCATTATTTTTACACTCAATTTGAAGTCGGATGGGAAAGCCAAGGTATTCACGAGAAAGAGTGCCGAGTTGTTCCTGGTAAATGCGGGATTGAAGTTGTTCTTTAAAGTAGGAGTTTTCTGGAGAGAAAAAGATAGTCACGTTCTGATTAGGAGTTGATGAATCAGGGAATAAAGTCCCTGAGGAATGCTCTAAAATTGAGGCTAAAAGAGGCCGTGATTTCTTAATGTGATCAATGAGGCCTTCCCACGTCTTTTTGCTCTCGCTGGGTTGAGGACTCTGTGTGATGGGGATGCTTTCGGTGGCTCGAGCTGGAGCGGTAGGGGGCTGCTGAGAGATTGGAGCCTGAGTCACTGGAGTAGGGGCGGGTAAGGTTGGGAGCTTAGGTCCAGACGTGGGAGCGGGGGTGGTTGTCGATCCGCTTGAGGGCTTTTGGTCGGCCGAAAAAAGTGTCTCAGCAGTTGCGCACTTAATGATTAAGACATTAAGTGCGATCCTGGGTTGAGAAGATCGGGCCAACGTCTCAAGTCCGTAGTGAAAAACTTGGAAAAAAAGTTCAACTTCTTCGATGGATCGTAAGGTTGCAAGCGTTCGAAGTTCGGCAATTTCTTCGTCTGAGGCTTCAATGGAGGCCCGATTCACGGAATCGATCTGAATCAGGAGGATGTAGTAAAGAAACTCAATCAGTCCTCGAGTTAGAACTCTCAGGTCATGGCCCTGTTCGTGTGCCTGGTCGACATACGTCAGCGCTTCTGCTGCTTTTCTTTTGAAAATGCCGCTGAGAATTTGGATGAGCGTTTGGCCCTCGATTAGTCCAATGCTTTCTCTCACCGATGTGAGGGAGATAGGGCCATTTGAGAATGCGATCACTTGGTCGAACAAGGATAGCGCGTCTCGCATGCTGCCTTCGGCTGCTCGACTGATTAAAGTCAGAGCTGCGGAGTCGATTTCAATTTTTTCAGCTTTGGCAATTTCCGTGAGACGATCCTGAATTTGGCTCAGAGTGACTCGACGGTAGTCGAAACGCTGACAGCGTGAAAGTACAGTCGCTGGAATTTTGTGAGGTTCAGTCGTTGCGAAAATGAAAATGACATGTGCTGGGGGCTCTTCAAGGGTTTTTAAAAGCGCATTAAATGCTGCTGTAGTCAGCATATGCACTTCGTCGATGATGTAAATTTTCCTTGAGCCTTGTGAGGGCATGTACTTGGCGTGGTCCCGAATTTCTCGGACAGCTTCGACCCCGTTGTTGGAAGCACCGTCGATTTCAATTACATCGACGCTGCTGCTATTTGAAATTTCTTTGCAGTTCGAGCATTGATCGCAGGACTGGAGGAGAGATTCTCCGCTGGGAGAAATAATGGCTTCTTGAGTGGCTTCGCAGCGTAGAACTTTTGCAAAAATCCGTGCGATCGAAGTTTTCCCGATTCCACGCGAACCTGTAAAGAGGTAGGCGTGATGGAGTCGGTTGGAGCGAATTGCATTATTGAGTGTGCGAACAATGTGGGATTGCCCTACAATGTCCTTAAAATGGGCAGGCCTCCACTTTCTTGCTAACACGACATACGAGTCTGAGTGCACTTCTTGGGTCTCCTACAATTCCTGGAATCGATGGTCGGCACATTAACTTGCCTAAATCCGATAAACAAGCGAAAACAAAGGATTTATTGTAGCTTAACCTGAGGATGAGTGAACAGCTCAAGTTCGCACTTTTGAGCCCTCTCCAAAATGCGTTCGTTGAGCTGCGAGGTGGCTGGGCCGATGGCGTCCAAGCGGTTGACCCAAAAGGTGATTTGAATCTGTTGGTAGCCTTCAGTGAGGTTCAAAAGTTGGACTGATTTGCTTTTTGTTTTGGACACCAATTCAATTTGATCGAGAATTTCTAGAGTGATTGCTCTTACTTGTGGAAACGGAACTGAGATTGGAACGCGAATCTGAACGGCACACGACTTCTCCCGAGAGTGGATTGAAAGGTTGAAAATTTTAGTATTCACAAGATCGGCATTGGGGACAATTAAAGTATTGCCGTTTCCCAAAAGGAGCTGAGTGCTTCTTAGTCCAATCATCTGGACCTTTCCGATTGAGTCAGAGATTTGGATATCGTCGCCCGGTCTGAGATTTCGATCGAGCATTAGGATGAAACCTGAAATCATGTTCGACAGCGTATCTTTAGCTGCAAGACCCACAGCCAGAGAGCTGACGCCTAAAGCTGTGATGAGCGACATGGCATCATAGTGGAAATGATTGAGGATCATGATCCCGCCTGAGCCAAAGACAAAAATGGTGATCAGATTACTGATGAGTGGTAGGAACCCTTTTTGGAGCGCTTCGGCGTTTTCGCTCTGTCGTAAGCTCCACTCAATTCCCATGAGGGCAGCTTTTTCGCAGAGTCTTACGAGAACGAAAACTGCGAATACATAAATTCCACCCTCGATCCATTTTTCCGGAGCGCCTTGGAGAGGGGCAAGCTCTAAAAAGATCCGAAATCCAAAAATGTAGAGGATATTTGCAATGGATGGGGCTAGGGTTTTTAAGATTTTCCAGCCTCTTCGTTCATAAAGCCTCGTTAAAATTGACTTTAAAGCATTCGCTGCTAATATTGTGGCGATAATGACCAACAAGGCTAACGACCATTCTTTTGAACTAGGGCTAAAAAGGCGCTTCAAATCTTCCATGGGGTTCTCCGTGCGTTGCATAAACGCATTGAATTTCTGTCTGGTGAGTGACAGACTGTCCTGGTGTGTGGATTCGTTAGGAAAATAACCTTGAACTATTTTCAATTTCCAGTGAGTTTTGGGACAGTTTTTATTTTCTGGGATCATCAGGGCTTGATGAGTCGAATTGAGCTCCTGCCAGGGGCCTGCCCTCATTCTCACTCACTTTTAGTTCCTATCGGTTTGGCCGAGACGATTCAAAAGTTGAGAAATTACTTTTATTCAGGAATTCCCGTGGGCCAGATTCCGTGGCAGCTTTTGAGCCTGAGCGGGTTGACTGAATTTCAGCTTCGAGTTTATGAAATGGCTTGCCAAGTTCCGCACGGTGAGACCCGTACTTATGGATGGGTTGCGAGAAATCTTGGGAAGCCTTCAGCGTCCAGAGCAGTGGGCCAGGCGCTGAGAAAAAATCCCTTTCCTGTTTTGATTCCGTGCCATCGCGTAGTGAGTGCTCATGGATTAGGTGGCTTTTTAGGCGAGGCAGATGAAACTCACTGTCTGCCCCAAATTAAATCTAGGCTCATTACACTCGAGGAAGAGTACCTCAATCCAGTCTTTTCATTTCTGCCGGCAAGCATGAGGAGTTCAGATTTTCTCACTGGACAAGCTTTGTCCGTCTAAGGCCGGTTTTTTGGGGGGGAGATTGGGGCTTAAGATCGAGCAGCAAATCAAGAGAAGTTGGCTGCATAAAGTCATCAGTGCATCCATCGTGTTCGTCGTTTTTGCGGCTGCTCTGCTGCGAGCTTATTCTCGTGTTTCGCCTGATTTTTCAGTTTTCTATCACGCTTGGGGATTGGTTTGGAACGGACACGGCAATCGCATTTATCAAGAAGGTCCCGATCGCTATCTCTATAGTCCTGGATTTGCCTGGCTTTTGGCTCCTTTAGGTGGACTCTCATTTGATCTAGCCTTTGGAATTTGGTGCCTTTTAAAGGTATTTGGGCTTTTGTTCGTATCGAAATGGATGGTCTCCCTGATTGAGGGGGAATCCAACCGAAAAGGAGTAGAGCTTGCTGAGTCGTCGGTTCACTGGCTCAGTGTTGCTTTAGGGATCGCCTTTATCGCGCGGCCTCTCTTGATTGACTTCGAGTATGGACAAGTGAATGTTTTTATTCTGACTGTGGTGGTTTTGTCGATTGCTACCCATCTCGATTCAAGGACGTCTCTTTTTAAAATTTCTGCCAGCTGGTTTTTGTTGGGTTGGCTTGCAGTGGCTAAGATTTTTCCGGGGCCGATTTTGCTCTTGCCGTGGTTTTTACCATTAAGGAACTCAGAGAAAAAATTGAACTTTGCTCGTGGGTTCTCACTGTTGGGGGTTTCAGTGAGCTTGTTTGCTCCTGTGATTTCGCAGGGGTGGCGAGGTGCTCTTAGATTGCTTTTTGACTGGAAAGACGCACTGATTTCGCGTGGATTTCCTGTCGAGTCTCATAATCAGAGTTTTCTGGCGTTCGTTTACCACTTTTTGAGCGGTCATCCGACCTTTGTGCTTTCCCAGAATGGGCGAGAAATTGCTTTTGGATGGGCTTTTTTAACGCCTGCTCAACTCACCTTAGTGGGAAGTGCTTGGGCGTTTTTGAGTATGGGCTGGCTCCTGGCTTGGCTTACTCGAGGACCCGGCAATCAATCGGCTCGGTGGATGGCGGTGCTTACAGCTCTCTTGGTGATTCCTTCTCATTTGGTATGGAAACCTTACTTTTTAATGGCTCTGCCGCTGGCTATTTTCGGAGCAAGTCAGCTACTCATTCAGAAAAAACGAGGCCGGGATTGGTTCGTTTTTTTTGTTTTGTTCGCTGCGGTTAATCTCACCTCTTTTGATTTTGTGGGTTCAGCTTGGGGCCCATTTTTCGAGGCATCATCCACTTTTTTAGTGGCTCATCTGGCGCTCATGGTTTGGGTGATCTCGGAGTTGTCACCGAATGAAAAGTCTAAAATTTAAGTCTGAATTCATTCTTTTTTTGGATTTGTTTTCTTAGCTAAGTCCCGCCAGCTTTTTCCCTCTCGAGCTTTGGGATCTAGTTGGAACTTGCGAACAGCGGCAAGGTGAGCTTCGTAGGTTGAAGTGAATTCGTGGGTCCCATCGTTATGCGATACGAAATAAAGAAAACTGCTTTGAGTTGGATAGAGAGCGGCCTGGATGGCAAGAGCTCCAGGGTTGGAAATTGGGCCAACCGGAAGTCCAGGAACTTGATAAGTATTATATTCATTCTTTTCCATGAGGTCGGCTTTTAACAGATTGCCCCGATACCTCTTCCAAATTCCATAAATCGTAGTGGGATCGCTTTGAAGTCGCATCTTTTTTCGAATTCTGTTGTAGAAAACAGAGCTAATCAGAGGTCGTTCTTCGGGGGCTCCTGTTTCCCTTTCGATCATGGATGCAAGGGTGATAATCTGAGAGGGGGTCATCCCCAGGGTCGCAGAGCGCGTGTCGTGCTCTGCTTTCCAGTAGTCGAAAAAGTGGCGCACCATCTGTCGGGCAATGTCGTATTTGGTGAGGGAGTGATTGAAATTATAAGTATCAGGAAATAAAAAGCCTTCTAGGCTTTTTGGGGGAGCGTCTTTGAATCGAGGGAAAGAAGCAATGAACTCTTGATCAAAGCAAAGGCGGGTGAACTCCTCCGGAGAATTTATGAGCTTCTTGTCCGCTAGGCTCTCGGCAATTTCATAGAGGTTTTCGCCTTCTCGCACCGTGATCGGATAAATCACGCTAATGCCTGAGGTGAGGGTAGAAAAAATCTGCATGGGGCTCATCCCCGGAGAGACCTGGTATTCACCCGCTTTGACTCGTCCCCACTGCCGGGTGAGGCGACCTAGCCAGATAAAGTCTTTGCCGCTAGAAATGACCCCATGTGAGACGAGCTTCTTCGTGAGATCGTTTGGGGAGATGCCTTTTTGAACTTCGATGATCGTAGAGCTTTGGGTGCCAGCGTGATACGGAAAATATGCGAATTGAAGAGCCTTTCCTAGCGGGAGAGAAACTAGAAGTGCTGCAGCGACAAAGGCAAAAACTGCTCGGGTCGGTTGCTTAGAGTTTTTAATCATCATGTATTCTGATTCTAAGTTAAAACTGAATTGGGTTCAAATTTTGTGCGCTGAAAGTTCATTTTTTCTTTACTCGGGTGAAATAGTTTGTTACCCGATCTTAAAAGTGGGTGTTGCCACTAAATCACTTCAAACCTAACCGCGCGAAAATAACGGAAAAAAGTTGCGGTTCTAATAGGGTACGTTTTCAACTCCAACCGACAATCTGATGACAGTCAAAAATGGGTTCGAGACGACCTAAGTCAAAAAAGCAATTGAGGAAATCTGAATGCATCTCAGAGAGCTAAAAGAAAAGAAAATCGGTGACCTGGTCGAAATGGGGAAAGAGCTCGGAATTGAGAATGCTGGCGGAATGCGCAAGCAAGATCTGATTTTTGCTGTTTTGCAAAAAAAAGCCGAGAAAGATGAGCACATCTATGCCGACGGCGTTTTAGAGTGCCTCCCTGACGGCTTCGGTTTTTTGAGAGCGCCGGATTACAATTACCTACCAGGTCCAGATGATGTCTACGTGTCGCCTTCTCAAATTAGACGATTTGGGTTGCGCACCGGCGATACAGTGAGCGGCTCTGTCAGAGCTCCCAAAGAAGGCGAGCGTTATTTTGCTCTGCTGAAGGTCGAGCAGGTCAACTTCCAGACTCCGGAGCTGAACTCTGAAAAGGTTCTTTTCGATAACCTGACTCCTCTCTATCCTAACAAACGGATTAACTTGGAGTACCAACCTAACGTTTACAGTACCCGCATTATTGACATGATGGTGCCGCTGGGAAAAGGGCAGCGCTGCCTGATTGTTGCTCCTCCTCGTGCTGGTAAAACCGTTTTAATGCAGGACATCGCTAATGCGATCACAACCAATCACCCTGAGATTAAGTTGATTGTGTTGCTGATTGATGAGCGTCCTGAAGAAGTCACGGATATGCAACGCTCTGTTCGGGGCGAAGTGGTGAGCTCAACTTTTGACGAGCAAGCATCTCGACACGTTCAGGTGGCTGAAATGGTCATCGAGAAAGCAAAGAGACTTGTTGAAAACAAGTACGACGTGGTCATTCTCTTGGATTCGATTACTCGCTTGGCGCGAGCCTATAACTCAGTGGTTCCTCCATCGGGCAAAATTCTGTCTGGCGGTGTAGATTCAAACGCACTCCATAAGCCTAAGAGATTCTTTGGTGCAGCTAGAAATATCGAAGAAGGTGGATCGCTTACGATCATTGCAACTTCATTGATTGATACTGGCTCTAGAATGGATGAAGTGATTTTCGAAGAGTTTAAGGGAACGGGGAATTCCGAAATCCACCTCGATCGAAAGCTGATGGAAAAGCGAATTTTCCCATGCTTGGACATCAACAAGTCTGCAACTCGAAAGGAAGAGTTGCTCTTGCCTAAGGACATTCTTAACCGCCTCTGGGTTTTGAGAAAGGTGCTTCATCCGATGAACACCGTGGATGCCATGGACTTCTTATTAGATAAAGTATCTCATACTAAAACTAACGAGGAGTTTATCAAATCGATGAGTGGCTAACCGCCTTCATTCGAAAGAGACCTAGGTGCTGTTGCGCCGTGTTATTGACTTGACGAAATTTTTTAAACCTGATAATTGAGGCCCCCTATGAAACAAGGAATTCATCCGCAGTATAATGAAACAACAGTGACCTGTGCTTGTGGTTTTGTTATTGAGACTCGCGCGACTAAAGATAATATTAAGATTGAAGTTTGTTCCAACTGCCATCCATTTTATACTGGTAAGGCTAAGTTGATGGATACCGAAGGCCGCGTTGAGCGCTTCTTGAATAAGTATAAGAAGAAGTAGATTCCTTTTGATGCGGAGTTCTGGTTTTCCGGGTCTCGCCATCTTTTGAGGAGTCTATTCATGAAGCCTACAAGTCGGTTCACCAGTATTGGTGGGCAAGCGGTCATCGAAGGTGTGATGATGCGCTCTCCACACTTCATTTCCGTCGCTGTTCGCAAACCTGATCGAAAAATCGTCATTCGAACGCATTCATATGCTTCGTTAGGCGATCGATTTCCTTGGTTGAAGCGGCCGCTCCTTAGGGGAGTAGTGATGTTGGTTGAGTCGATGAAGGAAGGGATGGATGCCTTAGGCTTCTCGGCTTCCATTGCGTCTCAGGAAACCCAAGGTGGGAACGAGAGTGAATTGTCGAACTGGGAAATTGCCGGTTCGATGGGATTTGCTCTGCTGTTTGGGCTTGGGCTTTTCGTAGCGGTACCTCATGGTTTGACTGCCTGGATCACTTCTTTTGACCGTTTTCAAGTCTCAGCTCAGAGCCCGGTTTTTCATCTGATTGATGGTAGTATTAAACTGCTGATTTTAGTTGGCTACGTTTTTCTCATCTCTCAGTTGAAAGAGATCTATCGGGTTTTCCAGTACCACGGGGCTGAGCATAAATCGATCTACACATTTGAGGCAAATGAAGACCTCACAGTGGAAAATGCGCGCAAAAAGAGCACTTTACATCCTCGCTGTGGCACGAGTTTTTTGCTGTTTCTGGTGCTGATCAGTGTGCTGATTTTTAGTTTTGTTTTTCCGGTTCTGAAGCTCACTGAGTTTTCCTCTCATCCTATTTATAATCACCTTCTGATGATTTTAACAAAAGTGTGTTTGATGCTCCCCGTGGCCGGATTGGCTTATGAGGTCATTCGTCTTTCAGCAGGTCGGATGAATCAGGGATTTTTTCGTTTTTTGATTTGGCCTGGTCTGACGTTGCAAAAGTTGACGACTCGCGAGCCTACCGACGAGCAGTTAGAAGTGGCGCTGGCTTCATTGCGTCAGGTGCTCTTATCGGAGAAATCGGCTGCTGACGGACCTAAAGAGAAGACTGAGTTCGAAATTCTGAGTCTCTCCGATTTGGGTTGGGTACCAGCCCATGTTTCTGAATTTCTAGAGAGCTAAAATCCTATGTTTGACAAACTAGAGGCGGTTGAAAACCGTTTTATTGAGATTGAAAGTCGTCTCGCAGATCCTGAAATTGCCAGTCGCCCGGCAGACTTCAGAAAAATGTCCCAAGAGCACGCGAGCCTCCAGGGGATTGTGGATGAATACCGTCATTATAAAAAACTCAAACAAGAGCGTTCCTCCAATGAAGAGCTTTTGGAGGAGAAGGACGCTGAAATTGCCGATATGGCTAGGGATGAGTTAAAGCGGCTTGAGATTGAACTGGAGGCTTCGAAAAAGTCGCTCCAGATTTTACTCCTTCCGACAGACCCTAATGACGAAAAGAACGTTGTATTCGAAATCCGCGCCGGAGCGGGTGGCGACGAAGCCGCGCTTTTCGTGAGCGAGCTTTTTAGGCTCTATCAGCGCTTCGCTGAGCGGCAGGGCTGGAGAGTGGATTTGCTTTCGGCTAACCCCACTGGGATTGGCGGGTTCAAAGAAATCATTGTAGAAATTCAAGGTCAGCGGGTTTTTAGTCGGCTCAAGTGGGAGGCAGGCGTTCACCGCGTTCAGCGGGTCCCGCAAACTGAAGCTCAGGGGCGAATTCATACTTCGACAGTCACGGTTGCCGTGTTACCTGAAGCCGAAGAAGTCGATGTTTCGATTAATCCAGTCGATTTGCGGATCGATGTGTTTCGTTCGGGTGGAGCGGGTGGGCAAGGAGTGAACACGACTGACTCCGCGGTACGAATCACGCATCTTCCCTCGGGTCTGGTCGTGGTCTGTCAGGATGAGCGGTCTCAGCTCAAAAATAAAGATAAAGCGATGAAAATTTTACGGTCTCGCCTTCTCGATATTGAGGTGGAAAGAGCTGCCAAATCGCATTCTGATGCGCGGAGAAGCATGGTGGGCACTGGCGATCGCAGTGAACGAATTAGGACCTATAACTTTCCCCAGGGCCGACTCACTGACCATCGCATTGGTCTGACTCTCTATCAGCTTTCTGATGTCATGGAAGGTAAGGTCGATGAAATTATCGACGGATTGATGGCTCATTATCAAATGGAGGCGCTGAAGGCGCAAGGAATGGGCGGATAAGCGTGTCGAATCGGTTTTTGCCTCCGAAGACCTTTGCAAGTGCGCTTTCGTTTTGTCAGGAAATTTTGCGATCAAGTCCTCTACTGAGAGAGCGCGGAAGCTGTGAGGCCGAAGCTGAGCAGCTCGTCTGTGCGGCTTTTCGGAAGGCTACTGAGATTCAACTCAGTCGTTTTGATCTTCTGCTTCGCGGCCAGGACTTTTTTCCGCCAGCCGCGTTGGAGCACCTTTTGAATTGGTCTCAATTGAGAGCTGCGGGTCAGCCCCTTCAGTACTTGGTGGGTTATCAAGCTTTCTTTGAGCATGAGTACGCAGTCGGGCCTGGCGTTCTCATTCCTCGCCCTGAGACCGAGGTTTTGGTGGATGCTGTGATCCGTTGGTTTGACGGCAGAGGAGAAAAACCCTCCCTTGGTATCGAAGTAGGGTTGGGGTCAGGAGCAATTTCAATTGAGCTTTTAAGTCATTGGCAAGAACTTCGGGTGATGGCATCCGAGCTGAGTTCAGAAGCGATCTTACTTGCCATAAAGAATGCTCAATCCTTACTGGGCGCTCATGCGGCGGGAATGGGGCGTCTTGAAATTCTTGCCGTTGAAAATGCGGCGCACGTGATGGAGCCATTTCCCGAGATTCAAGCTGATTTTTTAGTGTCGAATCCGCCCTACCTCACGCGGTCCCCTGACGAAGTGGACCTCGATGTAGAGACTTTTGAGCCTCACCAGGCGCTCTTTGCGCCCGAGGGGGATTCGCTCTTTTTTTACAGAAAAATTGCTACTGAGGCAGATCGATTCCTGAAACCTCACGGAGTTGTTTTTGTGGAGTTGCCCCACGAGCGTGCTTTGTCTATAGTGGAGTTATTCGAAAAAAGCGGCTGGAGTACGGAGCTAGTTTCGGATCTGAATCAGAGAGAGCGAGTCATCATCGCAAAGCGGTGAACTCATCGACAGGTGCGACACGAAAGGCTCAAGGTTGGAGTAAAAAACATATGGATAAAATTAGAATTCAAGGTGGAAAAATTCTGAACGGCAATGTTGAGGTGAGTGGAGCAAAAAATGCGGCACTCCCCATTCTGATGGCGACTTTGCTGACCGATCAAGAATGTATTTTAGGTCGTGTTCCTGATTTGCAGGATATTCGGACCACCATCAAGGTTTTGAATCACCTCGGAACCGAGACTACTTCAGATTTTTCAGCCCACACGCTCAAGCTTCGCGCGCCGGAAGTCAAGTGCTTTGAAGCTCCCTATGACCTAGTCAGAACCATGCGAGCGTCAGTCTTGGTTTTGGGACCTTTACTGGCTCGGTACGGAAAAGCAAAAGTCAGCTTGCCGGGAGGGTGTGCGATCGGGGCTAGACCCATCAACTATCACCTTTTAGGGCTTGAGCGCCTGGGTGCAAAAATCGAATTGGAGGGTGGCTACGTGATCGCTTCTGCTCAGAAGCTCCGTGGAAATCGCGTAGCGTTTGAGTTTCCTAGCGTGACTGCGACAGAAAATTTGATGATGGCAGCTGTTCTGGCCGAAGGGGAAACCTTGCTCGAGAACTGCGCTAAGGAGCCTGAGATTGTCGATCTCGCTCGAATGCTGCGCTCCATGGGCGCGCAAATCGAGGGCGAGGGAACTGAGCTGATCACCATTCAAGGTAAGAAGTCTTTACATGGGTGTAACTACCAAATCGTCGGAGATCGAATCGAGGCTTCTACCTACCTGGCGGCTGGGTTTTTGACCGGTGGAAATGTCCGAGTTGATGGCGTTGATCCTGAGACGATTGAAGCCGTCTTGGGAAAATTTGAAGAAGCGGGAGCTACGATCATTCGCGAAGCACACTCAGTTGGATTACGATCCAATGGGCGTCCCAAGGCAACCAATATTACCACTCTACCGTTCCCTGGGTTTCCAACAGATATGCAAGCTCAGTTTATGACGGTGATGGCCATGGCCGAGGGGGCTTCGCTGATTACCGAAACAATTTTTGAAAATCGCTTTATGCATGTGTCTGAATTGGTTCGTCTTGGAGCGGATATTACGATTCGAGGGCATAGTGCTATGGTGCACGGGCAAAAAACTTTAAAAGGAGCGCCCCTGATGGCCACTGATTTGCGTGCCAGTGCGAGTTTGGTATTGGGTGGACTCTGCGCTCAGGGAGAAACATGGGTGAGTCGAGTTTACCATCTCGATCGGGGCTACGAAAACATGGAGAGTAAGTTGCAGAAGCTGGGCGCCGTGATTGAACGTGTTCCTTCTACTGAACGGAGTTAAGTGAATCGAATGCATCCAAAGGATTGTATTTTCTGCAAAGTGATTGATGGGGTGATCCCATCAACCCGAATTTATGAGGATGAAGGTTTTATTTGTATTCGGGACATTCACCCTCAGGCGAAGGTCCATCTTTTGGTCATTCCAAAAGCCCCGATTGCCTCGCTTGAGGAGGTCTTTCCGGAGCGTGGTGAAAACAAGGCTGCTCTCCTGGGGCAGCTCTTTGATGTGGCAGCTAAGATTGCTCGCCAGCAGGGACTTCTGCCGGGAGGTTTTCGTTCGGTGATCAATACTGGGTCATTGGGCGGACAGACAGTTTTTCATCTTCATTTGCACATTTTAGGCGGGGAGCCTCTCAGAGGAAGCTTCGGCTAACTGATTTTTTCGTCCAAGATCGTTCCTTTTGCAAAATGAGCTGACTTGCTCTGTTCTCGGGCAGATCTTTTGTACGACTTGATTCCAGCCCACTTGAACATGAGCTCTCGTTGTTCTTTCAAGCGGGCAAAAAGCTGTAGGATCGCCGGCATATCCTCGAGAGTGGGGGGCGGGGGAGGTGTGTTTTCAACGAGTGAAAGCCTAGGCTTTTCGCGGGAGGGGGGTAAGGTTGACTCTGAGGCATTTTCCTCCTGCCCCTGTGCGAGCTCCGGTTCGTTCCCTGAGTCGTGATTCTGTTGATCGTCGCGCTTCTCTTGACTTAAGAGTTGTTCACGAACGACCCCAGACTGAACCTTTGCGCTTTGCGCAATTTCCGCGATTGGGGACAGAAATTTTTTTAAGACCTGGCTAACTCTGGGTAACACCCGAGAGCCCCTTCCTGCCGATGCTAGAAGCGGTCTCTTCCCCTCTGCGCCACGCCGGGAATTAAGATGAGATCGCCTCTTAATCTCTTTTCGGTTTTTTTCCAAAAAACTTGAGAGAAATCTGTTGGCTCTGGATAGATGATTAAAATAAACTAAATATATCAGTTACTTAGACAAAATGTTGACCTCATTATTATCTGATGTTAACAGTATGGTTCTGTTTAATTAAGATCGTGCAACGGGGGAATCATCCCAAAAGGATAAATGATCGCTATGCTAGATATTTTTGAAAAATGCGGTGAGTTTCAGGATGCTAAGAGAGTCCAAGCGGCAGGGATCTACCCCTATTTCCGTGCCATCGAGTCCACTGCAGGGTCAACGGTTGTAACTCATGGTAAAAAGCGAGTTATGATTGGCTCCAATAATTATTTGGGCCTGACTCATCATCCTAAAGTGCAAGCTGCTGCCAAAGCTGCGATTGACCAGTTTGGAACAGGATGTACCGGTTCACGATTTTTGAACGGAAACTTGGTCCTCCACGAGCAATTAGAAAAAGAATTAGCCCAGTTTTTGGGCAAAGAAGCCTGTCTTGTTTTTAGCACCGGTTTTTTGTCCAACCAGGGGGCACTTTCTACCTTGGTAGGCCGAAACGACGTGATTTATAGCGATCGTGAAAACCACGCCTCGATTATCGAAGGAACTTTGGTCAGTCTAGGTGACACCATTAAGTTTAAGCACAACAATATGGCAGATCTAGAGCGTGTCCTTGAGTCGACTCGGGACAAGTATCAGGGCGCTTTGATCGTTGCTGACGGCGTTTTCTCCATGTCAGGAGATATTTTTAATTTTACAAAAGCTGCTGCACTTGCCAAAAAATACAATTGCCGACTCTACATCGATGATGCTCACGCGATCGGCGTCTTGGGGCCTCGTGGTGAGGGGACCGCGCACTATTTTAACGATGTCAATTCAGCTGATCTGGTCATTGGGACCTTTTCGAAGTCATTTGCTTCGATCGGTGGTTATGTGGCCGGCCCAGAAGATGTAATTCATTACATTAAACATAAATGCCGCCCATTTATTTTTAGTGCTGCGATGCCTCCTGCGGCAGCAGCTACCGTCCTTGAATGCCTTCGGATTGTTAAGGAAGAACCGCAGCATCTGGCCAATCTTTGGAAAAACGCCAAAAAGATGAGCCGTGAACTCAGTCGGTTGGGTTTTAATACTCTGAATAGCCAGACCCCAATCATCCCTCTTCTGGTGGGTGATGACATGAGTGCGTTTGCTTTTGCTCAGAAGCTTTATGAGCATGGTGTTTTCGCAACTCCAGTGGTTCGTCCAGCCGTGCCAGAAGGATGCGCCTTAATTCGAACGAGCTACATGGCTTCGCATACGGACGAGGATCTTGACTACGTACTCGAAGTGCTAGAAACTCTCGGTAAGGAATTTGGGATTATTGGCCAAGAAGGCAGGCAGGCTGAACTTGCTGCACTTGCAAAGCACCATTTTGGGGTAGTCTAATCCTTCTCATTTTCTTGTTATAAAAAATTGATCCGATCAAGGGAGGCATCTGTGTATCAAATTCAACAGGTGAAGACTCAAGCAGACTGGAAAACGTTTATCGACCTACCTTGGAAGATATACAGGAACGATGCAAGCTGGGTGCCTCCCCTCAAAATTGCAATCCGAGACCTTCTCGACGCAAATAAGAATCCGTTCTTTAAGCACGCTGAAATGATTGTTCTTCTCTGCCTCAAAGACGGAAATTGTGTTGGGCGTATGATTGGCGTGGTGGATCACGATCATAATCGTTTTCACGATGAAAAGACGGCGTTTTTTGGCTTTTTGGAGACCACTAACGATCAGCAGGTCATCAATTTACTCTTTGAAGAAGTGTCTCAATGGGCAAAATCCAAACAGATGACCCATCTGACTGGGCCGTTTAATCCGAGTACCAATTACGAGTGCGGATTACTAGTGGATGGCTTCCAAGATCCCCCCACCGTGATGACAACCTACAATCCTCCCTACTATGCTGATCTCTTGACCGCTGCGGGGATGACAAAAGCAAAAGATCTCTACGCATATAATCTGCCTACCGCAGCTCCCATGTCTGAACGCTTTGTCAAACATGCTGAGCGAATCAAAAAGCGGCAGTCCATTACGTTCCGCTCGCTCAAAATGAAAGAGTTTGATCAAGAAGTTGATCAGGTTCTAAAGATTTACAACGACGCATGGGAAAAAAATTGGGGTTTTATCCCCATGGCGCCCGAAGAGTTTAAGCACCTGGCTAAAGACATGAAGCTCATTATCGATCCCAATCTCTGTTTGGTGGCTGAAGTCAACGGAGAGCCTGCTGGATTTTCTTTGACTCTTCCTGATGCAAATCAAGCATTCAAGAAGGTCAAAGACGGGAAACTGTTTCCAACTGGTCTTTTTAAACTTCTTTGGAACTTAAAGGGCCTGGGTCGAAAGAAAACCATCACTCGATGCCGAGTGGTCACCCTAGGGATTAAGCGTCAGTACCGCGAACTCGGATTAGGTGCTCTTTTCTACGTTGAATCTCATCGGAGAGCAAAAGAAGGGGGGTACCTCTTTGGTGAAGCCTCGTGGATCCTTGAAGACAATGGGCCAATGAATAAGGCACTCGAGCAAATGGCTGGTGAGCGCTACAAAACCTATCGGATTTATCAAAAAGCGTTGGTCTAGCTTCGATGAGAGTGTTGGGTATTGACCCAGGTTCTCGTCTCATGGGGTTTGGTTGTGTCGATCGAGTCGGCAACCAAGTCAGGCACGTTGCCCATGGTACTCTCAGGATTCTTCAGTCCTTGGAGGGCTCCTCTGATCGAATTGCCGATCGCCTTTTAGTCATTCATCAACAGCTTAGCGAAGTGATTTTAAAGCTTAAACCTCAGATTATGGTGATTGAGGAAGTTTTTTTTGCAAAGAACGCACTTTCAGCGCTCAAGCTAGGGCAGGCGCGCGGCGCCGCTATTCTGACTGGTAAGATTCACGGTTTGACTATCGAGGAATACGCTCCCACTGCAGTCAAGCGAGCCATCGTCGGGCACGGACAAGCAGATAAAGAGCAGGTTGCAAAGATGGTCCAGCTGATCATCGGCAAGCGGACTTTTGAAACTGCAGACGCCTCAGACGCCTTGGCCCTGGCTATTTGTCATGCTCAAATGGTAAGACTGCCGCCGGAGCTGAGGGTTGAATTCGGTTTAAATTCCCAAGGTAAAAAGGACGTAAAATTATGATCGGCTATCTTTGTGGGGAGACTATTGAGCAGGCGGATGGTCGAGCTCTGATCGGTGTTGGTGATCGGAGCACATTCGGCTGTGTTGGTTATCTCGTGTCGATTCCTCAGCGTGCGACTTATGCAGCGCACCTTTCTCAGAAAAAGTCAGAGCTTTTCATTTACACTCATGTTCGTGAAGAGGCGTTTGATCTCTACGGATTTTCAACCCAATTTGAGAAGGAATTATTTTTAATTTTACTATCGGTGAACGGTGTTGGTCCTAAGAGCGCATTAGGAATCCTTTCAAGTGTTGAACCGTCCATTTTAATTGAAGCGATTGTGCAGGCGGATCAAGCATTTTTGACAAAAATTCCTGGAATTGGGAAGAAAACTGCCGAGCGAGTCGTGGTTGAGTTGAAGGACGCCGTTCGGAAAAAAGTTGATCTGGGCTGGGGACAGCGCCTTGCGGAAGGGGGATCTCCTTCGGCGCGAGTGAAACCTGCACCTGGATTTGGTTCAGACTCAGAACTGGAGAAGGGTAGCTCCCAGGTCTTTCAGGATGCAAAGTTAGCTCTGATCGGATTGGGGTATCGTGATCAAGATATTCATCAGCTCCTTCATCGAATTTTAAAGTCCTTAGATACGCCTCCTCGCGCTGTTGAGGATCTCGTTCGCTCGGCGCTACGGCAATTAGCGTAATCAAGAGAGGGAGTTCCAAATGTCAGAATCAACGGAAGATCAGCGACTCGTCAGCCCAATGGATTGGAACGAAAGCGAAACTCACACGGACCAAAACCCTGAGCAAACTTTACGTCCCTCATTCTTGGGTGAGTATATTGGACAGAAAAAGGTAAAAGAGAATTTGTCTCTCTTTATGGAGGCAGCACGAAAAAGGGGAGACTCCCTCGATCATGTGCTTTTGGCAGGTCCTCCCGGATTGGGTAAGACCACTCTTGCGAATATTATCGCCCACGAAATGGGGGCGCAGATTCATACGGTAACCGGACCTAATGTGGAGAAGAAGGGAGATTTGGCTGCCATTTTGACTAACCTCCAACCCAATGATGTCTTATTTATCGATGAGATTCACCGCCTCCAAAAGACCATCGAAGAAGTTCTTTATGGTGCGATGGAGGATTACAAGCTTGATCTGATCATCGGGCAGGGGCCGGCTGCTCGAACACTGAGAATTGATCTGCCTAAATTCACGCTTGTGGGCGCCACGACTCGTACGGGATTACTTTCAAGCCCGCTTCGGGACCGATTTGGGGTTCAGCTTAGACTAGATTTTTATCCTGTCGAAGAGCTGCAGAAAATTGTGGATCGTTCTGCTCAGTTGCTTCAGGTCGAGATCGATCCTAGTGGTGCGAATGAAATCGCAAAGCGATCGCGGGGTACCCCTCGGATTGCAAACCGACTCCTCAAGCGAGTTCGCGACTATGCTCAAGTCCGAGGTTCTAACATTCAAGGTCAGGCAAAGGTGGACCGCGCCACCGCGCAAGCGGCCCTTAAGCTTTTCGAGGTGGATGACCGCGGACTTGATCCGATGGATCGTAAATTCCTCAGTGCATTAATTCAAAAGTTTGATGGTGGACCGACTGGGATTGAAACTCTCTCGTCAGCCTTGGGAGAGGAGAGAGATACACTGGAAGACGTCTACGAACCCTACTTGATTCAGGAGGGGTTTCTGCAAAGAACTCCACGAGGACGGGTTGCGACGCGACTTGCCTACGAGCATTTGGGCGAGATTGTCCCGGACTCAGTGTAGCTTTATTGCCACACTTTCTGAAAAAACGTGTACAGGGTGACACACTCAGAGACTTCTGTTTTGAGCAAATGGGGGTGTGTGAAGTTTAGTTTGGCTCAAATTCCAAAATTGAACATGCCTGACTCTCTAGAATTACAGGGGATTTGGGAATCATCCTTTTGAAATGTAAAAAAAGTCGACTAGGTGTGTTTTTGGGCACGGGCTTTGCTTCAGAGTGTTAGAAAACTAGGAGAGTCATGAGCTTACAAAGGACGTTAAAAAAACAGGTGGATCTCGAGGGAATTGGGCTTCATTCTGGGAGTCCGATTCGGCTCAGGCTATTGCCAGCCGCTCCCAATTCTGGGATTGTTTTTGTTCGGTCTGATTTGCCGGGATCTCCCGAAATTCCAGCTCACCATAAGTTCGTTGTGAGCACTCAACTTGCCACGACCCTTGGTCTTCGCCAAGTGACCGTGAGTACGGTGGAGCATTTACTTGCGGCTCTGCAAGGTACGCAAATCGATAATGTGAGAGTCGAAGTGGATGGTGCTGAGATTCCCATCATGGACGGTAGCGCCGTCGTTTTCTATCGCGCAATTCAACAGGCGGGGATCCAAACTCAGAATCAGAGTCGAGCCGTGTTGGCTCTTCGTCGTAAAGTTGAGCTGAAGATGGGAGAGAAATGGGTGATTGCAGAGCCTTCCTCTTGCCTGGAAATTCACGGCTCAGTTGAGTGGGATCATCCAATGATTGGTTATCAAGAGTTTCATTATCAAGAAGGTAAGACCCCTTTTGATGATTTGGCTCCGGCTCGGACTTTTGGATTTTTAAAAGATGTAGAGATGATGAAGAAAGCAGGGTTAGCCCGAGGTGGTAGCCTAGATAATGCAGTCGTTCTTGACGAGTCTTCAGTGGTAAATCCCGGAGGCCTTCGTTTTGAGAATGAGTTTGCTAGACATAAAGTTTTGGACGCCTTAGGGGATTTTAAATTAGCAGGGATCGCAATTCAGGGTTTTTTTCGTCTCCATCGCGCAGGGCACGATTTGCACCGGAGTCTCTTAACAGAGATTTTTAGAAATCCAGATCATTTTGAAATTCTTGACGAGTCTTCTCAGTCGGGTCAAGATCAAACCCGTATTTCTCGGTTCCAAGCAGCCTTTGTGAGTCGCGTTGTCGCGAGCTTCTAGATAGGTTTATTTTTGATGAGCTGTGAGGATTGCGTGTCATCGCTGACATCCGCAATTTAGAATTGCCCCTTTTTTGCTTCTTTGTTAGAACATCGCCACGGCCTTAGTGTTTGTTTTGCTCAAGCGAAATCAACTCTAAGGTTAATTAGGTCGGGGCGTAGCGCAGCCTGGCTAGCGCGCTTGCTTGGGGTGCAAGAGGTCGTGGGTTCGAATCCCGCCGTCCCGACCAACTTTAGCGAATTAAAGCAGAACAAAACTCACTACCTTCGCATGCAGAATTTGAAAAAGTGGAAAAAGCCCCCAATGAGGCTTTTTCCGTACCTAGATTGATCAGATTAATTCAAAAGATGTTTAAGGACTTCGTTCCAATTGGTTTGGGACTCAAATTTGAGCTCCTGATACTGAGACGCATACTGATTGTAAGTGAATGAACTCGTTGGGAACCAAATCGAGGCCCCATAGGCCTTGGGAAGTGCAGGAGTTGAGCCGTACGTGATGATGAATTCGCCTAAAGCTCGTTTGAGAGTGGTGATTGTTTCAGTGCGAACTAATGGGTCCTTCATGGATTCAAGTTGAGCTAAAACATCGGTCAGATCCGCGTAGTCGTCGAAAGTAAATCGTTGCGCAGCGCTTACTGCAGTAATAATTTTACGTCGATCTGCTGACTTAATCGTGAGCAAATCTACCCCAAGTTGCAGGATTGCCTCATCTAGGGCATTCATTTTGCTGAGGTCAAACGCTGAGAAAGTTGCGCTACCTTGGTCTTGATTTTCTGGAGCCATGTAAAAGGAAACAAACTCATCAGAGATGATCTTTCCCAAATCCTTGGAGTTCATTTGAGGATGCTGTACTAATGCTCCCAAAATTTTGTGGTAAGGCCAGCCCGCCGCAGCTTCGACCTCTTCAGATCCGACGTACGTTTCTACTGAGTCCACCATTTCATTTGCAATCTCAGTCATTCCCATCAGGCAAGCATCACTGCCATAAAGGTCAATTTTGCGACCGATTTGCTTGGAAACAGTTCGAAGCACGTCCGCCAATTGGCGAGTACTAATGGAATGTCCAGTATTGTCATCCCAGCTAATATCTGTGGTGTGATATTTTGGATTAGTGAGGGTTGCCTTGTTTCTGGTTGCATGCCAGCCGCTGCCGTGATCCCAAACATCTACGACATAATGTTTTGCAGGATATCTTTTGATTCCCCATTGTATGAAGTCTAGGAGGGTCTTGGCACTGCCCATGTCAATTTGCCCGAGATCCTGAACGATTGGAGAACTTACGCTGGTGTTCGCCGTGTCCTTCTCGATGAGGAGACGCTGCGTTTTTCTGTTTTTTAAACTAGCCCATTGCACGACGACGTTAACTTCTGGAGTAGATCCGATTTGTTCCATTTGTTTTAGGTTCATGGTGCCGAAGGAGTCTAGATTGTTGTTTCCATTCAGATAGACTAAAAAAGTCCACTCTGCCTTGGGAGATGCAGGTTCCTCAGTGTCTTTTGCAAAGGTAAATCCTGATCCAAGGCTCACACAAAAAACTGCTAAAAAAGCCAGTACTGATATCTGGGGTTTACGCATAGAGCTCCTCCATGAGTGGCGTAACGATTTGGCTGGTACTGCTTCAATGGCTTACTCAAGAGATCCATTCTTGATTAAGCCCGGGTTTCGATAATAAAAAAGTAAAATAAATTTAGAAAAGATATTTATTACCTTGTCGTTGAGATTAGCAGTTTTTAAGCCAGCGGCCAATGGGCAATTTTGGCACAAGAGTCACAGACACCACAGCGCAGGGTATTTTTGGCTTTTGCGTCAAAATACCTACGAAGAGAGATCCTGCGGCATTCTTCGGATGCTAGAAAAGACACGAGATTTTTAAGGTCCGTTCTTCGTTTTTTAGAATCACGGATAGCCCACTCGAATAACTTAAAATCGTCATAATCCCAATAGACTAATGCATTGCTTTTAAAATGAGAACTTCGACCCGTGCGTCCAATCGTTTGGACTAACGATAAGAGAGAGGATGGAGACTGCCACACGACAGCATAATTGAGGTGCGGATAGTTCATTCCCATTCCAAAGGCAGATGTTGCCACAACAATCTGGACTCTGTTTTCTTGAACCCTGCGTTCAATGTCTTGTCGTTCATCTTTGGTAAGACCTGCGTGATAAACAGCAGTGGTCTTACCTATTGTGGCAACTTGGTGGGCCAATTGCAGAGTACCGCTCCGCGTGGGCGAAAAAATAATTCCAGATCCAGTTCTGAATTGGAGCCAATTGAGCAAGTCGTTAAGGCGCTGAGAGAGAGGAGAACGGCGAATTTCGAGCTGAACATGAGATGGAAGATCGAACTCACCAATCTCGACCGGTGGAGTGGGAAAAAAGGTGTGGATCTGAGTTCTACTCTCCGTCGGGAGGGTTGCAGTCAGCCAAAGGCTCTTTTTCAACGTGGGCAATTTGAGCAGATTCGGAATTTTCTGAAATGAGGGCCTAAAATCTTTGCCCCATTCCCAGAGGCAATGGCATTCATCCACTACGAGGAAATTCGCCTTCCATTGTGCCAAGTGGTACTGAGTAGCTGGATAGTCGAGCATTTCCGGACTGATGATCCATGCCCCGGACTGTCCAATGGGTGGGCGCGATCTTACTCCACCCGAACCTAGAAAAGTCGGTATACCTAATGTCTTAAATCGTTCGTGTTGCTGGCGTGCCAGAGCCACTAGCGGAGTAATGAGTAATGTTTTTTGGCCATTTTCGGCTGCCAAGCGCTCATAAACAAGGCTCTTCCCAGATCCCGTCGGAGCGACACAGATCACATGTCGAGGAGAGCTGTGCGAGCCTTGCAGCGCCGCTAGGGTCTCTTTTTGAAACTCTCGAAGTTGAAACATTTCTGCGCATTTTGCGAAGACTATGCCAAAATCCTAATTTGAAATCTTCCTCTACGCTAATTCAAGCAACCTAGTGAACCTCATTACTCGCTTGAGTTGCGGAGACCTCTCTCACATTGGATTCGCCCGTTTTTGATGACCTTTTCAAGGCGTGCGTCGTTGGATGGTGTAAACGCCCTTCTTGGGTGCCACACGTGAAATTGAAGAGCGAGGCCCTTAAGAGATTTAATCTTGAGACCCAAGTTTTGGAGTCGTAGCTCCACGTCGGTGTCTTCGCGCCCATAGCCCTCATAGGCTTCGTCAAAGCCGTTAATTTCTTCGAGTGCTTTTCTCGGTACTGAATAATTGCAGCCCTTGAGGTCGACGATTCGATCCATCTTGAGGAGTTTGCGCAAGGGATGCCATGTAACCCGAATTGATCGATTGAGGTACTCGCTGTCCCCCCTCAGAACGCTCCAAATGAATTGGGGTTTGGGAGAATTGAAAAATCCTTGAGAGACCATTTCGAGAGTGAGATTTTCACTCAGCCTTTGTCCAAGCTCGACTCGTCGTCCTGCGAGATAATAGCCCTTTTCTTGATGTTCTATGTGATCTCGAACATAGTGCTGATGGGGAACGCAGTCGCCGTCAAGAAATACGGCTATTTCGCCCTGCGCCTTTTCTAGGGCGCGATTCAGGATGCGACATTTGCGAAATCCCTGATGCTCTTGCCATAAGTGCTGAGTTGGGATGCCCGAGTCTCGAGTAAATTTCTGAATCACTTGATCCGTTGCTTCTCCAGATCCGTCGTCGCAAAAGAGGACCTCGAAGTTGCGGTTGGACTGGCGCAAAAGGCCGGCGCAAACCAGTTCAAGGTGTCGAGGCATTTCATACGTAGTTACAAAAAGTGATACTTTCATTTTGATTTTTTATGATAATTTTAACTGGAAATGGATTCCATCTAATATGACTCAGCTTCCGATTACAGTTACGATGATTACACTTAACGAGGAAGAAAAAATAGCTCGGGCTATCAAAAGTGTCGAATGGGCAAGCGAAATCATTGTAGTTGACTCCGGTAGTACGGATAAGACCCGAGAAATTGCGGAAGCATTGGGCGCTAAAGTCCTCATTCATGCGTGGGAAGGTTATGGCCAACAAAAAAACTTTGCTCAAGACCAGGCTGCTTATGACTGGGTGCTGAATCTAGACGCCGATGAGACAGTTTCAGGAGAGCTCACTCAGGAGATTCGTAAGATTCTTAACGAATCCGCCATGCATCAGCCTGAAGCGATGGGATATCTCATCCCTAGAAAAACTTTTTACCTCGGTAGATGGATTCAGTACGGCGGATGGTATCCTAACTATTTAGTTCGCTTGGCTCATCGAAGGCATGCGCGGTGGACTGAGCCGAACGTTCATGAGGAACTTCAGGTTCAGGGAACCCTTCATAAAATTGAGGCTCCGCTCCTCCATGACGCGTTTTCAAGTATTGAGGATCAGATCCTCACGAATCTTCGGTTTTCCCGACTCGGTTCGGAAGATCTCCGGCGCAAGGGGAAGCGTCCGAGTATTTTGAGACTCATATTGAAGCCCATTGGAAAATTTTTTGAGACTTTTCTTTTGAAGCGAGGTTTCCTGGACGGGTTACCTGGGTTTATTATCTCGGTAAATGCTGCTCACAGTATGTTTCTGAAATATGCTTACTTGAGTGAAACGGAAATCAGGCGTGAAAATACTCATCGTTGACTGTAACATTGATTCTGACTCTTGGGGCGCTTCCGATCTGGTGAGTCTCGCTCAAATTCAAAAAGGCTCCACCGTGTATGTTAGGAGAGGGCCTCAAGGAGATCTTCCCTCCGATGTGCGGTCCTTTGACCGTGTTATTGTTTCGGGATCGAAAACAGGGGCTGCCGATTGCGATTCTTGGATCGATCGTTTACTTCAAATGATACGACAGACGGCAGATGCTCAAATCCCATTTTTGGGCGTTTGCTTTGGGCATCAGATGTTAGTCCGGGCATTTGGTGGCATCCAGACAGTTCGCAAGGCTCAAGTGCCGGAGTTTGGTTGGGTCGAGGTCGAGCTTCAGGGTAGCTCTCGACTGACTCAGGGTCTTCCTCGTGTTTTTCATAGTTTTGCAGCTCACTACGATGAAGTGGGTAATGTTCCCCCTGAGTTTAGAGTTTTTGCTCGGTCAAGAGACTGCGCGATTCAGGCTTGTCAGTTAGGAAACTTGCCCATTTATGGGATTCAGTTTCATCCCGAGAAGCCATTGAAAAGCGCTGAGAAGATTTTGGCCGAACGCTATCGAATCAAAGAGCCGCCCCTGCTGTTGAACCGAGACCAGGGAAAGCTGCTTTATCGAGAAGAAGTTGCACATAGGATTTTCGAAAATTTTTTAAGTGGAGAGATTTATGGCCAGGCAGCCCAAATTTAAAATAGAAGTCCACCCCAGCTTCAAAGTTTTTTTCAAGGGTCTTTTTGTTGTCCTTTTACTTTATTTCCTTTTTAAACAGGGGTTCTTGTCAGTTGAAGTGACCGCTCAAGCGCTCAGGAAATGGGATCGGGTCCTCCCTGCAGTGTTGGCTAGTGCAGTGGCAATGGGCCTGGGGATCATCCGTTGGCAGTATCTTCTTCGAGCTCAGTCGATTCGTTTGAGTTGGGGTCGTGTCGCGGAGCTGACCTTAGTGGGTAATTTTTTTAATATTGCCCTCCCTGGGGCAGTCAGTGGGGATCTAGTTAAGGCCGTTTACGTCGGTAAAGATGCCCATACCAATAAAGCAAAGGCGTTCGGGAGTATTCTCTTTGATCGTGTTGCTGGGTTATCTGCACTTGTTATGGTTTCAGCCGGTGCGCTGCTCTTGGGGATTGAAAATTTCCTGCATGCGCCTGTCCTCGCTGGGATCGGTTTGCTTTTGGGTGTGTCTGCCGGAGCGGTAGTTTTATTTTATGCTTATTTATTCATGGTAAGAGAGCGTCATGATCCGATGTTGAAGCTATTTCGGTGGATGGAGAATAAGTTTTCGAAACTGAGTGCTCTCACAAAAATCTACGAAAGTCTTCGACACTATCATGGTCATCGTTGGACTGTGATTCAAGTTCTAGGGATTTCGGTTCTGATTCATTTGCTGGTAGGATTTAGTTGCTTTCAATTGGTTCAGGCTGTCGATGATTCAGCTTTTTCGCTAATGTCAATTTATCTTGTTGTGCCGCTTGGTCTTTTAGTGACGGCAGTTCCAGTTGCCCCGGCGGGTGTGGGAACAGGAAATTTGGCTTTCTTGTATTTGTTTCACTTGATTGGATCCGAGAGGGGTGGAGATACTTATAGTCTCATGGCCCTCATGAATATCGCATTTGGAACCATTGGAGGCGTTGTCTATTTCAGACTAAAAAAACTTTCGAATGAGGCGGTAGCTCCGATACTCAAATAATCTGATTCCGGTGATTCGCTCGAAGGAATCGAGAATAATTTTTTTTGAATCAATAATGCTCATTTGAAAAGGAGAGTTTTTTAAGTCCCAATGCCAACCTTTTTGGGTGATTCGTTCTCGCATGACGCTGGGATGTGAATTTAAAAAAGGCTTTAGTCCCCAAAATCGCTTATAGCGATAGTTGTCACCTGTGTGAGGTGTACGGCTTGCCTCATTCTTTGAAGACGGTTTTCCGTGGTAAAGCTGATCCATGAAAAATGTCTTCTCTTTCATTGCATCCGGTTTTCTTACCCATCCATAATGAAAAATCTGTGCTCCACTCAAGACTACCGCAAGCTTGCTACCGTTTTGCTTCCTAAAGCTTTGTGCGTCACCAACACTTTTTGGCTGGGCGCTACGGCGCACTGCTCGAACTTCACGGCGATAGGTACTTCGAGATTCTTGAACGACATCAAAAGAACCATAAAAGTGATGGTAATCAAAAAGGAGCCCTTCCACTTGAGGATCAAAGTGGACCTGGTCGAGAGCCTTTCGGATGATGGGGATGTCTGCTTCATGCAAAACCTCGTCGGCTTGGAGATAGATGCACCAGTCGCCTGTGCACCGGGCAAGCGCAGCATTGGTCTGTTCAGATAAAATCAAACCCCCTCGTTTTTTCTCAGGCTGATCGAGTTGCCAGTCGTTTTCGAAAATAACAACCTTATTTTGCCCCTCTTGTTCCGCAAGCTTTTGGATTTGCTCAAGGGTATTGTCATCACCCTTGCCTACGTTGATGATGAGTTCATCGACGAGGGGTAGGAGAGAGCGCAAGGACTCTAGATAGGGGTAGTCAAATGCAGTTCCGTTTCTAACTAAAGTGAAGCCTGAGATTTTCATTCTTGATCCTAAATTGACCGTAGAGCAAGTGCTGGCCAAGAGCGCTCTAATTGGAGAGTTTAACTCGAGCTACTTTTTTACACTCTGCTAAAACCGAGTCAACTCCGATCAGGCGCATGCACCGGTTTTCCTCTGTTTTACATTCTGCGAGGGCGCACCAGGGAGGCATTCCTGGGTCTGCATCTCTCCGGCAGCTGAGTTCTTCGCGAAAAAAGTAGGGATGGCGATCTACCGGATAGGGATGCCACTCGTATGGGTCTTCGGGTCCAAAGAGTGTGACGGTGGGTGTACCTACTGCTACCGCTAAGTGCTTAGGCCCGGAGTCTGCTCCAGCCCAAACGGCCGCGCGACTGAGCAGGCCTGCCAGGGTTCGTAGGGTGGTGTTGTGAATAACGCAGATTCGGCTTCTGGCCCTTGAGCGTGCGGATACCTCAGAAAAAAGTGAGGTGAGCTGTTCATCCAGTCGAGTTAGAAATCCCTTTTGCAGCGTCTCCTCATTCGGTCCTGTTAAGACGATGACTCCTCCCTGGTCTTCTTGGGTCCACCCTACGGCAAGATCAACAAAACGATCTAAGGACCATCTTTTAGTCTCTCGACTTGCGCCTAGACTGAGAGCGAGCAAGGGATGCTCTAATCCGAGGCGTTGGAGTGATTCTGCAGCTCCTCGGACCTCGAGATCCTGCAGTGGAATACTGGGAAGTCGTCCTGCGGGAATATGGATTCCTAACGCTCTGAGCGTATCCATATCGCGTTCCAGGATCGGCTTCAGGGTTCCTTTGCCGGGTATAGTTAAAGTTGAGAAGCGGTCTCGATGGTGGTGTCCGTGAAAATGAATGGAGCGACAAGGGGCCCCAGTTGAATAGGCGAGAAGAGAGCTTGAGGGGCTTGCGTGAAAATTAATGACGCAATCAAATCGTTCCTTTCGAAGCGCATGAGCCAGGGTTGCGAGAGCCCTGGGGCGAGCTAGCTTGCTAGACCTACGCTCATAGTGCCAAATCTTTTTAATCCCGGGGAAACCGTCTAACAGAGATGCCCACTCTCGGCTGACTAAAAAATGAATCTCAGATTGGGGGAACGCCTTGCGGAGCTCAATTAAAGGTGCAGTGGTGAGCACGGTGTCACCCAACGCCCTCAGCTTGATTGCTAAAATTTTTTGGGGATTCATCGAAAAAAAAGCCTAGCCTAAAACGAGGATAAAAAAAACCCCCAGGCTCAAATTAATGAGCTGGGGGGTGATGTCTTTTCGCTTAAACACGAATCGACGTAAGCCAAATCAATGGGCTTACTTAGCTTCGTGACCTTCGTGAGCTTCGTGAGCTGCGCCTTCATGGGCTTCGCCTTCAGCAGCTTTGTGATTTGCGTGACCTTTTTTTGCTTTAGCAGCTTTCTTTTCATGCTTCTTAGCATGATGGCCGTGTTCTGCGCCTTCAGCAGCAGCAGGTGCAGCAGCTTCAGCAGCAGCAGGTGCAGCAGCAGCAGGTGCTGCTCCTTCGTTAGCGAAAGCAACAGAGGACAATGCGATCAATGCAACAAGGGTCATAGCAAGCTTTTTCATAAGTGCTCCTAGCAGTTAGTTTTAATTCATTCCTAGATTCAATATAAGATCTAGTCCTATTCTATTTAGAAGAGTTATTTCAATTCGCGCAAGATTTTTTTAATCCCAAATTCACAATTCCTTAATCTTTCATCACTAACTGAATCGCTGACCGGTAAAATCTGCCCAAATTTGAATCAATGTAGCGATTTGCATCAATTAGAAATCTCAGAGGCGTGATTCAAATCGATAAATATGCCGAATATCAATATGAGGAAATCTCAGGTGTTTGAGTTTCATTGCGGAGAGTTGGAGAATGAGCTTAGTTTGTCGGCTCTTGTCTTGAAAACGGACTTTTTTTACTTCTCCTGAAATAAAAGACTCGACCTCAGCTGGGTGAAAGCAAAAGCCTCGAGAAAATTCATACCCACCCTTGAATGGGATAATTCTGGCCTCAAAAATGTCTCCGCGCGCAAAACCTCGATTGATCTCGGCGTCCGTGACCGTGTGGGCTTTGTTTGAGAAAAGATCGACTACGACGAGTCCATGTCCGGTGAGTGTGAATCGTTTGAGTCGAAAAACCGAGTGAACAGTTGAGCAAAAGTCACGATAAATATTGAGCTCTTCGCTCGTAAATCGGTCCTTATTTTTTCTAAAATAATATTTTATAGGTGGGAGATCTACGCCGGGCAGGTCTCGGTCAAAGATGTACCAGTCCATGAAAATGCACATCCGTTGCTCAAACTCTGCGTCATCTTCATAGACGATGCCAGCTTTATCAAAGTATTCAAGCTTAGCGTTATAAACCTCACGATAATATTCGCCGGTGGTGAAGTCTTCAATAATCGGTTCGAGATATTTTTGATACACAGTACCCTCACAGTACCAATTTTAAAAAACTTATTCAATTTTTTGGAAAAGTCGTTGCCATCGAATTGATGGAATTAGAGCGGTGCGTTGCGAGTAGTCAATGGAGAGCCAAACAGTCCAGGGCTTTCCTTCAATCGCAGTCTGTGGGACCAAACTCCAGAGCAGAGGATGATCTAAGTCGGTTTTGGATCGCCAGTCGCTCACTACAAGGTAAGTTCCTTCAGGCACTTTTTGTTCTGAAAACTCACCAGGAGAAGACGGTCTTAAGCAGGTGCCAAAGTCTTTAGTGCTCCCAGGAAAGCTCTCTGAGGTGCAGACTTCTCGGGTTTTTGAGCTTCGAGATGGGTCTAGACTTTTGACTTCGTGGGAGTCCTTCGAGGCTAAAAGAGTCTGATTCAGAATGATTTGCCCATTTCTCATGACTACATGATCTCCGGGTAAACCTACAATTCTTCGAATCCAGTAGGTTTTTTTGACCTCTTCTAGTTTCGGTTCAGTTGAAAAAACGATGACGTCGCCACGGTGCAACAGAGCTTGAGGCTGTTGAGTACGAAAAGGCCATTTCCAAACAAAGATGGTGTCGCCTGGTAGGAGGGTAGGCTTCATTGCTGAATTGGGGATCTGATAGGGTTCGATCACCCAGCGTCGAATGGAGACTGAGATCCCTGCAGCTAAGCCAAGGATGACAATAAAGCCCCAAATCGATTGAGATTGCTTTTTTCTCAACTCGGTTCTCCTCTGCTAGTCTACCTTGAGCACCGCCAAGAAGGCTTCTTGAGGGATTTCGACACTTCCAATTTGTTTCATTCGCTTTTTCCCCTCTTTTTGCTTCTCCAGGAGTTTTCTCTTTCTAGAGATGTCGCCACCGTAGCACTTGGCGGTTACATTTTTGCGCAGAGCGGAAATGCTTTCACGAGCTACTATTTTAGAGCCGATAGCTGCTTGAATGGCAACCTCAAACATCTGGCGATCGATGAGTTCCTTCATCTTTTTGGCAAGTTCACGCCCACGAAAGGCAGCTTTGTCACGGTGAATAATTAATGACAGCGCATCGACTGCATCACCATTGATGAGAATATCGAGTTTAACGAGATCAGCGGGTCTATACTCGGTGAGTTCATAGTCCATCGAGGCGTAACCTTTAGTTGCACTCTTGAGGCGATCATAAAAGTCGAAAACCATTTCATTCAACGGCATTTGGTAGACGAGTGCAACCCGATCCTTGGTGGCATAGTCCAGCTTTTCCTGCATACCTCGTCGTTCATTGCAGAGAGCCATGACCGCTCCTACATATTCAGCCGGCATATGGATGGTCAGTCGAATGTAGGGCTCTTCGATGGTTTGAATCCGAGTTTGATCCGGAAGTTTCGACGGGTTGTCGATCATTTCGATCTGTCCGTTGGTTTGAGTCACACGGTAAATGACCGAAGGCGCAGTCGTGATGAGATTTAGGTTGTATTCTCGCTCAAGTCGCTCTTGGACGACGTCCATATGGAGTAAACCAAGAAAACCGCATCGGAAACCAAAACCGAGTGCACTCGAGGTCTCAGGCTCCCAGGAGATGGCGGAGTCATTGAGCTTTAGTTTTTCGAGTGCTTCTTTCAGGTCATTGTAATCGTCGGCATCAATCGGGTAAACGCCGCAGAAAACCATAGGTTTTACCTCTTTAAATCCGCCTAGGGCTTCGCTTGCGAGGTTGCCGGCATCCATGATGGTGTCTCCGACTCGCATATCGCGAACGTCGCGGATTCCGCACACAATGGCTCCTACTTCGCCGCTGCTGATCGAATTGACGTCTGTAAATTTTGGAGTGAAGGTTCCTACACGCTGAACCTCGTACTCTTTTCCAACGTGATGGAGTCGAATTTTGGTTCCTTTTGTAATTTTACCCTCAAAGACGCGACAGAGCGCGATCACCCCTTGGTAGGAGTCGTACCAACTGTCGAAAATTAAGGCCCGCAGTGGTTCATCGTCCGCGTCTTTGGGGGAGGGGAAGTACTTAACCACCGCTTCTAAAATATCTTCAATCCCAATGCCTGACTTTGCGCTACACAGCACTGCTCGGCTGGTGTCTACAAGGCCGATCATTTCATCGACCTCACCTAGGACACGTTCAGGATCTGCTGAGGGGAGGTCAATCTTGTTGACGGCTGGGAAAACTTCAAGATTGTTTTCTAGCGCCATGAAAACATTGGCTAAGGTCTGAGCTTCGACCCCTTGTGAGGCGTCAACGACCAAAATAGCTCCTTCGCAAGCAGCCAAAGATCGCGAGACTTCGTAGGTAAAATCGACGTGACCGGGAGTATCGATTAGGTTAAGAACGTAGCGTTCGCCATTTTTTGCTAGGTAGTTCAGTCGCGCACTTTGCGCTTTAATGGTAATTCCCCGTTCTCTTTCGATGTCGAGGTTGTCCAGGTACTGAGCTTCCATTTCTCGACTGGTCACGGTTCCAGTTTTTTCCAGAAGACGGTCGGCTAGGGTTGATTTTCCGTGGTCGATGTGTGCGATAATGCAAAAATTGCGAATATTTTTAGACATAGTTTGCGTCGGAAACTAACAGATACTCGACGCCCAGGGCAACCGGTATTAAGGACTTTGAAATGGAAACCACGACGATTGTAAAAATTCACGACCTCGCTCGGGCCGGCACTGGCGTTTCACGGGATACTACCCCAGGCTTTGAGGGCCGCGTGCTCTTTGTGCCTTATACTGCTCCGGGGGATTTAGTCCGAGTTCAGATTGTTAAGGAGAGCAAGCGGTACGCTGAGGCCATTTTAGTGGAAGTTTTGGAGCCTTCGCCACTGAGGCAAACTCCACGTTGCCCTGCATTCGGTCGGTGCGGAGGGTGCCAGTGGCAACACCTCCCTTATGATTATCAATGGCAAACCAAGTCTCAAGGAGTGTTGCAGGCGTTGAAAAGGGTGGGCGTTAAGGCTCCTGATCAGATCGATCTCATTCCTGCCGTCCGGATTTGGGAATACAGGAATCGGGTTCAAGCCCGCGGACTTCAAAATGAAATGGGTTTTTATCAGGCCGGCTCCAATCAGCTTGTGCCGGTGAGTCGCTGTGATCTGGCAAGGCCCGAAATCAATCGAGTGTGGGACGATGTCCGCACTGAAGGGCAAAAATTTTCAGAACCTTATAAAGTCGAGCTCGAACTCTCTCCTGAGGGGAAAGTGAGCCGAGCATGGAACTCAGGGCATTCTGCCCACGGTTTTCGGCAGGTGCACGACGAGCAGAATGATCAACTGAGGACTTGGGTCGCATCGCAAGTCCCAGCCTCTTCAGTCCTTTATGACCTCTTTGGGGGTGGCGGCAATTTGAGTCTCCCATTGACTGGGAAAATGGGAGAAATTCATTGTGTTGATTTGAGTGTACCCCTTCAAAAATCGCCAGAAATTCCAGAACACTTTCACTTTCATCGTTCCTCAGTTGTAGCTTGGCTTTTGAAGGGTGCTGGAAAAAGAAGTGGCGTAGCTGCAGCAATTCTGGATCCTCCCAGGGTCGGCTTAGGTACTGACTTTCCTGTAATCGCCAAGGCTATGGAGGGCTTGAATGTTCGGAGTTTGGTCTGTGTAGGGTGTGATGCCGATGCTTGGTGTCGAGATGTTTCTCGTTGGGTCAAAAGAGGGTGGAAGTTTGAAAAAATGATGTTGATTGATCTGTTTCCTCAAACAGCTCATGTTGAAAGTGTCGGTTTATTGACGCGTTAAGGCAAAGTTTATTTTCCAAAGTTTGACACGGGCGCAATTGCCTTTTATTTTAGTAATATGGGTGATCGTTTGGGTGGGATTTATTTGGCTTGCTTGATTTTTGGGCTAGGTCTTATTTCGGGATGTGCCAGTGAAAAGAGAAAAGCAAATGAGCTCAGTCGTGCCGATCGAGCAAGAATGTTGATTGAAGTAGGTAATGGAGCACTTTTAGAAGGTGATCCGACAGGAGCGCTTCAAGCTCTCACTGAGGCTGAGTCCGTAGAACCCGCTTTGCCCGAGCTGCACCATTCTTTTGCATTGGCTTACTTCAGAAAACATGATCTCAAGCGAGCAATTGTATCGGCGAAAAAAGCGGTAGAGATTAAGCCCGACTACTCCGAAGCAAATAACACTCTAGGGAAGCTTCTGATTGAAGCGGGCAAGTACTCTGAAGCGATCCCGCCTCTGGAGCGGGCTGCTCAGAACTCCTTGAGTCGAGAGTCCTATAAGGCCTGGACCAATTTAGGAATCGTTCAATATCGTTTAGGTGATCTAAAACAGGCTGAAAAAATGATGGATCGAGCGGTTGAAGAATCGGCGTCGAGTGCTTGTGTCGCCTACTACTATCGAGGACAGATTAAATCTAGAAATCATGATTTAACCTCAGCCATTAGCGACTACGAGCGTGCGACTCAAAAAGTATGCGCTTCCTACGGAGACGCCTATTTGGCATTAGGAGTGGCTTACGAACAAAAGAAGCAATACAATTTGGCACGGAAGTCATTTTTGGAGGTTGAAAAACGGTTTCCAAACACTAAGATTGCCGAGCAGGCGATGGATCGAATTCGGTTTCTTCCTTGAGACTTAATTTGGAGGTAAGGATTTTAAAGTGTCAGAAAAAGATTTGACTTTAGGGGAGTTTTTAAGAAACGAGCGCGAACTGCGCGGAATCACAATTGAGCAGGTCGCATCTGCGACCAAAGTAGGGGTGAGAACCCTTCACGCTCTTGAAGCGGACCATTACTCAGAACTTCCGGCAAAGCCCTATATTAGAGGTTTTGTTACATCCTACTGCCGATTTATTGGGTTGGATCCTAAAGAGATCCGTTCGCGATTTGATCAATACATTTCAAAGCGCGCAATGGACCGTCCTAATCGGGAGGGCGGGCATAGCGGGTATGCGTTTGAGAAAAAAGATGGAGACCAACAAAGCCGTACGATCCTCATGATTGGGATTTGCGCGTTCATGGTGATTGGTGGTGGTTTCGTTCTCTTTTTTAAGCCTTCGTTAAAGCATCACCGTGCGTCGCATATCGATCGCCTTCGTGCCGCGCAGTCTACGTCAGTAACTCAAGAGGGGGTCGTGACACCGGTTGCCCAGGTTTTACCTTCTCCCGCAGCGTCTTTGAGTTTGGTTGCTGAGCAAGCTTCTGAATCCCCTGCTCCCCAGCGAGAGGAGGCTTCAGCTATCTCTCAATCAGCCGGGTCTAATACAGGCTGGAGTGGGCCGCTTTCAGCGGAGCCAGCTCGAGTTCCCGAAGTGAGCCCTCAGGCTGCACAGCCATCACCGTCTCCGGTGTCATCGAGTAACGTCAGCTCGGACGACCCCTTGGATTCGGGGCTGGCGCTTAAAACGGATGAAATTCATCATAAAGCGATTTTCAAGCCCGAAGTAGATGTTTGGTTTAGGTACCAAGTAGACGAGCGACCAGTTCGTAAGTTTATTGTTCGCAAAGGAAAGGTATTAGTCCTAAGGGCAACTCATCAGATTCTGGTTCAGGTGACTGACCCGGAATTAGTGCCTTTTTCATATAACGGGAAACATTATTCTTCTGTGATTAAGTCAAAATTAACGCGGCTCATCCACGGCGCTGCGTCATTGTCTCTGGCTGAGGGGGCTTCTGAGAGTCATCTTTTTGGCAGTGCGTTCTTCAAGTCAGATTCAGGACTTCCTAATGTGACTGCCGCAGAGAGTAAACAAAAGCTGTCTGCAGATGAGTAGGCTTATCTAGAATAAGTTATCCACACGATAACCCCTAGTTATCCACATGATCTAAGTAATTGAAAGCATAGGATTAAATTCGTTTTAGTCAGGGGTTTTCGTTGTTTCGAGAAAAGTTATCCACAAGGTTTGTGCATCATCACATTCTCGGTGACTCGGAAATGAGTCTAGATCTTGATCTTGAAAATTTTTTTAAACTCTATTTATTAGTATGAATCTAATTTCGACCTATTCTACTATCCAGATTTGAATTGGTCGAACTTTCTTCACCAAGAGGCTCTTCGGAAACTAAAAATACCCAGACAGAAAAGAATGATGTTGGCAGCCTGCATTCCCAAAAATGGGCTGACAGTGTCGTGGGTCATTGCAGAGGCCCCCCAAACCTGAATACTCCAATAGAAAATGGCGACTAGGAGTCCAATGAGGACTCCGCTTACTCGAGCTGTACGTTGTCGAAAGACACCAAAGCCGATTCCCAGAAAAACAAAAATCAGCGGACTCAGCGCAAGTGAGTTCCTTCTCCAGTATTCACCTAGGTGATCTCTTTTGGATGTTGAGTCGGGAGGGCTAGTTGCAATGATTCTTAAGAGTTCTTGTTGGGGGATCATTTGAGGGTTACCGACGGATGGATCACCGGCCTCATTGATTTTTAGGAAAAGCTGATAGTCATCAAAGTCAATTTTTTCATAGGTTTTCTGATCCAAGTTGCTGTGATGCACTGCTCCATTAGAGAGTTTAAAAATGATCGATGAGCCCAGGTCTTGTCGGGTTGGCATAGGCAAAATCTCTGCTTCTTTTGCGACGTAGACGAGAGGGCTCTCGGGTTCTCGCTCATCGTAGATAAAAACGCGCTTCAGACTATTGTTTTTTTGATCGACCTTATCTGTAAAGATGAGCATGTCGAAAAATCCAGGAGTAAAAGCGCCTTCTTTGATGGCCGAGGCAATTTTGGTATTTCGAATTTTCTCTTCGATGACCTTGTA
>CANHSO010000003.1 GCA_947463705.1 Bacteriovoracaceae bacterium
CGACACTTATTTTTGCGACCGTTCACGGAGATGAGATCACGCCGCTTTATTTAGCAATTGAGCTGGTACATTGGCTCAAGGACCGAGAAAAAGAGTGGACCAACACGCGCGTGGTTGTTGCACCTTTGGTGAATCCGGATGGATTTTTCAGCAGACCTAGAACTCGGATGAATGCCCGAGGTGTGGACGTGAATCGTAATTTTACCACTGGAGATTGGTCAACTAAGGCATTGCCTGCTTGGAGAAAGAAATTTCGGTCGGACCCTCGTCGCTTTCCTGGGCGCGAACCGAGTTCTGAGCCAGAGACCAAATTTCAAGAGGATCTGATTCGAAAAATTCGACCGACCAAGATACTTTCAGTTCACTCACCCTTAAATTTTTTGGATTACGATGGGCCGAGTCAGCTCACTTTGGAAAAATTTCCGACGGATTACGCCAAAAGCTGCGAGAAACTCAAAAAAGCCCTGAAAGCGATCACAGGCGGCTTCTATCCAGGCTCCCTAGGTAACTATGCTGGGCGCGAGCTCGGCATTCCAACAGTGACTTTGGAGTTGCCTTCAGCAGATCCTAAAAAGGCAGCTCTTTATTGGAAAAAGTTTTCCCTCGGGATTCATAAAATGATCGAATTCTCGGTGCCTAAGTACGAGTCTGGAAAATTGGAGAGGACTGATGCCCCAGTCAATCATTCTGGAGGCTAATTGCCTCTCGAATCAGAGGTGGGTCCGGAGGGTTTCCTTTCTCTTCTTTGTTTTTCTCCTCATTCAAGGAGGCACCCTGGGCTTGAGCGATGACGAGGCCTACTATTGGGTTCTCGCTCAAAAGCCAGCGCTGGGTTACGCCTTTCATCCTCCGGTAGTGGCTTGGTTGATTACCTTATTTCAAAAATGCTTCAGCTGGGTCTTTGGAGTGGGCTCAGTTATTTTAGTTCGGCTCCCCGCTGCCACAGGGATGAGTTTGGTTTTGGGCCTAGGTTTAACCTGGTTGGATGAAGCGACGCGGGATCAAAACGTTCAGATTGTCCGAGCTCCCTGGGTCCTTCTCTCGTTCGCTGGGCTATTTGGCTTAGCTTGGCTCATGGTCCCCGACGTCCCACTTTTTCTAGCCTGGACCCTTTCTTTTCTATCGACCTGGAGGGTTTGTTTTGGTGCCGCTCAAAAACGAGATCGATTTCTATTGATGGCTTCAGCAGCAGGTTTGGTATTGTCCAAATATTCTGGGATTCTTGCAGTTGCTTCCTGTTTGACCTGTTTACAGTTTTGGGCCTCACCAGTCAGTAAACGTCAGTTCCAGGCCTGGGTGGTTGCAGGATTAGTTTTGGGTGTAGTTCCGATCCTGATTTGGAATTCTCAACACGAGTGGGCCTCAATTCTATATCAACTGAGAGAGAGGCATTCCGGAGAGTCGTGGTCCCTGACTCGTTGGTTGCGATTTTGGCTGATTGAGGCTGTTGCTGCTGGTCCTATTTTGATTGGATATTTTTTCTTTTTGAATAAAAAAATATTCACCCGGGCTGGAAGTCGAATTGAGCAATTCCTTTGGATTTGGATAGCGCCAGCCGCGTTGGTTTTTTGTTTTCAGCCGCTTTTCGCTGCGTTTAAACCTCACTGGGCCTTTATTGTTTGGTGGCCTGTGGTTCTTGGATTAGCTGTTGTTCAGATGATCCGGAATTCGCGTTGGGTTAGGTTTCAAGTGCTTTACGGAGTTTCGTTGATTGCTCTCGTTGTTTTATCGAGTCACTGGCCTCTGATGGGAGTCCTTTTGTCGAAGTTTCAGGGCGACTCTTACCAAGTCACTTGGGATGTAACTAATGACTTCTACGGATGGTCTCAACTGCGAGGGAAGATGGCCAGTACTCTATCACCCAGTGACCTCGCCCTTCCCGTCATTGGGTCTCGATATCAAACAGCTGCTCAGGCCGCCTTTAGTTTGGCAGGCTCTTCACAGGTGACTTTGATTCCTCGGGATTTAAAAGAGCGCGACGAGTGGCCTGATTTGCAGGTCTCCCTCCATGAGGCAGTAGGTGGCTCGAAGCTGACGAAGCCCGTCCTCTTTGTCGCGGATAACCGTTATTCTGAGCAACCTCATTTTGCGGGCGCTCGTTGCGAATTGCTGAATCGATTTGACCAGCATCGCGGAGCTCTTCTGGCGAAGTGGATCGAGTTGTGGAAGTGTGTTCCTGAGAGTTGAGCTCCTGCTCGGGCTCTTTTCTTAGGGGCGCCATGGCATTTTCATGAACTGAGTCAATGAGGGTTCTGGGTTGTTCCGATATCTGGGGTGGCTGCGTGTTGAGGCCTGCATTTTCCTGTGACTCTGAGTTGAGTCTGAGAACAGAATTTCCTCGCATGACTAAATTTGCGCCTGAAAACACAACTACGAAAGCTGCTGCAACAACCCCCACTTTCGATAACCTAAAGTCGCGTTTTAGTCCTCCGATCTGAGGCTTAAACTCAATTGGCGAGCGATGAATTGGAGTAGGAGGTGCTGGCGGGGGTTGCATCGACTTGATCTTGAGAAGGCGTGCTGAGGCCTCTTGCGAGAGCACAGCGACCGCCGAATCGGAGGATCGTTCTGGAAGTAAAACTTTCTCTCCTGGGGGGGCCTGATCCACCTTGATGATATTCATTTCTGCCCTTCGGATGAGAGCAAAGCCACCGCAAGTGTAGCACTTTGAGAAAGACCATCCTGGGCCGATTTGAGTTTCTTGAAGTGCCAACAGAACTCCACAATGGGGGCAATTCCAGTTCATTTGGGTAGTCTCCTTTTTAAATTTTGTCGATTTAAACAGGTAGCGTCAATAGGCAGGTTTTGCCGCTTCGGTAGGCATCGGGATTGAGTCGGTTGTGGGTTCAAGTACTCGGAGCACTACTCTTCGGTTGGCGACGAGGGCCTTTGGGTCGAAGCTCCCAGTGCCTGTTCTCTCCATGGTTTTAGGATGAGTATCTGCGTAGCCAATCGCAATGAGTTTTTCTGGCTGAAATCCCTTGTCGATGAAACGCCTCGCCACACGGGCAGCGCGGGCGCTGGAGAGTTCCCAGTTCGAGGGGTAGAGGCCACCAGTGATGGGGCGTCCGTCTGTATGTCCCTCGATCACGATCCGATACTGCTTAGCGGTAGTTTTTTGTTCCTTTAAAATGCCGTCGATAAAAGTAGTTAGGACCTCAGAACCCTGCTCCTTAATTTCGGCACTCAGAGTGTCAAAAAAGACAGTCGACTGAAACGAAATTGAGACTCCAAGGGGATCAGCCTTAATCTCAACTCCGTCAGTCACCTGAAGGTCTCGGGTGAACTGTTCGAGGTGCTTAGCGAGCTCTTTAGGTGGCGATTCGTACTTTCCGCCAAACTGTTTTGAGACCTCTGCCTTGAAATTGTCGTATTTAGGCTCATCCAATTTCGCCATACTAAAAAGCATGATGAAAAAACCGCAAAGAAGCGTCATCATATCGGCATAAGAAACAAGCCAGTTGCTCTCATCTTCCGAGGCAGTAAGGATGCGCTCATCCGCTCTTTTAGCCTTCTTGAGAGCTGCTTCGAATTCTGCTTTTAGAGCCTTGGCGGAAAGTGGCATCTTCAATTCCTCTAGGCGGCCTTACGATGCACGCGATCCTTGGGGAGCAGGTAGGAATTAAGGTGCTCTCGCAAGGCGATTGGATTTGCTTGGGCCTTGATTCGAATCATGCCTTCCATGATCATCTTTCTGAGGGCGACCTCTTCGTGGGTTCGCTCAGTTAAATTTTCAGCAATCGGAATGAAGATCAGATTAGCAAGTGTGATTCCGTAAAGTGTTCCAATGAGGCCGATTGACATCGCTGGCCCGATGAGTTTCTGACTGTCGGGCTGTCCAATTTTCTGGAGGAGGCTAATCATGCCCAGAGTTGTTGCCAGGAGTCCAAATGCAGGAGGAAATTTTCCAATGATTCTGAACATATTCGCTTCCTGCATGTAGCGGGTCTCGACTGTCTTCAGTCTTTGCTCGAGAACATCCCTGATCTCAGCTTCATTGAGCACTCCGGAGGAAACGAGAGAGGCTGCCTCCTTTAGAAATTCGTGTTTGAGATTGGGGATGACCTCGTTGATATTGCTCGCCCCCGCTGCGGCCTTTCGGCTCACTTCAAGGATTTGATTAATTACATCCTGATAGTCAGTCCTGTGTCTGCCTAAAACCCTGAGTAAAAAAACCTTCAAAAGCGTGACTACTCTGAAAATTGGAAAGCTAATACTTGCAGCAGCTGCTGTTCCACCGCAGACAATGAGAATTCCGTGGAAATCGAGAAACATCTCCATGTGATCGGTCGTTGCTCTCAGGGCAGAGAAAATTACGCTGATACCTAAAAAAATCCCAACTAATGAAGAAAAATTCATGAGGCTTGCTCCCCTCTCCTTAACGCGCTCTCCCAAAGTTGATATTGGCTGATTACATATTTATCGTTCAATTCTCGAACTATTGAGGCGAGTACCTTGACGCAGTTTGAAAGGAATTTATGCTCAAGCTCACTTGAGCTTGAGATAAACGACTTGAATTCATCTCTGGGAATCGAGTAAACAGCCACCTGAGTGAGTGCTCTGACGGTTGTCGATCTCGGGTTTTCGTCTACAAGAGACATTTCCCCAAAAACAGCGCCGGCGCGGAGATGTCCGATATCATAGTTTTGGCCATTAAGAGAATTCGTCTTGAATACGCCTACTATTCCTTTTGTAATTATATAGAGGCCTCCAGAAATTTCACCTTCGATAATAATATTAGTATGGTCCTCAAAGATCATCATGCGTCCTAAGTCAAGAATTCTCTCGAGCTCGGAATCAGAAAAGCTCGAAAGTAGTCCGATAGCATGCAGGCCTTTAATCGAAGGTCGTTGCGAGAGGTCAATCATACAGCCCCTCCCATGCCTCTGATTTTATCCATGGTTCTTGTTCGATCTCCGGTGATTCCACCGCTATCCATGGAACCAGAATTAGCGAACATGCGATCGTTGGTTTCAATTAGGTTGAGCTGGCCTTCTGTTGCCATGAGTCTGACTCGATTAATGATTTTTCTTTCCACATTTTGATAGGTTTCTCGACTTACGGTACGAATCTGCGCAAGTTCGTCTTCGAGTTCTAGAACGAGTTCAGGAGGAGACTTGGAGAAGATGGTCTTGCGAATCGCATCGGGAGAGCCTTTCAAGAAGTGGAGTAATTCCTCGTGTTTGAGACTCAAAATGACTTCAAGAAGCTGGCCGTCTCGCAGAAATAGGAGAGTGTCGATACTAATGAGCTTGCTCTTGATGGTTCTAGCACTGTCCGGATTCGCATTCTCGAGACCATGAATGACCGTCTTTTGCATCGCAAGACCAGTTCGTTCTAAGAGACTGACGAGGACTTCGGAGCCTGGGAGTGCTTCGGTGTTCAGTTTTGGATTTTCAACTTTTTTACGTTTGAGTGCAACAGCTACATTGTAGATAAAGTCTTTAGGAAGATAATCGATTCGAGACAGTTCAGTGAGGAGTTCCATTCGGATTTCAGGATCAAGATGGGCGTAGATATGGGCCCGCTTTTGGGAGTCACATTGGGTGAGGATGATTGATTTAACGGTGAGCGATTCACTTTTGATGAGGTCTAAAATTTGTTCTCCATCCATTTCTGAGAGGAAGTCGAAAAGTCGGGTGGATCGATTCCCAATGACAGCCAGCTTGCCTGAGACAGTGCGATTATAGAGCTTTTTCAGGAGTATCAATTTTTCCTCATCGGTTAAATCGGTCGGATTTTTTGAGTAAAACTCGAGGAGTTCATTGAGATCAGTTTGGAGGCTAGGATCTCTCAGCATCTCGATCACGATTCCTTCGCCAAATAGGTTGATACACTCAGCAGTGGTCTCCACTCCCTCTTCAGTGAGCACTTTGGAGAATACATGCTTAGCTACTTTCGGATTCTGCGCGTAGATTGAGTTGAGTTCGTCATGGAGTCGCTCGACTTCGAATCGCATCGAATAGGGAGAATTCCTGGTCCTCGCTTCAGAGTTAGATGAAATTGGACTCGCGGACACATTCGAATTTGAGACAGGATCTGATACCATGTTCTGAAATACTCGTTGCACGGATGAGGCTGCCTCGCCTGGTCGAGTTTTCAGCGTGGACATGGCAATGAAAAGGAGAAGCGCTAGAACTGAAAAAGCAAAAATGAGCCCTGCAATCTTGAATTTATCGAGTTCTTTTTGGACCGCATCTCCATTTTCGACGCGTTCAATTTTTTCGGTTCGGCTGTAGCGATCTTCCTTTAAGCTTTTCTCTTGGTTGTTATTAGTTGAGTTGTTTTGATTTGAATTGTTTGCTGTGGATGTCTTTGAATCGCTAGAGTCGTTCTTTGTAGAATTTTCTAATTTTTCTGACGAGATCGAGGCGGGACGGCGGTCTTTAATGCGCTCGGGCGCAGTCGTACTGGACATATTATTGACCAGCGCCTTAGGGAATTTTAGGGTTTTTCCATTGACGCTGAGATTTTTGAATCCACTGTTTTTCAGGCGAACCATCTGTAGGATATTTGCTTGTTCTTCGATGGTGAGGTCCTGATCCATCAAAAGTGTGGCATCGATTTGCTTGATTTTGACTGCAACGTCCCCTTCTTGAATGTAGTCTCCTCCTGATCCATACTGGAGTTCTTCAATATTGACGACTTCGGTTTGGAGATTAAAGTCAGTCAGGATGCAGGAGCGAGGACAGTATTCTTGGATGAGATCGTGCGTGTTGGTCTGAAAGGTTTTTTCGATTTTGCTCCGAATTGCAGCAATTTTTGCGTCGGTGCCATGGGGGAGAGGAAAGTGAGTGATTTGAGTATCAATCTTGACTGGGTAGTCTAGTGTGTCTAGGTATTGCTGTAGGAGTTCAAGGAGTTTTCCTCGAGAGATCGGACCCACTTTGTCATCAATGAGTAGGCGAACTTGAGCCGATACGGGTGCTAAGTCGAAACCTTTCTTGACTTCAATATCATCGAAGCCGGGACTAATCTGATCGGGTGTATTGACATCTACTACTACTTTAACTCCCATGAGTTTACAGTCTTCGGCACAGTATTGATCTAAGAGAGGTTTAATCAGATTCTTCACCTGAGTTTCTGCAGTGCGCTCAGTGAAGTCTGCTGAACGAGGTGGTGCGGCTTGAGCAGTCCTAACGATACCCGTTGCTGTAGATAGAATCAAACTCGCTGAAATTAAGAAGGTTCTCAGCAACTTCATTTTTTACCTCCGCCCCCTGGACCCGAGACGAACTGTTTATGTTCAATGAATTTCTTCAAGGTCAGATTTTTAGGATCGAGTTTGAGTGCCTGATTCCAAGATTTAAGAGCTAAATCCCTTTGCCCGAGCCGATCAAAGAGGGTCCCTCTCATTTCGTGAATTTTAGAATGGGTCGGATACAGTTTTAGGAGCTCATCAGCTTCCAAGAGCGCTGCCTCAAAGCGGGCTATTTTAAATAATGCTTTGATATGGTCCATGGCCCCTAGGTAGCTCGATGCGTTTTCTGGAATCGAAGAATCCTCGCTTGGGACTAAATAGAGATCTTTTTCGATCTGCGTTCTGGCTTCATCGCTTTCGGCAAAGGTCTGTGGTAACGACTGTAAGATTTCTCGATCTGAGATGCTCAGTGGCCGCATTTTATTCGTTTCTGATAGAGCGCTCACTGAGTCATCGATAGCTGCTTTCTCTTGATTTTTAAATGCGGGTGCAACAGGCAAGACAAAGTCACTCAGATTTTGGGAAGATCCGGGAAGCTCGAGCTCGACAGATCGGTCTCCTTTCTTAGTTCTGAGAACCATATTTTGGCCCGGATCGCCTTTTTCGCTGGGGCGGTAGTTCGAGAAGGGATTAGCAATGGGTTTAGAACGCTCTGCGGAGGATCCAGAGCCTAACCCAGATTGAGCGGTCGAGCACCCCCACAGTCCGAGACTGGAGAGCATAAAGACGAAGCAGGCGAGTTGTGCGGTTGCTCTGTCAGTCAGCATGCTGTTCTGCCCTTTAAAAAAGAAAGTTAACACCCAGTCCATATTCCAAACCTGAAATTGTTCCCATCGATTCAGTCGAGATGAACTTAGTCGAAGGGGGTCGGTAGCCTAAATTAAGTGACAATGCAAAGTGCTTGGCCAATCTCCATTCGTATCCTGTTCTCAAGAGCCCGCTGAGATATCCTCCAGCGTAGGTACCTCCTATAGAAGTAATGATGCTTCCTCGGACTGAATTAAAGTTTTCCTCATCCCCAATCAGGTTCCATGCGTGAACAAAAAGGAGTGTTAGATTGAATCCGAGACTTTTGTATGGATTCTTTTCGCTGGTTCCACTTGAATTGATGAGGGAGCCCGAGTCTGCCAGGTAGTTGAATTCAAATCCGACTTCTTTCTTTCGATTATCATATCGTTCCATCATTCGGTATCCAAGAGCGAGACAGCCCGACGTGGAGGGGAGAGAGGGTTCAAAAAGGTAGTATAAAGTCAGGCGATGTTGAACTGTGGGAGCGTATTCGCTGCGTTTTCTTGCCTCGTCGACTTGGCTAAAATCAACGCCTCTTCGATAGGCAGAGGCACGGGAGGTCTCAGAATTGTAGCTTCGCGACCAAATAATGTTTTCGTTCTCGGGGTCTGTGATGAACATTGAAAGTACAATCCCCGAGGGCTGATAGGTAAAAGATGCGTCTAGAAAGTGGTCGATGCCACTCATCTTTGCAATTCGTGCCTGCTCTAGTGGATTGGTATCCGGAGACGAAATGGTGACCTGATCGCCGTTCAAACTCGTCTTCCGTGCCTTACAGGGAAGGCACTGAACCACATGGGCACGACTGTCTTTTAGGATTCTTTCTGTAATGAGGAGTTCAAGATGACTTTTGAAAGATGGAGGGAGGTTTTCGCTGAGTGCCACATTGCGGATCGAGATATTCTTCATGCCCGAGATATTGCCATTCTTAAGGTCATACTCGAAGTCCCCGAGGACATCGTCCAAGACGTCATAGAAGTTTCTCTGTTCCTCAGTTGCGGCAAACGCAGACGACGCACAGTGAGTTTGAGAAAATAAGAGAGTTAAAAAGTAAATAGTGATAAAAATCCTGTTATACACTGTAATTATGAGGCTCCTTCCTCACTGTTCACTTCGGATCTAATTTGTAAAATCTTAATTTATTATTGAATTTTCATGAGCTAGGGCGCTCTTAAGGGTTTTTAATGAATCTGTTACCTAGCCCAAATACCGGCATTTATTACGAATCCATGCGGTTTGAGTCAGGTCAAGGCTGACACAGCTCGCCAAGTTAGGCTTTATTGTACTATATTAGTTAAGTAAAGCTGTAGTACGTATGAGGAGAGCTTATGGGTTCGTTTTTGTCCATCCGCTGGAAGAAAAGCCAGCTGGCGGCATCGATAAACAATAGGGTTCTGTTGGCTCTTGCCACGTTGTCCATGGCGTCCTGTGATTTTTCGGGCAGTAGGTTGGATGGTGATTACGCTGCTGGCGTTGCAGTTTCTAAAGACGATTCATCCATAGATACTGGGGCTGCTCAAAGCCTAGCTTTTTCGACTCCTGCATCGGGAACGGCTATAGCAGGCACAGCATTAAGTTCGCAGCCCGTGGTTACGGCAAAAGATGCCAATGGGAACGTCGTTAGTAACTATTCGAATTCGATTACATTTGCTGGTTACTCGGACACAGCTTGCAGTACTGCAGTGAGCTCATCTCTCTCGAGTCATGTAAGTACAGCCTCATCAGGAGCCGCGACGTTCACTGCACTCACTGCTTTAAAAACCAGCGTACGTTCGCTGCAGGCTAGCGACGGGACATTGTCGACGAGTTGCTTGGCGATTGCGATGAGCCCTGGTTCTCCTGCATCAATTACAATTCATGCAGGAAATAATCAGGCTAATGCATACGTTGGATCCCTTCTAGGTACAGCCCTTCAGGTTCTGGTGCAAGATTCTTATGGAAACGCTGTGCCCAATGTTCAGGTCACCTGGGCAGTTGATCAGACTAGGGTGATTGGACAACTCTATGTTGCTCCAACTTCAACCACCGACAGTAACGGTTTCGCATCGAACCTTTACACGATGGGATCGAGCGCCGGAAACAATGGGATTATCGCCAGTGTGACTTCAGGCCTGGGTACCTTCTCAGTTTCATTCGTGGAGACGGGGATTGCCTTACCAACGCCCTCTCTTAGCTACTCTGGTTCGACGGGTATCACGGGATTGATAGGAACCCCCATGAGCATTTCACCTACTACACTGTTACCAGCAGGCAAAATTTCCTCTTGTGAATTGACCTCTGGATCTCTCCCCCCTGGCTTATCACTGAATACTTCTTCTTGTGTCATTTCAGGAACTCCTTCTCGGGATCAGACCACGCAGGCCGTGGTAGTGACCGCAAGCAATTCATCGGGTAGCGGCTCGGCCTCGGTGTCGATCACCGTTAATTGTTATTCTGATTTCATTGAATTTAATTATACCGGTGCTGACCAAACTTTCACGCCCAGCTGTTCGCAGGTGACCGCGCGGATGTGGGGCGCAGGAGGGGGCTCGCCTGCGTCAACTACAAGAGGTGGAGCAGGTGGGTTCGTGAAGGGGACACTTTCACTCGATCTGACTAAGTCCTACAAGATTATTGTTGGACAGGGTCCCGGAGTAGGTTCAGCATCCGCCACGTATGGAGGAGGAGGGCCTGGAGGTTTGGTGGCGGGTGGAGGTCGGACGGCAATTCAGGATACGTATGGCGACATCCTCACCGCTGGAGGTGGCGGCGGTACAAACTACCAATATAGTTGTTACGGTGGTGGCGGTGGCGGATTGACAGGTCTTGCTGGAATAGGCGGTGTTGGTTTTTCTCCTGGTCAAGGCGGTTCCCAAATTGCCGGTGGAGCAGGTGCTCATGACGGTGGTGGCGGCAGCAATGTGGTCGCTGGAAAGGGAAGCCAATATCAAGGAGGCCCTGGGTATTCCATTTGGGGTGGCGGTGGCGGTGGTGGATATTTCGGCGGTGGCGGTGGTTCAACCACGAGCTCGGGCGGAGGCGGCGGCTCAAGTTATTATGGCGGTACGGTTGGAGTTGCTGTGACTAATGGAGTGTCTATTGCAGCAACGACTGGAGCAACTAGTGCCCCAGGGGGCTCGTCCGATATGCATTACAAGAGCGGTGTGGGCACTACAGCTACCAACACAAAGGCTGGAAATGGATATGCAATCCTCTATTGGGGTGCACTTGCCAGGAGTGTCTCAGTCAGTGGATCCAACTTAACGATCCTCGGGTTTAATCTTACCGCAGATACTGCAGTTACTTTTAGCGGAGGCTCTTCTTGCACGGGGATCACGGTTCTCAACTCTGGAGATCGGATTACCTGCACCATTCCAAATGGCCTTGTGAATCAAGATGTGACTATTACGGTCCCCGGGTACCCAGGAAAGGTGTTCAATAATGTTCTCTGATAAAAACCCAAGCAAGACGACTACCAATACGAACCCTGCGGAGACCTTTACTCGAGCCGACTGGAGTAGTTCGACTTGGAACCTATTTGATGGTTTGTATTCGACACTCAAGTAGGTCAGCCCGCAAAAAATTCATCTAATCGACAAAAAGAGATTTAACAATTACATTAAATCTTGTGCAAAGTAGACGGTTTACTCAGCGAATCCCCGGGTTAGTGAAGGCGTTCTTTTTGGGCATTCTTCCTTTATTGCTAGGTACTCAATTATCTCATGCGGATGCAACTGCGGAAATCGATCGACTGCTAACACGCAGAGCTTTAAAGGCGAAAAGGTTTTGGCTTGCGATTTACCCGATGTACTCGACGAGTTCAGCTACTTCTATAGATCTCGCTCGTGGAGGCAGTTTAACGCTGGTATCAAAACTCTATACGGGTCTAGATATGCGCTTTCTACAACGGTGGGATGTAAGTTTTGCGACCTATGCTGGTATCAGGATGAATTACATAAAGTATGCTCCTTTGCTGAGTACGAAAGCGACTTTGGATAAGGATTCCAATTCTTTAGTTTCTTTTGAGTTAGGAGCGATGGTACGGCCGTTTGCCCGCTTAAGCGTGGACCTTTCCGTTGGGATGCAAAATGACATTTTTCTGTTTGGTTCGTCGACCTCTTCAGTAACCCAGAGTGGCATGTTGATTCCTACTTTTGGGGTTTCTCTGGGATGGGATTTGGTCCGAATTCCTGGATTTGGTGTGAACTTCTCTGGATTCTACGCGTATAAGATGGGGGCCACTGGCGATAGTTTTACAGTGAATACTGGGGCGGCGTATGGCGGTAAAATTGCCTTCAGGCATTTTATAGAAGGAGATGATCGCTTCGAAATTAGTCTTGGCGGACTCCAGCGCTCCCAGGGGACATCTGTAGCGGATCAAACTGAGACCCTTTTAGCGTTAGCAGGGCGCATTGTAATTCCATTATTTTAGTTATCATGAATTTTAGAATTCTAGCCGATGGTTAGATTCAAGGGGACTCAGAAATGGGGCGAATGCGTTTTTATAATCGGTCAGTGGTGCGCTGGGTCATGGGAAGTGCGCTGGCCTTAGGTGTAGGCCCGGTGGCTTGTTCTACGACCGAACTCACGCCGAAACAACCTCCCGATCCACCTGCTTTCACTCGGGTCGTTCATCCCAGAGGAACGGATTTGAGCGACCTTTCTGCACTCTTCACTGAGAAGGCAGCGCCGAGGGAAGTCAATTTTTCTAAGGAGTGCGACCGGGATTTAATTAAGCTCAAGGCTCTTGTTAAAGATAGAAATGATTGGACGCAGGGTGTGCTTGAGTTAGTGAAAAAAGATCCGGTCTTTTATCATTGGTGTTTTTACGGGAAAATTCTTAAATTGGAAACTGATCTCAAGTCGGACAATTTTTTGGATGTCAAACATAAGACGGTTTTAGATGCCTTTTCTATTCTGACTCCCCTTGCTCAAAGTTTTGCGGCTGAATTTCATGATTCGCGCTATTTACGGTGGGCGGTGATGCGTTACCAAAAGATCAGTCCGCGGGTCTTTTTTCGTAAGTTAGATTTAACTCCCGAGGGAACCTCGCTGCTTGTTCAGCCAACGAATCCGTTTGGACTTTGGAGAAAAGCAGAGGGGGTTGCAGGTGTTCTTGAGAAGTATCACTTCGAGGCTGAGACTCCGGCTCAATTTCTGGCTCAGTCTTCAATTCTGAGCCAGGAAAGGAGTCATTCGGGTAAACCAGGTTTTGACCCCAGTTCGACATCCAGTCCAAGACCGAGTTCAAGCTCGAGCCCAGCGCCATTGCATCAGATAAGTCCAACTCCAGAAGTGCAGGGTTCACCCAGTCCGATTCCAAGTGGCCCGCTAGGAGTAAGTGGTGCAGCGCCGTCATCAGACGAAAGTTCTAACGTGGATTCTCTGCAATCCTCCCTCCCGGTCGATCCTACATCGCCTGGGGCGGGTGACCCAGTCTTAGTGCCTCCCACGGTAGCGGTACCGTCGGAGCTGGTCGAGATGCCCCGCTGAGTCCTCCGTCATTGGGCTGCTTGTGATTTGAGACTAGGCTCCGTGGGGGGCAGTACTGCGGGTGAGCGGTTTCCTTGAAATGGCTTATCTTGAGGTTTTTTGTGACGAGATGCCTTTCCGCTAGTTTCCGTCGGGGTCCTTTGTGCCCAGTCAGACTTTCGTTCGGCATGAGCTTTAGTGCCGAAGGTCAGTGCGGTAACTAGGCTGATGAGTTGAATGAACCTGATCGAAGATGACGAATGAAAAAGCATCAGAAACTCCTCAGAGTAAGTTGGGATTAGGTCGAACGTTCACCTCTCTAGCTTAAAGGAGATTTTCTATCATTGAAATGGTTGATCGAGAGTGCCTAAGCTGCTTTTTTCTCTGTTTCGGGATTCTGACTTTTGAGGTCTCTTTGGGTCAGGTAGTTACTCAGTAGGAAAAGCCGACGCTCGGTGTCTGGAAAGCCCATGAGTGGGAGATTTTCGACCTGCTCTGGGTGAGTTTGCTTGATGGATTGGTAGTCCAGCTTTCGTAGGGCCATTGAGAAGGCATCATAGTCTAAATTGAGATGATCGAGCGCAAATACATCTCCTTCGAATTCTTGCGTTTGCCTTTGGATCGCAATCCATCGAACTGAGAAAGCAAAGAAAAAGAACCCAAGAGTGGTTCCAATGAATTCGCGTCCTTCATAATGGGGAAAAATTTTACTGATCGTCAGTGACGCAAGGATCGAAAAAAGGAGGCTATTGGAAATGAGTGCTGCTGCCAAAGTCACCCGATTCCTTAAATGATTGAGTTTGAGATGGCTAATTTCAATGAGAAGGATCGATCGGATCTCGGACTCCGACAGGGTACTCAGAGTGAATTGAGAAATAAATAAGGAATACTCAAAAGGGCCTCGACCCGTTTTTAGACCTGTAACGATAATGTCGAAAATACGAAATTTTTGAAGTTGAATGAGCCAGAGCTTAGGAGTTTTTAACTGGTGCTCTTGGAAGATCGTGTGGATGAGTTTCTCGATGGTTGGGGTTTTCAAGGGTGATGACGGCAGGATTTTGAGAATGTAGTAGGGGGTGAGGGCGAAGTTCAGGAAAAGCCCGATGCCCATTCCAGTAATTCCACCGGAAATGAGGAGAGCGATTCCTAAGGATTCCCTAAGATTCATTTGATATGCCAACCACCGACCTAGAATGACGCCGAGGATCGAAAGGAGTCCGCAGATCAGAGCTGCTACAAACCAGGATCGCACTGTTTTGAGAATGATCGCACCGGCATTTTCAGTGCTGTTTTTGTCCGTTTGTATCAGCTTCTCAGCTCGAAGCTGGAGGGTGAGTTGCCCTCCTACGCTAACGACGAGGATTAAATCGCACAGGAGTGGAAAGGTTGTTCTGATATCGTCCGATCCTAGAAAAAGCATGAATTGAAAGATGAGGACCATCAGGCTGAAAAGTCGAATTCTTTCCAATTCGGGGTCTTTTTCGAAGTCTGGGGTTCTAATGATTAAATCTTTGATGTCTTTTTCAAAGGAGTCGAGCCAAATTGCGAAGATGACCATTGGGATCAAACTTAGAATGGCCAGAGACATGACGCTTCTGATCAAGGTATCGATATCGGATTCCATGTTGAAATATCGGAATTTTCTTGGGAAAGAATGAATTTGAAAGGAAAAATAATGAAATTAGTCCAAGACATGCTCCAAGGACATCGCCTCTCCTTAGCTCGATTGATTACTAAGGTCGAGAATCGAGATTCAGATCTTGCTGAAATTATGGCCGAAATTTATTCCAAGACGGGCAGAGCTCAGGTTTGGGGTATTACAGGGCCTCCGGGTGCCGGTAAATCGACTTTAGTTGATCGACTCATCGAGTTACTCCGATCTCAGAATAAAAAAGTAGCTGTTGTGGCTGTGGATCCTTCCAGTCCTTTCACTGGTGGGGCGATCCTCGGCGATCGCATTCGAATGCAGAAGCATTCGGGAGATCCTCAGGTTTATATTCGATCATTAGGAACTCGAGGCCAACATGGAGGACTTTCTCACGCGACAAAGGAGGTCGTTTTGGTCCTCGATGCTGCAGGGTTTGACATAATTCTGGTTGAAACGGCAGGGGTGGGTCAGACCGAATTAGAGATCTTGGGGCTAGCTCAGACGATTGTAGTCGTTCTTGTGCCTGAGAGTGGCGATTCGATCCAGGTGATGAAGGCTGGGTTGATGGAAATTGCTGATGTTTTTGCCCTGAATAAGTCGGACCGCCCAGAGGCGGATCAGCTTTTGAGGGAATTAGTTACTATGGTGGGAATGACGGACCATGATGAGAAAAGCTGGCTCATGCCTGTCAAGAAGACCGAGGCGGTTAAAAATGTGGGTGTCTCAGAACTCCTCCAAGCCATTCAAGATCATCAGACTTATTTAACTCAAAGCGGTAAGCGTCAGAGTCAGTCGTGGGAATTTATTAAGAGTGAGGTCAAAGATATTTTGAGTGATCGACTCAATCAGTCTGTTGATGCAACGTTTTTAACCTCATCTGGACAAGAGGTCATGCAGCAGTTGATGTCACGAACATTGGATCCTTATCGAGCCGCAGATCTTATTTCTGGAGTTTCTTCGGCGAGTTAGAGGGATGATTTCTGGAAAATTAAATTCCTGACAAAAAAAGTCTAAAGCGAATCAAATACCCGACCGAACTAGTAATTGTAAGCAGGGAGTACTGAAGAGAAACTTCAAATCAGGACTTCTGCGCTAGACAGGGGTACAGCAAATTCCTGTCAAAATTAAAAATAATGATCTTTTCAGGGGTGCTTTTGGCCTCGGATGGGTCTTTGTCCTTAAAGGAGTTGGTATGGGTTTAAGAATCGCGACCAATGTGCAGTCGATAAATGCACAGCGTCAGCTTGGTACTAATAATGTAGCACAACGAGATTCGTTGGAGCGTTTGTCCTCTGGTAGCCGAATCAATAAAGCGGCAGACGATGCAGCGGGTTTGGCGATCAGTGAAAAAATGAGAGCCGACATTCGATCTGTCCGTCAGGATGTGAGAAATGCAAATGACGGCGTGTCGATGATTCAAACCGCTGAAGGCGGAATGAACGAAATCGGAAATATTCTGGTTCGTTTCCGAGAGCTCTCAATTCAAGCTTCGTCCGATACTTTGGGCGATGTTGAACGTGGGTTCATTGATAAAGAAGTTCAGCAGCTCAAATCAGAAGTGACTCGAATTGCAGCTACGACTGAGTTCAACGGAAAAAAATTGCTGAGTGGTTCTGGTGAATCTTTAGACATTCAGGTTGGAATTCATAACAACGTTGAAGAAGATCGCTTTACCTATGATACCCAGAAGACTAATGTCAGCTTGGCTGGCCTGGGACTTTCAAGCATTTCTACCCAGTCTAAAGAATCGGCTCGCGCCAATCTTGATGTCGTGGATAGTGCGATGAAGGGCTTGGTCGAAAACCGCGCTGAACTCGGAGCTTTGCAAAATCGATTGAGTGCGGCTGTGAATAACCTCAATGTTTACGATGAGAACTTGTCTCAAGCTCGAAGTCGTATCCGTGACACAGACATGGCCTCCGAGACGGCTGAGTTAACTAAAAACAACATCTTGTCTCAAGCTGGCGTATCGGTCCTCAGTCAAGCTAACCAAAACAACATGATGGCTCTCAAACTCTTGGGATAATTTCCCCTTAAACACCAGATGGGGAGGTAGGTTAAAAGCCACCTCCCCATTTTAGTTTAAAAAATCATTTAAAATTAGATAGTTAGAAAGCAGACTCGGTGGAATCGTTAATACTTGTTAAAATAACTCAAGTATTATGTGATTACACCGATCAGAATAGTGTCAGCTGAGGGATGGGCCCTCAGAGGACAAAACTGATGAACGTCTGCCGACTGTACATTGCTGTTGCACAAGGCGGGAACTCGTAGTTGCAAGCCTGGTTTGTTGTCCAGGTTAAGTAGATTTGAATCGAGCTAAGCGGGCTGGTCTCGTCTTAATCGCGCTAATCTACCTCCAGTAGTTTTGCTTCAACACTCAGACGTTTTCCAATTGAACTCGGCCAGTGCCGTCATATTTCGGTGGCACTGAACCCAATGCGTTTTTTCTTAAAGGGAGAAAATACGCCTTTCAAGTTAGGAGAATTGTTATGGGCTTGAGAATTGCGACCAATATTTCTTCAATGACTGCTAATCGGATTTTGTCTCATTCTTCTGAAGATCAAAATAAAGCATATCAGCGCTTAGCTTCGGGACAGCGGATCACCCAAGCAGGGGATGATGCTGCTGGGTTATCGATCTCTGAAAATTTACGTGCTCAAATTCGCTCGATGAGCCAGGCTGAGCGAAACGCCAACGATGGAATTTCCTTTGCTCAAGTCGCTGAGGGCGGCTTGACTGAAATTAATAACATCGCCATCCGTTTGCGTGAACTCGCAATCCAGGCCGGTTCCGACACGATCGGCGATCGTGAACGGGGCTTCATTCATCAAGAGGTGAAGAGTCTCGTTCAAGAAGTTGATCGTATCGCCAATGTGACAAATTTTAACGGTACCAGCCTCCTCAATGGCCAGGCTCCCAAGGGGCAGCTTGAGTTCCAAGTCGGGATTCGAAATGACAGCTCTGATCGAATTGTATTCGATGCCAATTCGATCGACGTACGAGCAGATCGGTTAGGGATTGACGGCCTCGATTACACGAGTGTGGACGGTGCCCGCAACGCCCTGGAAAAAGTAGATAGTGCTGCTTCTCAAATTCTCTCGAGTCGAGCTTCGCTCGGTGCGATTCAGAACAAGTTGCAATCGACCGTGAGGAACCTCGGGGTTTCCAAAGAGAATTTGACCATCGCACGGTCACGAATTGCAGATACGGATATTGCGGCAGATACGTCCGAGTTGGTTCGTGGAAATATTCTGCAAAGTGCAGGGATTTCGGTCTTGGCTCAGGCGAATTCTTCGCCCACCCAAGCTCTTAAACTTCTGTAATTTTAGGTTCAGTTTGCGCCCACATCTCTCAGGCATAGGGTCTGAGAGTTCTTAAGCCTCCCCTAGGGGTGCCGAGCCCCTGGGGGTTTTTTTGTCTGAGTGATTTAAGTTTACCCCGGGTTTCACCGAAGGATGGATGAGGGACGAGAAGGACCTGGGAGGTTAAAATGAAGATTCAATCTTTAACTGGTAATTGGGGATATTACGGAGTCGTCAGGGACAAGCAGGACGGCGGTTCAGGGAATCAACAAAGATCACCGGACGGCCAAGACCGCCAATCTAAAGATCATAAAGACGAGTATTCTAATTCAAACTTCGAGGAACAGGCACCCAGCAAAGAGAAAATGGACGAAGCCATTAAGGCGTTTGGTCGGGATACTCAGGCCCAAGAAAGTGGAATCAGCGCATCGGTCGAGGGAAGTGGTCCAGGGCTCAAGGTGGTTCTTAAGGATGGAGCAGGTAAAGTTGTCAGACAACTCACCGGGTATGAGTTTATTCAACTCCGCAGTTCGACCCCCACAGAAGGGAATTCCTGCGGGAAAATCCTTGATCGCAAGCTCTAGAATCGTTAATTCTTAGAGGCCATGAGTGTTTATATTGTCTCTGACCTACACATTTGGGGACCCGAAGATCCCCTCTATCTGTCTTTGCTGGATCTAATCTGCGGACGTGCCCAGTCGGGTGATACCTTAGTCCTAGCTGGAGACGTGTTTGATCTATTTGTCGGCAATAAAGCCGTCTTTGTAGACCGTTACCACAAGTTTTTTAATGCCCTGAGGCAGGCAGGCCAACGAGGGGTTCAAGTTCACTATATTGAAGGGAATCATGATTTCTTATTGAAGCGAACCTTGGGTCGAATGGCGGGGGTAGCGCTCCATTCCGAGGAGGTTTCGTTTGAAATTCAAGGCAAGCGCTTCTTGGTTGCTCATGGAGATCTGGCCGATCAGCGAGATTACAGCTATCGATTTTTAAGGGCTTTTTTCCGAAGCCTGCCAGTTCGATTTTTGTTTTGGCTTGCCCCAGGTCCATGGTTGGAGAGTTTTGGTAAATGGAGTGGGAAAAAGAGTCGTAAGAAAAATAATTTGTTAGTTTCTCAGCTCCCCCTCGAACGACGCGAGAACTTACGAAAAATCTACCGCAGCTACGCCGCTGAGCGTTTAGCTCAGGGCTATGATTTTATGGTGATGGGTCATTGCCACGATCTGGATGAGATGAGTTTTAAGATTGGTGGTCGACTCGGTCAATATGTGAACGTCGGTTTTCCTCGTGTTCATGGGTCTTATCTTTCCTGGCAGCCGGGTGAGGATCAAATTCATCGAGAGACTCTGCCGAGTCGTATTTTTGATTAAGTTCAGCGCAGAAAATCAAAGCAGAGTTGGACGGGGTGGTCAGGTGTGACCAGTCCTGAGACCGAAATTCCGATGAGTCGAATGGGGCGTGTCCCCACATCCGTGTCTCTGAAAAGTAGTTCTGCTGCCGTTTGCGCAATTGTAAAACTCTCGTCAGAGGGTTGAGTGAGGCTTTGACTGCGGCTGATTTGTTTGAAGTCTGAATATTTAATTTTGAGACAGATCGTGGTCGCCTGTCGTTGAATTTTTTTCAAATCAGTAGAAAGTTCATTTGCCTGAGACTCAATGTAGTTGAGGAGAGTCTGAGCGTTGAGGATGTCTTTATCGAAGGTGGTTTCGCTCCCTCGGCTCTTGGGTTCTGAATGAGCTTCAACAGAACGAGGATCCCGTCCAAAGGCAAGTTCGTAAAGAAATGAACCAAAAGATCCCATTTCTTTTTCAAGCTGGGTGCTATCGAGTCTTCGAATGTCGGAGGCGGTTTGAATTCCTAGGGCATGGAGCTTTTTTGCGGTAGCAGGGCCGACCCCCCAGAATTTCTCAACAGGGAGGTGTTCGATCCAACTCATCACTTTTTCAGGGGGGATCACCACTAAGCCGTCTGGTTTTTTATGGTCGCTTGCAAGTTTAGCGATGAACTTATTGGGACCGACACCAGCAGATGCAGTCATGCGCAGTTCCTGCTGGATCTGCTCTTTGATCCAGCGTGCAATGTTGCTTGCAATGGGTTCATTAAAAAGATTTTCAGTCACATCTAGATAGGCCTCATCCAGTGCGAGGGGTTCGACCGTGGCGGTGACTTGTTTGAAAATTGCATGAATTTGACGACTTGCCGTGATGTACTTGTCAAAATTGGGCGAAATAAAAATTGCCTGAGGACAGAGCCTGTAAGCCTGTGAGCAGGGCATGGCAGAGCGAATTCCGAAGCGACGTGCTTCGTAGGACGCTGAACAAACTACGGAACGACTTTTTGGATCACCTCCCACTACTACTGGTCGTGATTTTAACTCTGGAGAGTCCCGCTGCTCGACGGATGCGTAGAATGCATCCATATCGATATGAATGATCTTTCTCAAATTTTATGTCCCCGCTAACTCAAGAAGCTCCGAGGCGTTCGCCAGGCTTTTACGGGTGAGGACCGGTCCTCCGAGCATACGGGCGATTTCTTCCTGCCGCTCTTTGATTGAGAGCTCAAGGATCTGAGTTGTGGTTCGGTCTTTTTGAGATCCTTTGCGGACCACAAGATGGTGATCAGCAAAGGAGGCGACCTGAGGAAGGTGAGTGATACAGATCACTTGGTTATATTCAGCAACGGATTTGAGTTTTTTACCGACTTGAAATGCAGTTTGCCCACCGATGCCTGCATCAATCTCATCAAATAAATACACGCCAATCCCACCCCGGTCAGCGATCACGCGACGAATTGAAAGCATCAGTCGAGAGAGTTCACCGCCAGAAGCAATTTTACCAATCGGTCTCGAGGGCTCTCCTCGGTTTGTCTGAACAAGAAATTGAATTTGGTCTCCACCCGTGGCATTCCAGTCATCGGTGTCTTGCTTGGTGGCAATATCGACGACAAATTGGGCATCGCCCATTTTTAAATCCTTTAGTTCTCGAGTGACTGAGGTAGAGAGTCGATTTGAAATCTTTTTACGAGACGCAGAGAGTTTTTGTCCCGATTGGATCATGAGCTCTCGTGATTCTCTGAGTTGTTGAGCCACCGCCTGGAGCTGATCTCCGACTTGATCGAGATTTTGATATTCTTCCTGAAACTGTTCGAGCTTTTCTAGGATTTCCTTGATCTGGGGGCCGTACTTTCGTTTGAGGTCAGCAATCAGGGAGAGTCGATCTTGGATCGTTTGCAGACGCTCAGAGTCGAGTTCAATCGAGTTGAGATAACGACCCAAGTAGAGACTTGCTTCCTCGACTTCGGCTAAAGCTCTTAAGAGAGTCTCAGAAAGTGTCTGGCTGGAAGGGTCGAGGTGAGTGAGGGTTTTAGCTTTTTGCAGGGCGGCTCGGAGGCTATTTTGCGTGCCTTGGTCTTCGGACTCTAAAATTTGAACGATGCTTTCTCCTGTTTGCGCCCGAACCTCCGCCGATTGGAGGAGTTGTTTTTCACGGTGCAGGGCCTCATCTTCATTCATGCTCAGGGCAGCCTGAGTGATCTCATCGATTTGATATCGCAGAAATGCGGCTCGACTCGTGCGCTCCTCACTCGCTCGTTCGAGTTGGGACTTTTCTTGATTGAGGGATCGGACCTGGTTGAACTGAGAAGCGAACTTTTTAGTTTGTTCTGTCAGCGCTCCGTACTGATCGAGGAGGCTAAGTTGGGTCTGGTTCTTGAGAAGAGATTGATGTTCATTTTGTCCACAGAGGTCGATGAGTCCTTCGCAAAGATTTTGGAGCGTACTCAGCGTGGCTAATTCACCGTTGATGGAAATTCGGTGTCTGCCGGCTCGATGCACTGTCCTCTTGACCAATAACTCGCTGCCCTGCGATTCAAAACCTGCTTGGTTCAAGCGAGAACTCATCCAGGGAATATCGGAGATTCGAAAGAAACCTTCGACGACGGCCTCGTTCGCTCCCGCACGGATCAATTCAATACTGGCACGACTTCCGAGAAGGAGAGAGATGGCTTCGATAATAATGGATTTCCCAGCTCCGGTTTCGCCGGAAAGAATATTGAGACCAGGTGTAAACTGGATCTCTGCAGAGTCAATAATAGCAATATTCTTGATTTTGAGAATCTCAAGCATTTAGTCCCGAACTCCAAACTTAAGCTTCTCCCTGAGTAGGCCAAAGAAGTCGCGGTCGGGCGATGCAATGAGCTTGAGGGAGTGTTTTTTAAATTTGCGTAAGGTTACGACGTCATCTTCCTTCATGTCAACCACATCTTGGCCATCGAGTGTCAGAAGGACGTGGCCAGGGCGGTCACTGAGGCGAATACGGATTTCGGACTGGTCTGAGATGACTAGGGGGCGGAGAGTGAGGCTGTGCGGGCAAATTGGAGCAATCACGAGAGCCGGAACGGACGGCTCAACCAGGGGGCCACCCGCTGCGAGAGCATAGGCGGTCGATCCGGTCGTGGTGCTCACGATCATTCCGTCAGCTCGGACGTGATTGACCCAGTGGGTGTCTACCCACATTTCCATTCCGATAATTCGTGCAATGGCTCCCTTGGAGATGACTGCGTCATTGACTACGAGCCCTTGATAAAGGGTTCGATTTTTCCGATTCAGGGTCACCTCGAGTAGATCTCGCTCATGGATGATCGGTGGAACGCCATTGAGGACTGCCTTGAGGGCGCCTAGCGCCTCGGTACGTCTGAACTCGGTGAGAAACCCGAGTTGCCCCATGTTAATTCCCATCACCGGAATACTTCGCTTTTTCATGAGTCGTGCGATGCTGAGGTAGGTCCCATCACCCCCGAGTACGACAATCAGATCGCACTCGGTGTGGAGTTCAGGCTTGGTCACGATTTTGATGAGCCTTTTTTTGTTCCCTAGATTTTTAATGATGTCTTTAGCAAGTTGAGTGCTCTCATCGGCAAAACATGTTTGGATATTTTGTTCCAAAAGTGATGCCGTAATTTCAGCTGCGAGGAGCGAAGCCTCGGGTTGGTGATGTTTAATCACAAGTCCGAGCTTCCTAATTTTCAACGCTTCGCTTTTTTTCATGTGAGGATCCCCCGAGGCCACTTTAACGAACTTCGGATGAAAAGAAAGAGGGATTTATGAATCGCGTGAACGGATCAACGAGGGAAGGCCTGTATTTCGCCAGTTTCTTAGATTTTCTTGCAGGTCCTCGCTGATGAGTTGCGCTAGCGCGATGGTATTGCGCTGCTCATGAGCCTGTAAGACCTCACGGAGGATCGAGAGGAGATTCGACTCGAGAAGTTGGATGCTGTTAAAAAGTCCAAGTTTGAGAACCCTTTTCACCCCCGAGACTGCTTCGGTGAATGTGGTGATCCCTTCTAGAAGACGGTTAAAGTGGACCATGAAGTCAGTCTTTGAAACATTTTGAGCTGCCGTAGTTGCTAAGTTTTCCAGGGCTTTCGAAAATTCAATCAGGTCATACAGAGTCTCATCTGCGACCTCTTTCGGGTGAGTCGTGAAAATTTCAATCAGCTCAAAGTGAGATACCGGTGTTGTACCCAAAGCCTGATCTTCTGTGTTTGGAATTTCGTTACCATCAATTCGAATTGAAGAAATCAATGCCGAGTTAGGATCGATCTGTCGCTTCAGATAGGTCAGCATTTCATGAAACTGACTTTCGGGTGATAAGGGAAAATTTATGGGATTGCCGTTCAATAAGAGCTGGTTCATAGATTAAGTTCCTTTTCGGTTGAAATACTTGGAGTTTCAACCAAGTTGAGGTGAGAAGAGCGAAGGGCGACAGGACGGACAAGCGCCAGTGTATGCTTGACCCAAGCCGAGTAAATAGAGACTCCGTCACGCAAAACTTTGTAACAAACGGCCGTCTCCTTGCCCATGTCACCGAGGTGAGTACCTTTGAGGTGATGCATTTGAACTGCTAACATTTTTGAGAAGGCTCCTAGGGCCGAGTGAGTCTGAGCAAGACGATCCACGAGTCCCTGAAGTTCTAGAAGTTTTTTTCCTAGATCTTGAAGTTCTTCTCTCTCGTGGACGCTCATCAGATGGGGAGTTTTTAGAGTTGCTCCTCGATGCCCGAGCGTGTTTCCGATCAGAATTGCCTGAGAGCAGACTTTTGAGAGGACTTCCGTCGACTCTTCGAGTTCTCGGAGGTGCTTGACCAATGAAGGGCTGATCATTTCTCGCGAGACTTCTTGACCTATAGACGGCACCCAGCCACAATACCAAGATCTTGCAACGTGGCCCATCACCATAGCGCTCCAGTCGGTAACGCGAATGGATTTCTGTAGGATCGACTCGTAAACGACTCCACCACCTTCTTGCACGGGACGAATTTTCGATCGATACACCAAAACGGAATCCACCCGGGCTTGCAATCCTAGTTGTAAAAAGTGGGATTCGAGTGAGGTCTGGCGGCGATGTGACCACTCATAAGCGGCGTATGACCAAACAGCGTAGGCAACCTCAGGTGTCAGGTCAGTCTGACAGCTATGATTTTCGTTCGCTCCATGGTTCAGGCATCCTTCGCAATTTGATCCTGAAGAGACAATGTAGTGGCCGTTTCCGTAGGGACCAGTTTCCGTAAATCGCACAGGGCCGACGGAGAGGTTGAGCACTCGAGTGCCGAGAAGGCTGGCGAGGTGGATGGCTGCGGTGTCTCCAGCGATCAGCCATTGACTTCGACTCACCAGTGAAGCCCACAGATCAAAGCTGGTTTCTCCGACAAAAGAGATGATGCCATTTCTGATTCGATTTGGATTTGAAGAAACTTCTGAGTCTGATTCGACGAGACGATTGAGTTCCTCTTTAAATTTTTGCTCCCGCTCAAGATCCTCTTTTCCTCCCAATAGAAAAATGCCACAGTCCTGGTTTCCTTTGAGAAGTGAAAGCGCAAAGCGAGCCCAATTTTTTGGATCCCAGGTCTTGTCTGGTCTGCCTGCTCCGAGTTGAATCGAAACCCACTTTCTTTTGGAGTCTCCGGCGAGTTGTGCGACTTCTCTTTCCGTAAGAGTGAGGGAAAAGAAAGTTTTGGACGTAACAGGTGCATTTCCTTCGGGCATCGGATCGCCCACATGGATCTGAAGTGCAGTGAGGAGCTGAGTGGTCAGTACATCAGTGAGGTGAATATTTTGAGGGATATTCCCCTGGATGATTGCTTGCACGTACTGGCTCCATCCGTCTGCACCAGCAAATGAACCATCAGGACGCCGAGTGTAGCCGAGCTTAATTCGAGCAGGGAGGAGTCCTGTAAGAAAGCTGCTTGCGTCCGAGAAGGACCAATTCATGATGAGATCCCAGGGCTGATCAGCGATGGGGCGAAGCCACTGAGCAAGTTCAACAAGTGATTGGGCCTCTGTTTTAATTCCTGAAAAAACAGGTCCGAGAAGCGCATCCGTTGGAAGGGTGATTACATTTTCGATCCAAGGAACGCGGTTCGCCGCAGATGCAAAGTTTTCTCGGGCAAGAAAGTGAATCTCTAAGTTGGGGTATAATTGCTTAGCGGCTCGGAGAGCCATTAAACTTTGGAGCGTATCACCCAATCGAGCCATCTGAATGACTAGGCATCGGATTGATTTTTTCGAATTAGGCTGGGTTTCGATAGACTGCTGTGATGCTTTCATACACGCTCCAAAAGCGCTTCTTGAGAGGTTTGTACGATTTGCTCAGCTATGAGCGCTTTGAGCAGACCCACAAGGAGTTGCTCAACATCTTTTTCTTGCCCTTGTGGGTCTTCAATTACTTCGCCCATGAGTAGGTTAGTGTCTGTGCTCATCCGTCCTCCATGACAGAAATCAGTTACGCGCGGTTCAGGTTCATTTAGACCGAATTCACTCGGTATTTTTCAATCATTCCAATTAATTCTTTTGCTCCGACATGGCTGGGTTGTAGTTCTAGTGTTCTCGCAGCAGTGGATCTTGCTTCGTCGATTCGTCCTAGGTGAAACTGGAGTCCAGCCAAGCTGTAGAGTAAGTGAGGATTCACTGGTGCGTTTTGGATATAATCGCCTAAGAACTGGGCCGCGGTTGCGTAACTCTTGAGTTCATAGGCGCATTTGACTAAGTGATAGAGTGCGTTAGGATTGTTCAGCTCGATTTTTAGTGATTCAACAAAGTAATCGTGGGCGCCTTTTTTATTTCCATCGCGAAGTGCACATTCGCCTAAACCGGCGAGGGCCTGATGATTTTTAGGATTCGAAGCGATTGCATCTTGAAAGTGGCGTCTAGCTTCTTGGAGTCTTCCAGACTGGAGAAAAAGAACTCCCAGGTTGGACCGAACTTCGTCAGCATGAGGTCTGACCTCTAAAGCACGCTTGAAACTTCTCTCCGCCTCTTGAGGACGATTAGATCGCGTCCAGCAGTTACCGCAAGCCCGGCACACCTCAAATTTTTGAGCGGCGGTCAGGTTTTTTAAGTGAGACGCACGCTCTAGAATCTCGGCAGCTTGAAGATCCTGGCCACTTCGAATTTGAAGGGACGCCAATTTCTGATGGTATTCAAAAGTAGGTTTGAAGGTGATGGCTTCTTCGTATTGTGCTTTTGCTGCTTCAAGGTTCCCCTCTGCTTCTAGGCAGAGTCCTACTTGGAAATAGATCTCTGAGCTGCGTTCGCCAGAGTTTAATAGGGCTTGATAAATATTTTTTGCGAGAGCATGTTCGCCTGCCTCAAAGAGAACATGAGCATTTTGCATGAGAAAACCAGTATTGAGTTTTCCGTCGGAGTAATAGATTGGGTCCTCTGAAACCGCTTCTGGTGGTGATGTAGTTATGACGGCTGGAGAGGACGTTGAACTTTTCGTTCTTTTAACTTGGAGGATAAAACCTTGCGATCCTTGGATATCGTTTTGATCGAAGTCCTGTAGGATTCCCTCTAAAGTTTGTATCCGAACTAGGCGGTCCGAGTGATTGGAGAGGGGCACGAGTCCGACAACCTCGAGGCTGACTTGTTGAAGTTGTTTTTTCAGAATGTCACTGATTGTTCCAATGATTTCGCTCATAGAGAACCGTCCAATTTCTCGCCGGATGGGCGAACCCACGTGCTTTTAAATTTCCGGACGAGCTTTTCGCTCCGGTTAAAATCGAATAAGAGAGCTCTGAGTTGGTCTTTTTCTTGGCCTAATTTATCGAAAATTTTTGTATCCAGTTGCCGAATTTCAGTTAGCTGAGCCTCGCAGACTTGCTTAAGTTCAGCGAGGCTCATCCTAAGCTCGGGTGTTTTCATTTTTTCAGAAACGCCTCTAGCAGTTTCCGAAATTTGATGTTCATTGATTAAGATCGCCTCGATGCATTGAGCTCTCTTCCTCTCAAACTGTTGCAATCCGCTGAGATCTCCTCTTTGAATCTCCAAAAGAAAATCAGCCGAATACTGCTGGAATTCTCGGAGGAGGTTGATTTTGCTTTGGATAGTCGAGAGTATTGGGTTCATAGAAGTCTAGACTTTTGCCGATCCTTTATTCACTTGCTCAACGGCCTGTTTCCACCCACTGAGTAGTGTTTCCAAAAGTTTTTGAACTTGGACCAGGGGGTCCTTTGAGCTTTCGAGATTCGCTTTCACTAATTGTTCCGTCATAAAATGATAAAGTCGATCGAGATCAATAGCAACCTGTCCGCCTACCTCAAAATCGAGAGTATTCATCAGTTCATTAATAATATCATGTGCCTTGCCAATGGATACGCCTTTTCCAGCAATATCTTTTTTATCAACTGCTAGGATAGCTCTTTTGACGTGCTGAATCGCACCCTCATAGAGCATAAGTAGAACCTGCCCTCGATTAGCAGTTTTAACTGCCATTTGCCTATATTGACTTGCACCTGATTTATTCATTTATTTATCCTCCCAAGAGTTGTGAAACACTGCCCCCGCCCCCACCTAAGCTTGCACTGAGTTGCTGCTGTTGTCTCTGAAGGTTACCCAACGAGGACTCCAGTTTTGAAAATTGATCCACGATCTGTTGTTTTTTCTGCTCGACTAATCGAGTTTTGTCTTCGATTTGGTTGTCGATCTGCTTAATTCGCTCACGAATACCCTGCTCCTTAATCGAGAGCATCCCATTACCGAGGCGGGTATACCCATCCAAAATGCTTCTCAGCCTGAACGCGAAACCGTTAGGGCCGGAGATTCCCATTGCAATCGCATCGAAGCTGTTTTCAAGTACTTTATTGAACTTATCTTCTTTAAAGGTGAGTAACCCTGTTTTTTCAAACTCGACCCCAAGGTCGGTCAGGTGAATGATCGGGACGTTGGCTTGACCTGGCTCTCCACCTAAAAACCCTTCCTGAATTGCGTTCCGGAGCTGATACTCCATGGATTGCAAGCTGGTATCCCCTGCAAATGTGGTGGTCGTATCGCTTTTTTCGTCGATGGTGTTTTGTTTGACGATGAATTGGAGTACTTGGTTGAGTTGGTCGACTATGTTTTTTACCTTGCCTGAAACCTTTTGGTAATCTTCGGTGATGCTCATCACAAAGGGATGGTCAGGGCTGGCCTGTTTAAGGTGCAGATTCACGCCTTGGAGAAATTCATTAATGTCGTTGCTCTCCGTCTCAATGGGGAAGCCATCGAGTGAAACAGTCGCGTTCTGAGCGTCATGTTGATCCTCGATACTGATTTCAGTCCCGCCTTCGAGATTAAAGTCTGGATTCTGAATTTGGTTGCCTGAGCCTTCTTTTTTTGCGGATAGGACCAATTTCCAAGGAGCCTCTGGTTGTGAGGAATCTTTGATGACCGAAGCTCGAAGTGGAGAATTGAGGTCGCGATTGAGTGCAGATGCGATTCCTCGCAGGCTTGATTCCTTATCGGAGACAGATACCTGGGTGGTTTCTCCACTTTCGGTTTCAAGCCTAATAAATCCTGGGCCGAAGGTGGCCTCGTTCGGGTCTTCAAATCCATTTGAGATGAGTGAGGTCTTTCCAGCGAGTTGACTGATTTCGAGCTGGTATTTTCCAACTTCTGCTTTTTCTTTGTCAAGAGTGACGCTGACGAGGTTAGCTCCATCGCCCAGATCTACCTTGAGCTCACGAAATTTTCTAAAACTACTCATCTCGCTCAGGGCTTTATCTAGGCCGGAGAATTTGCTCTTGAACTCTTGAAAGAGTTTCATTCGCGTCTCCTCCTTCGTCTTACGGCCTTGCATCGCTTTGATCGGTTGATTTTCAATCTCAATCAATTGCTGCACTGCCTGCTTGAATTGACCGCCCCCGATGGGGTCGAATCTTAAACCCAGAAAGTCCTCCTGACTTGTTCTCTGGGGCTCCACCCAGAGGGCCCTGTGGAAAACGGGGCCTAGCCTTTTTTTTGATTATGACAGATTCTGGAAGGTTGAAAATCGGCAGAAATTGCCGAGAAAATCTCTGGACAGAAGGGTGAGTCATGAACCATAGTGGCGTCGCTATGAACCCTTTTTCACCCTTCGGAAATCCTGGTTTTGACCCAAGTAAAATGGACCCCAAGGTCTTGATGGAGTTGAGTCAGCTCGTCCAGCAACTCCCGCCCGAGCAGCTAAGCCGAATGCAAACGATGATGCATAACGCCATGGCTGGCTTTGATGTGAAGCGCGAGATGGAGGAGTTTGAAAAAAGCCTCCCACCCGGATTTCGAGAGAAGATTGTGGCACTGCTTGGAGGACAGGGTGCGTCGACGTTTGGTGGCGGCGCAGCGAGTGCCCCGCTCTCCAAAGCGGAGCAGCCTCCGATTGAAGTGGCTAGTCCTCTAAGTGACGTGCGCGAAGCTCGAATGACCGTGCTCCGAGCCGTTGCTCATGGGCAGATGAGCCCTGAGGATGCCGAACAGATTCTTTTTGGCTAGAACGAGTATCCCAGGCTGAGTTCGTTTGCTTGAATAGCAATTCCGGCAGTGGTGAGGGTGCCGTATGCAAGTTTCAAGGAAGTATAAAGAACTGTAATCTTTTGATTTACAGTCGTTCGAAACCAAATGCCTACACTCCAGACCTGCTAGAATGTCTATTCTGAGTGGACCCATGTCAAAACCAAGGCCCCCCTTACCATTGATTCTTAAATAGCGAGCCGTAATGCCCGGGAGGCTCGAGGAGAGCGAGCTCAGGGTGTAGTTTCCATATGTACTGGGTCCCCTTCCAGGCTTCTTTTAAATAGATTGAATAAAATCCATTCCTTGGAGGATCGTAAACCTTCATGCGCATACTTTTGGGGTAGATTCCGAGCTGCTCACTCTGGTCATTAGCGTCTCGATAGATTTTGCCCCCGTTGGGGTTTACGAGAGTGGCTTCTACCCAGTCGCCTGCCTGTAAATTTAACGTGAACATGGGCGCTAGTGCCAGCGCAAAAGCTAGGACTCTCCTCAGTTCATTTCAGCCTAATCGATTGAAGTGTGGAGTGCCCTTCATTATCTAATTGAAGCATAAGAATGTCAGGTATGCAGTAGAATTGCTTAGATCTTCGCGTCCTTGATGAGTCCATTCTTCACAGTGAGGACTTTGAGTTCTCGCGTGAATTGGCCATTTTTGTAGGTGATTCTACCGGTGGCCCCAGGAAATTCACGAATTTGAGTGAGTCGGTCTTTGATTTCAGTCCGTGTGAGTCCGTTCGAAGAGGTGTCGAAAAGGGATGTTAGAATTTTTGCAGCGTCATAGGCGAGCGCCTCAAGTGAACTAGGATCTTGATTAAATGTTGCACGATAATCCTCTAGAAATTTCTTAGCCTGACCGGAGGCTGTGTCTTGAAAAAATGCGTCCACAAAGTAAGCGCTTTCTCCGTAGCTCTGGCCGCGACTCACAAAGTCAGCTGAGTTCCACTCAGAAGTTCCCAGAAATTTTATCCCCTCGACGTCTCTATAGGAGAATGTGGGCATGATCTGTCCTAGGCGCTTGGCGTCATCTGGGATGAAAACGGCTTGATAATCTACGATGGGCTTGAGTGCAAAAAATTGCTCTGTTTTGCGGGTACGCTTGGTGACATTATTGGTGACGCGGTCTTTGGCAAGGCGATCGAGTTCGTCTTGCCGTGCCTCGGTGTAAAAAAGGCCAGAGAGCTTATCGACGGGGAGTCTGAAGTCGTTTTCACTGGTTGCATAGGATTCAAAGCCGACAATTTCACCGCCGAGAGACTCAACTGCATCCCAGAAGGCTTGGCTCGACTCACTGCCAAGTTTATCGTTGGGTGAGAGAATCGCAAATTTCTTGAGTCCAAGGCTGACTATGGCGTGGCGGGCAATTTCGTAAGATTGGAGTTGTTGCGTCAATCCAGACTGAAATACAAAGTCCTGGGAGGTGCTGTTTGCTCTGCGCGAGAGGGACAGAAGGGGTACTCCCAGTTCCTGGGCTCGTTTTGTCACGAGTTCAACGCCCTTACTCATCATGGGGCCGATGACGGCAACGACATGATGCTTCAGGGCCAGTCGGTTGAGCGCTTGGACAGCGGTTTCAGGTTCCTCTCCAGCGTCCTCCAAGATGAGCCTGAGTGGAGTCTGGGACTCACCCTGGGAGTCAAATATTCCTAGAGCAAGTTCGATGCCTTGGAGGCTTTTGGCGCCAAATTTGGCGAGCCTACCTTTGAGGGGAATCAGTACGCCAATTGCGGTTCGATCGACCGTGGAGGACTCTTGGATTTGGCTGATCCATTCTCGAGCTTGAGTCAGGTGAGAGCTCTGAGGGTAGGTATCGATCAATTTTTTAAGATGGAGTGTTGCAGCAGTGGGTGTGCCTGAGGTCATCTCCAGCGCTGAAAGTCGGAGCAGGATGGCATCCCCGAGAACTTGGTGGTCGGGGTCTTGGAGGAGTTTTTCCAAAGTGGCAAGGTCTGAAATATTTTGCATGGCCTGGTAAAAAAGCTTGGCGATGAGCTGGCTTTGCTCTTTATTTTCGGCGTCAGGCTTTTGTCGAGCAATGCCGGAGAGGTAGTTTGCTGCCTCGATGGGTTGCTTTTTTCGTTCGTAAATGGAGGCTTGCAATGTGATGAGCTTGAGTTGGTTGGCGGCGTCGAGAAGTTCTGGGTGGATTTGACGCAGCGTTTCTTCGGCCTCTTCTGCTGCCCGTCCCTCGAGTTGTGCTGAGGCCAGGTTGTATAGAATATATTGTTGAAAGGCTGCAGTGGGGGCATAGTCGAGGGCCTTGGTAAAAGCTTGGATCGCCTGTGCTGTTCGTTTTTGTTTGAGAAAGATCAGTCCACGGATATTCTCAACTGAACCCATGAGAGGGCTTTTTGGGTAGGAGCGGATGAAGACGGTAGTCTGCTTTTCGGCAGATTCTAGATCGTTAGATCCAAATGCAGCCTCAATGGTCTTGAGATCTCGCTGTTCCACAGGACGCGATTCTTCAGCCCATGAAAGAGTCCCTGCGCTGAGGGTTAGCCCAGCGAGAATCATTCCAGTCCGAAGATTTTTACCTAGCAGCCGCCCCGTCCGCTCCAAACCAATTGATAAGCTCATATCCTTAGTTTTAGCTGAGGTCTGAGTTTAGCCAAATAGGTTTTTTACTTTTTCAAAAAAGCTATGGTGCATGGGATGCGCTGCGTCTGCGCCACTCTCTGAGAATTTCTTGAGTAAATCGCGCTGTTCAGCAGTGAGCTTTGTGGGGACTTCTACAATGATGCGTACGAGTTGGTCTCCGCGACCGTAGGAACCGAGTCTCGCCAAGCCCTTATTTTTGAGGCGGAAGATTTTATGCGATTGGGTTCCGGACGGAATCTTGATTTTGACCTTACCCTCGAGGGTAGGGACTTCAATCTCAGCTCCGAGGGCAGCGTGGACGAATGTCACTGGGACTTCGCAGATCACGTCAAACTCATCACGAGTGAAAAAGTCGTGGGGTAAGATATTGACCGAAACGTAAAGGTCACCAGGAGGTCCGCCGCGTTCGCCCGCTTCGCCTTCTCCAGTCAGTTTGAGGCGTTGGCCGGTGTCAACTCCGGCAGGGATTTTGACCGCAATTTGTGAGCGTTTCTTAGTTTGCCCAGATCCACCACATCCAACGCATGGACTAGGGATCGTCTGTCCAGCGCCGTTACAGCGCTGGCAAGGACGAGTGATGGCGAAAAATCCCTGTTGAAAGCTGACCTCACCGCGACCACCACATTGAGCGCAAGTCTCAGGTTGGGTGCCGGGTTTTGCTCCACTTCCGGTGCAGGTTTCGCATCGGACCGATTTAAGGATAGTAATGACCTTTTCGGCGCCGAAGGCAGCTTCTTCGAAAGTAATATCGACTGAAGTTCTGAGGTCGTCACCAGGACGGCCTCCTGCACGTCTGCGGCCTCCTCGAGCGCGACCCCCCGCCTGGGCTCCAAAGATGTCTCCGAAGATATCACCAAAGATATCATTGATCGAAGCTCCTCCACCTCCAAAGCCCTGGAAGTCGAATCCACCAGGTCCTCCCGGGCCCGCACCAGCGGCAGCGTGACCAAATTGATCATAAGCTTGTCGCTTCTGCGGATCCGAGAGGATTTCATAAGCCTGGGAGAGTTCTTTGAAGTTCTCTTCTGCTTTCTTATCGCCCGGATTTTTATCCGGGTGGAATTGGATCGCTAGCTTCCGGTAAGCCTTTTTAAGATCTTCGCTGGAAGCTGTTCGTCCAACACCTAGAACTTCATAGTAGTCGCGCTGAGTAGCCATAATTTCCGATCAGACTGATAAGAGGTTAAACTTCCTTGTAGTCTGCATCAATCACATCTTCTCCGCCATGCTTTTTTGCATCCTGAGAAGCGTGTGAATCGCCAGCACCTTCGGTGTGAGCGTGAGCTCCTTCAGCTGAAGCTGCTCCCGCTTGAGGTCCTGCAGTTTTGTACATCTCTTCAGCCATTTTATTAGAAGCAGAGGTGAGGGCTTCAGTGGCCTTGGTGATTTCCTCTGCGTCCTTGCTGTCCAGGTGCTTACGTGCCTCGACCAATGCGTCTTCCACAGACTTCTTGGTGTCGGCAGCGATTTTCTCGCCGTTTTCTTTCACGGTTTTTTCGATCGTGTAGATCAGACCATCGAGAGAGTTTCGTGCGTTGACGAGTTCTTTTCTCTTTTCGTCTTCAGCGCGATGGGTCTCAGCTTCTTTTTGCATTCTCTTGATTTCTTCTTCGCTCAACCCGCCTGAAGCAGTGATCCGGATGGACTGCTCTTTGCCGGTGCCCAGATCCTTAGCTCCGACGTGGACGAGTCCGTTCGCATCGATGTCGAAAGTGACTTCGATTTGTGGGACGCCGCGAGGAGCAGGAGGGAGACCAACCAAGTCAAATCGTCCGAGTGACTTGTTGTGCTCTGCGAATTCTCGCTCCCCTTGGAGAACGTGAATGGTCACTGCGTTCTGGTTGTCAGCTGCGGTCGAAAAGGTTTGAGACTTCTTCGAAGGAATGGTGGTGTTCTTCTCGATCAGCTTGGTGAACACTCCGCCAAGAGTTTCAATTCCCAAGGACAATGGAGTGACATCGAGAAGGAGGACATCCTTCACGTCGCCTTTCAGCACGCCGCCTTGGATTGCGGCACCGACTGCGACCACTTCGTCTGGGTTAACGCCTTTGTGAGGTTCTTTGCCGAAGATTTCTTTCACCTTCTGCTGAACTCGTGGCATACGGGTCATGCCGCCGACCAGGATGACTTCGTCAATTTTGGTCTTGGCAAGGCCAGAATCACGGATGCAAGTTTCGCAAGGGGCCGTGAGCTTCTCGATGAGGTCAGCAACGAGGGCTTCTAATTTGGCTCGAGAGAGCTTGATGTTCAAGTGTTTTGGGCCTGAGGCATCTGCAGTCACGAAAGGCAGGTTGATGTCAGTTTCAGTGGTGCTGGAGAGTTCGTGTTTGGCTTTTTCAGCAGCTTCTTTCAGACGTTGAAGAGCCATCTTGTCTTTGCGAAGGTCAATTCCGCTTTCTTTTTTGAACTCATCTGCAAGCCAATCAATGATGCGTTGGTCAAAATTACCACCGCCCAAGAAAGTGTCGCCATTGGTTGCTTTCACTTCAAAAACGCCATCGCCGAGCTCGAGGATGGAGATATCAAAAGTACCGCCACCCAGGTCGAATACAGCTACGGTGTGTTCTTTCCCTTGCTTGTCCAAACCGTAAGCGAGAGCAGCTGAGGTGGGTTCGTTGATGATGCGCTTGACTTCGAGACCTGCGATCCGGCCAGCATCTTTGGTGGCTTGACGTTGAGCATCGTTGAAGTAAGCAGGAACAGTAACGACTGCTTCGGTGACGGGTTCGCCCAAGTAGTCTTCTGCAGTCTTCTTCATTTTTTGAAGAACCAGAGCGGAGATTTCTTGAGGTGAGTACTCGCGGTCGTCAATTTTTACCCAAGCATCACCATTTTTGGCTTCCACAATTTTGAACGGAGCCACTTTGATGAATTCCTGAACTTCGCGAGAAGTGAATTTACGACCGATGAGTCGCTTGGCTTCGAAAATGGTTTTTTCTGGATTGGTAATGGCTTGGCGTTTGGCTGCCTGACCGACAATCTTTTCGCCAGAGGGAGTGAATGCTGCCACCGATGGGGTGGTGTTTGCGCCTTCTGCATTTGGAATGACCTTAGGTTCGCCACCTTCCAAAACCGCCACGCATGAGTTAGTTGTTCCTAAGTCGATTCCGATAATTTTTCCCATAAAATCCTCGTCTTTCTTTTTATTTAAAGTCTTTTAATTGCAAAATGGGCCTAAAAATGGCGCCGTCAAATGGTTATTTTGTGTTTCCGCTACTCAGTACGACACGAGCAGGACGGAGGAGCCGTCCATACAGGGTATAGCCTCGAGTATGTTCTTGAGCGACGGATCCTTCAGGAAGTTCCGAAGGCATTTGTCCTACCGCTTCATGGAAGTTCGGGTCAAAGGGTTTTGCTGAGGTCTCGATGACTTCTACGCCTTGCTTTTGAAGGGAGGATCTGAACTCATTCAGGATCATCGTGAGTCCGTTCATGAAGTTTTGATCGGTTCCAGCTGGCACGTGAGCAATGGCTCGGTCTAGATTGTCGGCAGTTTGAAGAAGGTCGCGAGCGACAGATTCCCAACCAAACTTGATCAGGTCTGAGCGTTCTTTGATTGAGCGCTTTTTGAAGTTCTCAAACTCGGCGTAGAGGTAGAGGTACTTACCCTCTTTCTCCTTCACTTGGACTTCTAGGTCTTGAATTTGCTTTTGTAACTTTTGTATCTCTGAGTTGCCCTCTGCACCCTCATGGGTGCCTGGGGTCGGGTTTTCAGAGTTTTGTAGATGGATGTCATTCTGCTCGTTCACTTCTCTATCCTCCAATGCTGCTAGGTAGTATGGGTATGAAATCTCTGAAGTCAAATGCCAGAGTCAAGCCAATGCTCGAATGATTTGGTCAGAGAGTGCAAACCCACGTGCTGTCAGGCGTTTTCGGGTTGGGTCGGTCGGATGTTTTTCAATTAAACCCTCATTTTCGAAAATTTCAACGCGTTTTTGCTGAAGTTGAGTCTCAAGCCAATTGGTTGGAAAGCCTGTGTCGAGTCGCAGGGCTAGCATCCACTTTTCTAGTTGTTTTTCTGCGTCTCCCAGGACCTCTTCGTTCTCCATGACGCTTTCATTTTTCTCGAGGAGCGCCGAATACCGATGGAGCGAGGAGATGTTTTTCCAGCGGAGCGAATTTCGAGCATCGTAGGAGTGAGCAGAGGGGCCAAGTCCTAGATAGGAGTGTCCTTGCCAGTAGTTGAGATTATGGCGGGCTTTTTTCCCTGGCTTGGCAAAATTGGAAATCTCGTAATGGTCAAACCCGTGGGAAGTCATCCATTCGTGCACCCAGAGGAGGTGCTGGAGTTGAGTTTCTTCGTCAGGCAAAAGCTTGCTCATTGGGTTTTGTTTGGGCAGGGTGAGCAAGTAGCAGCTGAGGTGAGTGATAGGAAACTGGGTCAGAATTTCTAGTGCTTCTTTTAGGTCGTTCTCAGTTTGTTCAGGTACTCCGCAAAGCAGATCAACAGAAACATTTTCAAATCCTGCTTGAAAAACGGCTTCTAGAGCCTTTGGGACCGCCTCTCTCGAGTGAACCCGGCCAAGAGCCTTTAAAAAGTCCGACCGCATGGCTTGAACTCCCATGCTGATTCGATTCACCCCCAGCGAACGATATTCACGCATCGCTTCTAACTCAATGGACGAGGGATTAGCTTCCATGGTCCATTCGGTATTTGGCGTGATCCGTTGAGAGAGTTCAAGAGGCTCTAGTGCTCGCCTCATCGAGTCAGGAGGAGTCATGCTTGGAGTTCCACCCCCAAAAAAAATCGTATCGAGCTGATCAGAGAGCAGATGGGCTTTTTGGCCGGCCTCTTTTTTGAGGGCCAGCTCAAACCTCTGTGGGTCAGTTTCTCGAGTTTTTTCTCTGCCCAGCGAGTAGAAGTCGCAGTAATGACATTTTGACTCGCAAAACGGGAAGTGGACGTACAAAGATTGCATGAATTGAGTATCGATTCTGAGGGAAAGGTCATTCAGTCCGATCCGCGAAAGTCGCCGATCGGACTGGTGAGTTCATCAAAAGGTGGGTTATAAAGAAAATTAAGGCCTTAGTAGCGTCCGCCGCGACCTGAGCCGCCACCGAAGCCACCACGTCCTCCACCACTACTGCTGCCACCGAAACCACCGCGTCCGCCACGACCTGAACCACCGCCGAAGCCGCCACGTCCTCCGCTGCCTTCGTGACTTCGGGGCTCTGTTTCCTTGGCTTCGCTCACGGTGAGCGGTCTGCCCATGAAATCATGGCCATGGAGAGCCTGAATGGCTTTTTCAGCGTCGGCTGGCGTTGCCATTTCAACAAAGCCAAAACCTCTGGAGCGGCCGGTAATTTTGTCATTCAGGAGGCGTACTGACACTACTTGTCGACCGTCGTTTGAGAAAAGAGCCTGCAATTGGGCTTCTTCTGCGGAAAAGGGGAGGTTACCTACGTAAAGCTTTTTGTTCATAAATCAGATTCGACTCCTTTCAGTCGTGGGCGCATTTTAGCGAAGGAGTTTTGTAAAGTCTATAGCGTAAGGCAATCGCCTCGAACGGTCTCGAGCCCAACACTGCGATCGTCCAAAAAGAAGTGGATTTAGCCGGACACTGGGCATAGGTTACTCTTCAGTATGATTAAAACTTACCAGCCCGAGCAGATCGAACTTTCCAACGGAATTCCAGTGATTTTGCAGCATACAGATAGTCCTGTAGCAGCAAGCTATTGGTGGGTGAAAACCGGGAGTGCAGATGAAGCGCCTAAAGAGGCGGGGTTCGCCCACTTCTTGGAGCACATGCTCTTCAAAGACGCGTCCGCTAAGGAAACGGGTCGGGCATCCACGGGTAAGATGGCTCGGACCATTGAGTCATTGGGGGGGGATATCAATGCCTATACCTCATTTGATCAGACTGTTTATCACGTCACCTGCGCCGCTCAGCATTGGGAGAAGGTGCTCGATGCGTTTGGCGGGATCGCCAAACCTCAGAAATTTTTGGCAGAAGACTTTTCTAGAGAGCGAGAAGTCATTTTAGAAGAGCTTAGAAAAAATGAAGACTCCCCAGGCCGGCAGCTCTTTCAAAACCTATTTAGTCTGACCTTTTCCAAGCACCCTTACGGCAAGCCGGTGATCGGATTTGTTGAAACTTTGAAGGCTGCAAAAACGGCTCAGCTTGAAGCTTTTTATCGTAGAAATTATATCTCAGGAAAAATGGGAATCGTGTTGGTTGGCCCCATCCAGGATGTGAAAGGGGCACGAAAAAAGGAGTTGATCCGATATTTGGAGAAACACTTTGGAAATCGCGTGCTCAAGCGCAAGACCGCTGCTCCTCAGTCACGAGTGGTTGAGGCCGAGTTACAAAGTAAGTCGCGTTGGAAGGTTCAGCCATTTGATGTGAAGACGCCGACTTTGAGTCTGTCCTTTCGGGTGCCTGGTCTTGAGCACGAAGACATTCCAGCCCTGGATTTGCTGGGAAGTATTTTGGGTGCGGGTGAGTTATCGAGACTCTACCAGCGGCTATTTTATAAGGATTCGCTGGTGACCGATGCATCGGGTGGAATGTATGTGCCTAAAGATCCCGGTATGCTTTATTTCCAAGCCGAGACGGATTCACTCGATAAAATCAAACCCGTAGCTAAGGCGATTTTTGAAGAGATCAAACGCATCAGCGAAGAGGGGCCGACCGCTGAAGAGATTTCTCGGGTTTTGGTGAATGCCGAAAGTGAACGCCTTTATGCGACTCAGACTGCAGATGGGATGGCAGGGCGTTTAGGGTTTCTCAAGTTCATCATGGGCGATCTGGAGTTTGATCGTGAATACCTCGAGCAGCTCCGTCAGGTGGATTCGCTCAAGATTAAAGAAGTTGCAAAAAAGTACTTCGATGAGCGACGTTTGAGCGGCGTTATTTTGGTGCCCAAAACCGATGCACAGTTTGAAGTTTGGGAAATGGAAAAGTGGGCCAAGGAGATGCTCTCGACCCATGTCGAAGCGGTCGAGACCCAATTGCCTCCTATTCTTTCTCGGGAGTTGAAAGGCTCCAAGGGAGTGAAGAGTGGTGAATTACCTGTTGAATTTGCTCAGCTCTCGTCGGGTGTTAAAATCTGCTACTTGCCTCGGCCTAGCTCACAGGTGTTCAGTGTGTATGCCTCAGTGTTGGGTGGAGTGAGGCTTGAACTGGCACATCCTGTTGACAGCGCTGAAAAGGATTGGGGCTCGAGCGCAATGATGGCGCTTGCCTGGACTAAAGGTACCTCCGTCCGGGATGCTCGATCAATTGCTGCTCTTACGGAGGGTAAAGCCTCGAGCTTGGATGGGTTTTCGGGTCGAAACAGCGTGGGGCTTCAAGCTACCGGTTTAGCTCGGGATTGGAATAGTCTCTCTGAGTTATTTACGGAAGTTTTAGTGGATCCGACCTTTCCGAATGATGAAGTGGATCACGCGCGCCGAATTGCCGAAGATTCCGTCAGGTCAGTCGAGGATCACACTTCTCAGCTGTGTTCGAAGCTCTTTTTAGAGACTCTTTTTGAAAAGCACCCGTATGGGAAAATGAGCCACGGCTCGCTGGACAGCTTAAAAACGATCGACTCGGCGAAGTTGCGTGCGTTTCATCGCGGCTGGGTTCAGCCTGAACGACTGGTACTCTCCGTGAGTGGTAACGTGAAAAGAAATGCCTTAGAGGCTTGGGTTCATGAACTCGATCAGAGATTGAAATCTTTCAAGCAAACTGCTTCAGGCCTTGTTTTGCCGGAAAAGCTGGAAGATGAAGCGCCTCTTCAGGCACCTCGTTGGGTAGAGCGCACCTTAGGGAGAGAACAGGCTCATATCATGGTGGGCGGTTTGGGCACCCGAATTACAGCCGATGATCGTCATGCTATGCGGATTCTTCAGACTCTATTGGGAGGACAAAGCGGCAGGCTGTTTATTGAGTTGAGAGAGAAAAAGAGCCTAGCCTATACGGTCTCACCCGTGAGTTTTGAAGGGATTGAGCGCGGCTATTGCGGAACCTATATTGCTTGTGCCCCGCAGAAAAAACAGGAAGCCATCGACGGGATGCGTAAAGTCCTTGAAGATCTGCTTCGCAAGCCTCCGACCGCCCAGGAGATGAATCGAGCTAAGGAATTTTATCTCGGACGTCGTGCGATGGATCTTCAAAGTGACTCGTCACTGTCGACTCACTTTGGATTGGAGTCATTGTATCAGATCCCTTATCTGAGTGAGCTTCAATTAACCAAGAAGATTAAGGCAATCACTGCCAAAGATCTGCAGAAAGTCTGCAGAAAATACTGGGTTGAGCCGTTCCAGGTGACCTGCCAGGTTGGCTGATCTTACTGGTAAAAAAATGAATATTCAGACAAACTAGAAATAAGCTCTATGCTTTATCAATTTGGGACTACTTTTGTAGCAATTTTTGTTGCTTTAGACGTGATCGGAACCTTGCCTTTGTTTGTTTCGATGACCCATCGACTCTCAGCTTCTAAGCGAAATGAGATCGTGGATACGTCCATGCTGGTGGCGCTTAGTGTCGCTGTGGCGTTTGTTTTCGTTGGTGAGGCCGTATTTCGATATTTGGGTATCGCAATCTTTGATTTCAAAATTGCGGGGGGGCTTGTGCTTCTTTTGGTTTCCCTAGTTGATCTTGTGGGGAGCCCCGAGCCTACGAATCGTGCAACGGGTTCTACCGGTATAGTGCCGCTGGCAGTTCCTCTGATTACTGGGCCTGCGATGATTGCGACCTTGGTGTATCAGGTCAATAACGTGGGCTATGTCCTTACTGTAGGGGCTTTGCTAGGAAACTATCTCATTGCTTGGATAGTGCTCAAGAACTCTCAAAAAGTCACTGATGCGATCGGCAAAGACGGTACCGTGGTGATCTCGAAAGTGGTCGCCCTGCTTCTTGCTGCGATTGCAGTGGCTATGATCCGCAGTGGAGTTTTTGGTGCCATCAAGGAGTATGGCTTGTTGGAGCATGCGCTCTCAATTGGTCAATAAAGAGGACAAAGAGAATCCAAAGGCTCATACCAAAAAGCAAGTGGACGATCTGGAGCGTAACCGGCGCAAGTTGGATTAAGTTGAGCACTCCAAGTGCGATATTGGTTGCCAGTCCACCTAAGAGAAGATTGCCATAACTGCGAAGTTTTCCCTGGTCTGTCCGAGAAATCGAGAATACCCAAGTACTCAAAAATGCAGCAAAAGATACTGCTAAAATCGGATGAATGATCCTGAGTTTGACCAAGAAGTGGCTCGCAGCGCTCAAGTCTTGATGAATCCCTTGAAGTAAGCTCTCTGCTGGAAATAGCGTATCGCCTAAAGCAGTGATTGCTCCGGCCATTCCGACGCAGAAAAAGAACACACAAAAAAGGAGTGATTGTGTGCGAATGCGCGAAGGACTCAAAATCCAGCCTTTGCCGCCGCGCCCAGCACTCGTTGCGATGAGCACCAGCGAGCCGACGAGGACTAGTGTGTTGGAGAAGTGCAAAGAGACGGAAAGAGTTCGCTTTATGGACTGATCTTTGTAAACCAGCTCAAATAAGACCAGGCCTGCACCGATCAGCGCCTCAAGTAGAATGGAAATGCATGCAATGGCCGCAGCCTTGCGGGTAAAGGAGGCTTTTGGAAAAGTTTTAAAACTCAAAAATCCAACTCCCAGCACGAGCACAAGGCTGAGGCCTGAAGTCATGCGATGAAAAAATTCAATCTGAGTTTTTGCTGTTGGTTCGGTGGGGAGAACCTGGCCATTGCAGAGCGGCCAATGGCTCCCACAACCGGCTCCTGAGCCGGTCGCTCGAACGTAAGCCCCCCAGAGGATCACGAGAACAGTATAGAAAAGTACGAAATAGACCCATGATTGAAGTTTTTTCGGATTCATGTGAGGCTTCTTTCTACTCCTCTGAAAACCCGAGTTCAACGCTTTTGTGAGTTTGGACTCTCGGGTTCGCTTTCTTCGAAAGAGCAATTGTATTGGATCTGAAGTTTTTTAATTGCGCGATGAAACTCGGATTCAGGGTCAGGCTCAATTGCATCGGTGTAAAGTTCAAATAGCTGCTCCGCGGCTTCAGGTCGTACGGTGTTCTCTTCTTCCGGTCCTCTTTTAGGTTTGAGTATGGATTCAAATTTTTTGATCTCGGGCCCTTGGATCGCTCCTCTTCCGAGCTTGAGAAGGGCGTCGATTTTCGATTGTCCTTGAAGGGCTTGGATAAATCTCAGTTGTCTTTGGAGGCGCGATGTCAGTCGCTCCCGGTAGCGCTCGAGAAGATTTGGGAGCTTTTTTGCATTTTGACTCTTGAGGAGTGCTCTGGAGACCTGGTCTCGAGTGCCTGGCTGGTTGAGATTTGTGAAGTTCGGATAAATTTGGGCCGGACCGACCGAGTGTACGAGTTCCAGGGTTGTGTTGTCAAAAGGGCCTGCAAGTAAACAAGGCTGCCCCAGGAGGATTACGTGGATTTCAGAAGCTTGGGCGACTTGGCCTGAACTGGTCAGGAGAATGAGATGAAGTGAAAGGTA
>CANHSO010000004.1 GCA_947463705.1 Bacteriovoracaceae bacterium
AAAAAGCTCCACTGCTTTGGCATTGGTAAAATACAAAGGTTGCATTCCTCTTGTTTGGGGCTGGTTGTTTTTTGCGAAATTGATCAGACCACCCGAAGAGCAGGAATGCAACCTTTCGTTTTTATTGATGTATTAGCCGGACAGCAGTATGACATTTCCAAAATAAGTGAACCATTCCGGTAGGTTGCGATAAAACTTGATAACGGGATACGCGCATAGTGTGCAGATCAGATGAAAGAAGTGCGCCAATTCAAGCTCCGTCCCTCCGTCTCCTTTCCTTTTTTTGACTCCTGACATTGGGGAAATAGTGACTAAGCTGGGCGCCGTTAACGTGTGGATACTCAAAAATCCAGGAAATGGATTTCCAGCTTGAGACTGCTCTTGGTATTGATTGAAAATCAGTGGAATTGGAGGAGGTGCTAATGTTGCGAGATAAATCTTTCCATCCTTTTTTAGATAATCAAAAGATCTGGAAAGATAAGTTCGGAGTTGAAGGGGAGAAAAGAAATGCAGGTTCATCCCAGACCAAATGACGTCGTATTGAGCTCGGTGAACTTCTGGAGAGAGCCGCAGGAAATCTTCTACCAGGATCCGAGAGACTGACTTCAGGGTTTCGCCAGCCTCATGGTTCAAAAACTCCTTCGATTTAAGCAAATTTGAACGCAGCTCCAGGGCTGTGGGCATCTGATGCTCGATTGCGACGACATTGGCACCGGCTACCACCAATTTCCATGTCATAAAGCCGTGGCCAGCACCAATATCGAGTGCAGACACACGTGCTCCAGAAGATTCATAACGACGATGAATATCGGTTAAGCACGAGAGGTGAATGGAGTCGAGTTCTGAAAAACTGAGTCCAAAAAAACGCTTTTCAGTCGCATGATTCTGAATCGGTGTCGGCTTTTCGGTATGAATTAATTCAGTTAATTTTTGGATTTTACCTGAGTGAGACGAGCTCACCCATGGGGTGATTTGGCTGTCAGTAATTCCATAAGCAGAATGATGAATCACTGAAAAAGACAGTGCTACACCCAGTGAAAGACAGTTACTTAGAAGCTTTAGCATAGGCTTTGTTATCTATCATTAATTTAAATTTGAGTCAAACTTGGGCTTTTTTTGAATGATTTAAACTTCATTTTATGCTAAAAAATGCGGCCAAATAAATCGGCATGCATTCAATTTTTTTTAATTTTTGTCTAATATTTTTAGTGGGCAAGAATTTCTATTTTTCGGGTTAATAAGGTTTTGAATTTAGAGGTCGTATTTTGAAGTTCAGGAGAAACTTGAGTGAATAAATTTTTGAAATACAAAGTATGCAATTCAGCGGCCTGGAAAAATTTGACCTGCTTCTTGGTGGGATTTACCGTTTTTGCCTCGTCACAAGAGACCCAGGCGGGCAAGACTTGTGTGTCCTGTTTTGGAGAAGTGGCTGATTCTGAAGTGACGAAGCGGAATGCACTGAGGTGTAAGCATGATCACATCATGGATCGGTCGTGCGTGGTCCGACAATTATCTGCACTAGATCACTTCGAAGAGCTCTTAGATTTGGGGCTTAAGTGCGGTGGGCTTGCGGCTGACGATCTTCCCTGTGAAGAGAGATTTTCTCTTTCAAGAGTTTTTCGTGTTTTGCATCAGCGTCAACGCCTGGCTGTAAAAAAACGAATCGCCCTTTCATCTGCTCCAATGACTGCAGCCCAGCTTGAATTGGAGGTTACCCAGTTAAAACAAAAAATCCAAGATAGCTTCGTTTTAAGTTGTCCCGTTGAGGGCTGTGGAAGTGCTTTAGACCGGGTTGAAGGCTGTAATGCTGCAAAATGCTCCCATTATTTATGTGGTAGAATATTCTGCTATTTATGTTTAGCCAAGCTGCCTAGTTTGGAGGAGGCTCATCTTCACGTTCGCGATCTTCATAGTGGAGATTTCTGGGAATACAGGCCCGGATACTTAGATCGATATCACTGGCTTTTGGCTCGAAAAAATCTTGCCGCTGTTTTTCGATTGAAAGTTCACCCAGATGTGAGAACTGCTGCACTCAAACAACTTGAACCGCTCCTTCGCGAGCATAAAATGTGGTCATTTCCAGCTGGTGTTAGAATCGAGTCGTGGTTAACAGAACTTCGGGCTTCGGACCTGACTCAAGATCAAAAAATTGAGATTCTTCAAAACGAGGCGATTCATCGTCTCAATTCTGATGACTCGCAAGGGGTTGAGACGCTCGAACGTGAGCTTTTGACTTTAGGTGGAACTCCGCTTCGATCCTTGGATCGACTTTCACCCTCTACCCCTGTCACAGGTGAAGGGGAGCTCGTGCACCTCCTGCCAGGGCATCCTAATTACTATTACGTCTTTCCCCCCATGGACCGAGAGTACATGCACGGTGATGGCCGTGAAGATGTATTTATGACGCCAAATTGGCAAAAAAATGGCTCTATCATTTGGGGACCTCTGTTTATGGCAGAAGGCGATCTTCGTTTCGCCCGGGAGCAATGTTCTCGAGTTGATGGACGACTGCCCACGCAGGAGGATTTATGGGCTTTAGCCAGGGCACTGGGAGCACCTGACCCTGAAGGGGGAAACTACCAAGGGCTCAATGCTAGTCGATTGCCCGGTCTGGATTCTGAATTTCTTTGGGGCTTTACTCCTGAAGAAGATGAGTATGGGGTTTCGCCATATGGCCGGGTGTATTCGATGGATTCGGTAACGGGGGTGGTCATCGATGAGACGGATGAATGGTCCTATAACCCAGCGCGGTTTAGATGTGTGTACGACTAGACTACTTTGTTCAGTCAGTAATTCTAAAAACTCGTTTTGCGTTCTGAGTGGTGACTTCAGCAACGGTTGAAAGGGGTACATCCTTGACCTCGGCAAGTTTCTGCGCGGTTAAGGCGACCATGCTGGGCTCGCATTTTTTCCCGCGATACGGAATCGGAGCAAGGTAAGGGGAGTCGGTTTCAACTAAGATCCGCTCCAGGGGAAATGCCTTGGCAGCTTCGCGAATTTCATCCGCTTTTTTAAAAGTTAAAATTCCTGAGAATGAAACATAAAATCCCATGTCAATGCAGTGCTGTCCAAATGCTTGAGTCCCGCTGAAGCAGTGGATGATTCCTGGGATCGAGCCTTGAGGGACGAGTGCGGCATAGCGTTTGAGAGCGACTAAAAGATCGTCCTCACCCTCGCGGCTATGAATGACGATGGGGAGCCTCAGTTCAAGTGCTAGGTCGAGTTGGCGGTTGAGCCAGTGAATTTGGACCTCTCGTGGCGAATGTTCGTAATGGTAGTCCAGGCCGATTTCCCCAATTGCGCGGCACTTGGGATCGCGGGCAGCCTCACGGAGTTTTTCAAAGTCCATTTCATTTAAGAGGTGTGCATCGTGCGGATGTACGCCGATCGTGTGATAGATCGAGTCATAGGTTCTTGAAATTTCCTGGATGCGAGGAATGGATGCAACGTCAGTACCGATCGTGACCAGATGAGAAACTCCGGAGAGTTTTGCTTCTTGAAGGATTTCTTCTAGGCTCTTTGGGCTATAATCATAATTCAGATGACAGTGCGTATCAATCAGCGAGTACTTCATAAAAATCCCAAAAATTAATTCGAATGTTTCAGAAGGCGATCAATCACCTGGTTCCAAACCGAGGGTGGGAGGATTCCTTCGACTTTATGCCCGTTCACGAAAAAGGTCGGCGTAGCGTTGATGCCCAAAGACTTACCCAGCTGAATGTCCCGGGAGATCGTTAACGCAGGCTGCGCGGATTCCATACAGTTTGAAAACTGGGTTTGATCGAGTTGCAGGTCTTTTAAAAGATCTTTTACGCGACCTTCGGCAAGCGATCCTTGGTTTTCAAAAAGATTTTCGTAAGCAGATTCAAATTTACCTTGTTCGTGCGAACAGAGTGAAGCTTTGGCAGCTTCACAGGCGGCGGGATGCATGGTCTGCGGCGATTCAGGATTGCATTTCTGGTCGAGCGGAAAGTTTTTGAACACGACCCGAATTTTACCGGGATAGCGGTAGAGGAGCGTATTCACTTCCATGGCTCCCATTCGACAATAAGGGCATTGAAAATCGCTAAACTCGACGATGGTGATTGGGGCGTCCTTCGGTCCGATGCTTGGATCAATGGGCTCAATGGCAACTGGAATCGATTTAGTATTGAGAATCGAGTCTGCCATTTCTTGATCTGATGCAGGCTGAAATCCATTTTGATCCCACCGAGGATCGAGTGCTGAAAGTCCAAGAATCGCAACTAGAAAGGAGCCCGCGCCGATTCCCAGAAATGTTTTCCACTGCCCCTGGTTTAGGCTGCGGTTGAACTTGAGGTCGGGCTTGAGGGAGAGGGTGATGAAAAAGCCCAGGAGCACGCAGATGTCAATCCCAATGCAGTAAAGGCAGAAGGTGTGGAGTTGGACTCGCATAATCCAAAAATAGAGGCCAGATACGAACGTCCCTACAATACTCAGAATGAACGTCGCTCGGATCGCTTCTCGTTCCCAGTGTTTTCGGAAAAAGAAAAAGCTCATGATAAAAAGATTGAGAAACCACGCTGCTGCGAAGCTTGAGACGGGAAGGCCCCCGACTAACTCGGCGCTGGGGCTGGCCGCGACTAAATCGCAGTTCACTGTAGAACTTAAATTACAGGATGACTTGAAGTGGTTTGCCACACCCCGGATTTCGTAAAAGTGTTGGGTGAGGAGGATTGATAATGCTAATCCGATGAGAGCGATGACGCTGAGGGTGATGTATCTCAGGCGAGGTGTTGAAAGACTCATGGCTTAGGGACCTCCAAAAGTGCCAGCACGGTAAATTAAGTATTCAGCAAAAGCGAGGAGAATTAAACCGCTCCCCATCTTAATTGTTTTCATCCATTGTCCAGATTTAGGGAGGATTTGCAACGCTCCCGTGAACGCGGAGATTGCGAGAAGCAAAGTGCCGAGTCCTAGCGAAAATGAGGTCATGAGCGCAAAGCCTAGCCCAACGGACTGAGTTTTGGCAATGTAGGCTAGAATTGAGGTTAAAACTGGGGTGGTGCAGGGTGCTGCTATAAATCCCGAGGAGACTCCTAGGAGAAATGCCCCCATCCACGTGGCTTCTTCATGCTTTTTGGGGTGGCTGTGATGAGCAGTGGGGTTGTGAGATCGAGCGGAGTGATTCCATTTTCTTTTGAGTTGATCCATGAGTACTGCTGGATCAAAATGAAAAATATCCATCATCCAGAGAGCAGCTCCATTCATGACCACTCCTAAAAAAAGATACCAAGCCGAGGTGTTGGTCATTGAGCCAAATACCTTGCCTGTAACTCCTGCGATCACGCCGAGAAATGAATAAACCAAGGTCATCCCTGCGACATAGGCGAGGCCACGGAAATAAACTTCTCTCCAGGTTTTTCGAGCGGGCCCTAAGCCTCCTACGACGCTGACTGTAATGGGAATCATCGGGTAGACGCAGGGAGTTAGACTTGCCAAGATCCCGCCGAAATAGGCGATCACCAGAGCAACAAGAAATTGTCCTGTACTAAAGTCACCTGTGCCGACAGCAATCCATTCTGAAAACAATTGGGTCAGTGAAGGCATGATCGTTAATGCTCCCTTTTCTTAAAGGCTATCACAAATCCTAATAGCCGAATACTGTCGAGATTCTCGGTCGCCACGTCGATAGCTATAGAATTTTGGGGAGGTCGAGCATCGAGTGCAAGATCGAACTAGATCCACTTCGCCAATCCCGATCTGGAGCAAAGTTTCCCGGTTCAATGCGGCCAGGTCAAGCCTTCTCTCTTGGGGATTCCAGAGGTGGCTGGGTACTTCAGGGAAGCCCGATTGAAAGGTCTCGATGAGTTCCTGGCTGACTTCATAGCAGCAAGGACCGATGCAAGGACCAATCGCTGCTAACCACTCCTTGGGGTTTTCGCCCCTTTCGGTGAGATGGCTCCAAAGTTTTTCGGTAATTCGAGCGAGGGTGCCTCGCCATCCGGCGTGGACAGCCGCAATGCTCCGCCCTGAACGGTGAACAAAAAGCAGCGGGACGCAATCCGCCGTCACTACGGCAATGGGGAGCAGAGGGGATTGGGTGACAAGAGCATCGACATCGCCGCACTCTTGACGAGCTTGATTCACCCACGCGATGCCAGTGCCATGGACTTGCTTCCAGCTGGGGCGATCATCCCATTTTTCTAGCGCGAATGGTGGGAGTGGCTCACTGAGCGTGCCGAATCCGTGCTCAACCGTTTTGACCTCATTCAAGAGAGCGCTTTGTAGAGTCATGTAGCTACTTACTCATACCTCTGCAGGGCCGACAAGAGTTCCTGAAAAACAGGCGGAAAAGGCGCGTCAAAACGGAGAGGCTCACCAGTGATCGGGTGCCTAAAACCTAAAATTTTGGCATGGAGAGCTTGCCCGGGGAGATGACGAACGAGTGCTCGAATATCATCCGGGATAGCAAGCCATTTGGTATTTTTTTCGCTCGGTGTTCCATACGCAGGATCTCCTATGATGGAGTGTCCGATGCCAGTCAGGTGGACGCGGACCTGGTGGGTGCGGCCTGTTTCAAGGGTGGCTTCAAGGATCGATGCGAATGGGTTTTTCTGCGGCTGGGCGAAGTTCTTTACTTTTGTATAATAAGTCACTGCGGTTCGCCCCTCTTTGACATCCATTGACATTTTTTTTCGGTCGTTTGGATTCCTTCCGATGAGGCTTGCGACTTTCACTGGATTCCCGTTGAGAGGAAGAGGGGGTGCTCCGTAACAGAGTGCCCAGTAGCGCCGTTCAATGTCGTGGCGGGCAAACGTTTCAGCAAGGCGCGTGTGGGCCAAATCAGTTTTGGTAATGACGAGAGACCCGCTCGTGTCTTTGTCGATTCTATGAACAATGCCTGGGCGCAAAACGCCACCAATTCCGCTGAGGTTTTTGATTTGGTGAAGGAGTCCGTGGACTAATGTTCCGGTCATTTGAGTGGGCGAAGGGTGTACTGTGAGGCCGGGAGGCTTGTTGACGACCACTAGATGTTCGTCTTCGAATAGGATTTCGAGCGAATGATCCTCCGGAACCAGGTCGGACGGCACGGGAGGGGGTAAGTAGACCTGAACCGGTGTGCCTTTTTTGAGTCTGCTATTGGCTTTGAGCGGAGTTCCCTGGGTGGTGATTTGTCCCTGCTCAAACAGAGTTTTGAGTCGACTTCGCGTGATGGGATCGAAAGCAGGTTCGTTCCCCTGCTTGCAAGATGCCTCTAGGGCTTCGAGTAGGGCCAGATCGGCACGCTTAAAATCTTCTGGCGCTTTCCATGTCCAAGTGACGGCGCCTGGCTTTGAGTTTTGCATGAGTTTGGTTTATCCAGTGAGCTTGCGATGATACCGCGATAGGTACGCTGTGACTACTTGATTCGTAGGGAGTTTGAGGGTTCGGGCGATCTGAAGAGTAAATCCCCGCACATAGACGGTGGCTGGGAGTTTTTCAAAGTTTTCTTCTTCAATTGCCTTGAGGTAGTTTTTAGATATTCTGGTGATTTCCGAGAGTTCTTCAATCGACATTCCCAGTGACTCCCTGAGTTTTTTAATGAAACTCCCACTCCAGTCTTTTTCCTCGTGGATTTCCTTCAGTAAGGGTGCAGAGTAGGTCGGGTCTGATGAGGAGGTCTTTTTCGAGTTTAAACGAGCTACAGTCGTAGAGTGGTTAATGTTAGGGTTGCTCGGTCTACTGCCTCCCTGGATCCACTGATGCCGACTCTTGAATTCAGGGGATGCTCCCTGCGAGTTCTGGCCAGTGTAGTCTGTTGAGGGCGCAATCAGCGCTTCTTCCCCTAGCTCATTCGCTTCCATGGGGGGGGTGCGGTCAATTGATACGACTTCAGCCAGGCGGACCGGAGCAGTCTCGATTTGGTTTTGGTATTCTGTAGGTTCAGGTTCTCGTCGAGTAAACGGATTTTCCTCCCACACAATCAGACCATGATTCTGATCGTAGGCTCTCCTCTTGTCGCTATCGGACAAGACGAGGTAGGCTGCTTCGGTTTTTCGCAAAATCTCATCGCGCTCAATCGGCGAAAACAAGGTGTAGAGAGCGACGTGATCCTTTTGGTAGGTTGCTTTAATACGGAGATAAGCCTCTCGGATTTCTTCTGCCGAGGCATCCGGCGCGATTTCTAGGATATCGTAAAAGTTTAAATTCTCATTCAGCATGTTTTCAGTGCAATAGGGGTCATTTGATGCTCAACCCGCTTCGCATTTCTCCGTAACGACTGACTAAGTTCTCTGTGATTTTTTCGATCGCTGAGACCAGCTTTGAGTTTGGAAATTCCAGCATGAGTGGGCGCTTGCGCCTCACTGCCTGCCAGACGCAACTGTCGTACTCGAGGAATCCTAGATAATCCATTTCGATTCCAAAATACTTCTTACTCACTGTTTTGACGGATGAGCCGATATCAATGTCCGTCTGAGTGCGAGCTTGGTTCATGATGAGTTTGGGCTGAAAAGTTTCGATTTCTTTCTTCAGTCGTAGAGCCATGTCGGGATGGGACTGGCCGACTGCTCTAAACAGGTCGGAGGGCGACTTAATATTGAGCTCATTTTTCGGATCCATCGCAGCCTCAATCAGCTGTCTTACTTCAGAGAGGTGAGGGCAGTTTTGAAGGTGTCTGAAATAGGCACTTTTGATGAATCGGTAGCCATTTTCAATCGAGGTTGGCTCTGGCAGAAGTGTGACGATCCCAATTTCGCTTTCAAGAAATAAATCTAGGGTGTTGTAGCTTGTTCCTGCTCCCAGATCAAAAAGTACGTAGTCTGCCTTCAGGGCTCTAGATTGAGCAATGAGGTCAGCCATCGCTTGAGCGGGCAGATTTGCCATACCGATGGCATCCTGTGCTCCGCTAATGATGCCCAGTCGAGGGATGGGTGATTCAACAACACACTCTTCTAGTGTTGAAACTCGATTTTTGAGGAAGTCATTTAAAGTCTGGCGAGGAAGGTCGACTCCCAATGTAGTGTGGAGGTTTGCTCCTCCGAGGTCCATATCAATGGCGATTACCCTATGGCCCATTCTTGAGAGCGCAATGCCCAAGCTCGACGAAATTAGGCTTTTGCCAATCCCGCCTTTGCCACCTCCGACCGACCAAATCTGCCTGACCTGACTGACGCCCGGTCGCACTGAAAGGGTGCCGCTCATTTTAAATTCGGACCCCATCGGGGTCGCGCTCAATACGGATTTGACGGTTCCGTCCATGGATCGTCCTCTTCTCTCTCTAAGGATTGATTGTTACAAGATCTGTGTCAACTGAAAAAGCTGACCAGGTCTGGACAGGGTTTGAGTGAGTAGTATACTACGCGAATTATTAAGAATAGTGCGTATGAGTTTACCCAAAATAGTTGACTTAATTAGAAAGTTAATAGACCTCTTTTTTTACTTTGAAGCAGAGTAGTTTGAAAGGTCCTGAAATGATTGATGAAATTCTGGCAAAAAACATTGCAAAATAAAATCCCAAGAATGGTTTTTTGGCACCCAGGTTGCTTCTGTATCATTTTGGCAACGGCGCGAGCCCGAGCAGGAAGGATTGATTGACCAATGAAGCGAGTAGCTGAGGCAAAAATGACACACCTCCTAGGGGATATCCCAGTTCGCCTCCATTTCCGGAATGATCTTCATCTTTGTCGGAAAATCTGGCATGCGACCATGGGACTTATCATTGTTTTCTTTATCTTGGGAGGGATGGCCAAAAGTACTGCTGTTCTCATCCTCGGGTCCTTTTTAGGGTTTGATGTTTTTATGGAAACGCTTCGTTTGAGGAGCCCCATCTGGAACGACAGAATGGTTCGGTTCTGGAAGCACATTCTCCGGGCGCATGAGGCCCATCAAATGAGCACCGTGCCTCATTATTTGGCTTCCGTGATCCTGGCTATTTTAATCTTCCCTCGCCCTGTAGCAATTCTGAGTATTTTGTATCTTGCTTGCGGCGACCCGACAGCCTCACTTTTTGGGATCCTTTTCGGTCACCATGGACCCCGATTTGCGAGCGGTAAGTCTTTGATTGGGACCTTAGCAGGAGTCTGCACTTGCACTCTCTTGTCTCTCATTTTCTTGAGTTCGCTTTCGATCTCCAGTGCAGCTTTTTGGAGCATCTCTCTGGTAGGGGGTATCATTGGAGGGACTGCTGAACTCTTGCCCTTCGACATGGATGATAACTTTACGATCCCTGTCGTATCAGGATTTGTTTTGTGGTTAGCCTTTATTGTAGCAGGAATCTAAGCCTAGACTTTCCTGTTAGTTGAGCTCAAGTTCCACGATGGTAGCGCCTGTGCCACCTTGGCCTGCGCCTCCATCTCGGAAAGAGCGGACATAGGGTAGGCGGGTGAGGAGTTTGTGAGCTCCCTCTCGCAGGGCCCCCGTGCCGAGTCCATGCACAATCGTGACTTCCTGAAAGCTACCTGACCGATAAACGAGGTCGAGGAATTGCTGAAGTTGGGTCATTGCGTCGTCAAAGCGAATGCCTCGAAGATCGAGTCGGGAGTCTGTCGAGCCTCCTCCATTTGTGCTGCTGGTCTGAGAGAATGAGACTTGAACCTGCTTTTGATGGGCTTGCGAATCGAGAATGGGTTCGACCTCATTTCGCGAAAGATTCATTTGCAGAGTTCCCATGGCGACCTTCACCTTGTTTCCTGCTGCTTCCAGCACAGTTCCAGTATTTTTCCATTTCGGGATTCGAACTCGTGTGCCTGATTCGAGTAAAGGACCTTCGCTCCGGGTCTCGCTCGACGGGAGTGGCTTTCGTAGAGTGAGTGACTGAGCAAGATCTGGCGCTTCTTCGCTCAGGGCGCTTTCGATTTTTGAGGAAGCCTGCTTGAGAACCTCATTGAGTTGGGTTCTGCTTTGGTCGAGAGATTTGCGGTTCTTCATCTCATCGAGTGCCCGCACCGAAGATCGGACTTCGTCCTGTGCGTTTTCGAGAATGCGGCGAAGCTTTTGTCGAGTGCGATCCAGCATTTCTGACACGGAAGTTTCAGTTCTCGCAGTCCATTCTTTCTTGAGCTGTTCTGCTTCGAGTTGCGCGGCTACGGCTTGTTTGCGAGCTTGAGTGGTGACCTGAAGGTCTGATTCCAACTGGGCGAGCATTTTTTCAAACTGATTATGTTCTTCACTCAGGTAGGATCTAGCCAAATCAATTACCGCAGTAGGAATGCCAAGTCTCTCAGCGGTTTCAAGTGCTCTCGACCGACCGGGGACGCCGAGCACCATTTGATAGGTGGGCATTCGCGAAAGCTCATCAAAAGCCATGCTTGCGTTCATGATTCGAGGATCAGAGAGTGCTAACGCTTTGAGATGCGGGTCATGGGTAGTGGAGACCACCATGGCCTCTTTTTTCATAATGGTTTCCAGAAGAGCTCTTCCAAGGGCCGCTCCCTCTTGGGGATCGGTGGCTGAGTTGAGTTCATCCATCAAAACCAGGCTTCTTCCTGTGGTGTTCTCTAGGATGCTCTTAAATTTTAGGACATGGCCTGAAAAACTTGAAATATGCTGTTCAATGGACTGGGCGTCTCCGAGATCGGCAAAAAATGAATCGAAATAGGGGACTTCTGGCTGATCGGTACCGGGAAATGGAAATCCGGTTCGTGCACAGAGGGCAGCTAGGCCGAGCGTCTTAAGGAGGACGGTTTTGCCGCCTGTGTTTGGCCCTGTGATGAGTAGGGTCTGGGTGGGAGAACCAAAATCAAGCTGATTTCGGATAATGGATGATGTGGGGAGCGACCACCAGAGAAGCGGATGGGCAGTTTGATTGAGTCTGAATCGGCGCTCGTCAGTGACAAGAATTTGCTTACCTGAGTAGTGACGACCGAGTCGTGCTCGCGCTTGTACGGTATCCCAGTGGCTCAGAATTGCGACCGAGGTTCGAATTTCGCTCGTAAAGGGGGCGAGCTGCTGAGCTGTTTCTGCGAGAATTTCGTAAATCTCTTGAAGGAGGTCGTTTTGCCGCTGTCTTAAGCGGTTATTCAGCGGCGATACTTCTTTGGGCTCCACAAAGACGGTTTGTCGACTCGCGGAGGCCTCATAAATGATTCCATCGACTTCATTTTGGGAGGAGATCTTCACAGGGATGACGTAGCGGCCGTCTCGGACGTCCGAAAAGTTTTCCTGGAGAATCCCCTTTTGCGAAAACGTCTTGACCAGATGATCTAGCGTTTGGCTGATTTCTTTTTTGAGGTGCCTGATTTCGCTGAAGATTGATCCGAGACGAGGGGATGCTTTTTCGGAAAGCTCACCCTCAGGAGTGAGGACACGATCTAGTATTTTTAAAGTGTTGAAGGGATCGGGCAAGGCCATGAGCGCCTTTTTGAATTTTTCCCCTTTGAGATCTTCACGTGGGATTTGAGACCATGAGTCCACTGCGTAGAGCCATTTTCTCAAGATGCCAAGCTCCGTAATTTCAAGCACGGCGCCCCGCTCCAATCGCTCTAGGATGTCCTCCGGGCTTGGAAGCTCAAAGAGAGGACCCCAGAGGGCGTCTCGATCGAGAATAGGGATCATTTCTTGGGCTTCAGCCTGGCGCCCCTGCGCAGAGTGGATGTCTTCGGCCCAGTTCTGAGGGTCGATGAGTTCTCGGACAGTTTTCTTGCTAGGCTCGGTGAATGCTTCCTTTTGGGCGAGGTCGAGAAATCGCCCCCATTCTACGGCTTGAATTAGGCTGAGTTTTGAGTCTTGAAGGAGGTGGACGCTCATGCTCCCACTTATACATTTGCTGAAGGTCGTAGCCAAGGAGCTCTTTTTAGAGCGAGTTGAAATTGTTGGTCAAATTTTCCTTGGGAGTGCTTTTGACAGCATGAGGCACAGGCCAAGGTGGGATGGTATTTGTTCGATGGGAACTGAGTTTGGCAGCTTTCGCAAACGTAAACGTAGGCTGATTGTCTTTTTTTCTTTGGGGCGGGATTATAGCGGCTAACTCCCATTTCCTCTAGCTTTGAGTAGAACTCAGGGGTGTGGCCATAGGGTCTCCGCCTGACCCAGAGCCAGTAGTGGATCATTTCATGTCCCAAGACGTCTTGGACGAGAAGTGTCGCTTGGTTGAGGTCGGCGAGGTATTGAGCGATCTCGATCTTGGGTTTCATGGCTAAAAAGGGTGCCTTGCTTTTGCCGGGGGTAAAGCGTCCGGCACAAGTTCGCAGGCGAGAATTCCAAATCAACTCAGGGGGGTCTAAAAAACCATCAAAATACCGGTCATTAATCCATTGAAAGGCCCGATCGAGGCTAATCTCCTCAGTCGGTTGAAGTTCTGATAGTTTCGGCATAGGCCGCAGAATTGCTAAAAACGTGCCGCTTTACAACAAGAAAAAAAATCGAACTCTGTTCATGATTATTGCAGTCAGACCAGGTGTGTTGAAGGAATCCGTTTTTCAAGGAGCAAAAAGTTATGGCCCGTCGTGCAAATCTGATCCAGGTTCCCCAGAGACTGTCGCTAGCGACCGATGTCGAGACAGCGAAAGACCCTGTGTGTGGGGTGGAAATGAAGAGGAAAGACTCTAAAACGATTCTTTTTAGGCCGGGTCAGACCGTTTATTTTTGCAGCAAAAGATGCATGAATCAGTTTTTGAATCAGAGTATCGCAAAAAAAACTGCCGCGTGAGTAGGAGAATGGGGGACCGCTTCTGGAAGCCTTGGGGGGATATAGGGGGTGGCTTCCAGAAGCGGTTACGAGATCAAACTATAAATTTAAGTTGATCCCGTAATGCTTAATCTTGGACATGAGAGTTCTTTTGTCAATTCGAGTCATACTGCAAGTTTTCTCGATTTCCCAGTCACAGGTTTTCAAGAGCTCTACTAAATAAATTTTTTCAAACTGCTCTCGGGTTGCACGGAAATCAATCCGTTCATTACCAAAGTCGGGCAAATCATTTGCTTCAACTTGATCGCCGTTAGCAGAGGCTACTGCCACTCTCAGGACGTTTCGCATTTCACGCAAGTTACCGGGCCATCCGTGCTTCTTGAGTCGGTTCCAAGCGTCTCGCGTAAGGTCTCTGAGGTGTTCCTTGTGGAGTTCTCTTGCGATTTCCCCGACAATTCCAGTCACAATGTCTTCGAACTCCTCAGGTCTCTTTGAGAGAGAAGGCATTTCTATCCTGAATACGTTCAACTTTTCAAGTAGCTCAATATTAAAAAGTCCACCTTGAGCTCGTCCGTCCAGGGATTGACTGGTGGTTCCTATGATTCTGACATTGGCCAGAATTGACATTTTTTTGTCTTGGGGGTGGGGAACGCATTTCGTTTTGAGGAAATTGAGTAAAATCGCTTGGTCTGAGAAGGTCCACTCCCCGATCTCAGGGATCATCAAGGTTCCGCCCTGGGCTTCAAGGATTTGTTCGGGTAGATGTCTACCTTGTTGAGCTACCAAAAAAGTGCAGGCGGAGCGGGCTCCATTCGAATGGATCCATCGTGCAATCGCGCCCTTACCAGTTCCACTGCCGCCCAAAACGAGGACGGGCGCAGAATCGGCCTGAGCTGCAAGCAGGGCCAAACGACGCTGGCTAGCTGGAATGAAATGAACCATCTCCATAAATAATTTAACTTCCCAACAGAATTAACACTGAATGCGTTCTGACAAGTTGTCAGAGGGCAAACTTCTAACGCCGCGCACCAGGGGTGTCAATAAAATTTTAGTTGCTTGAGTCCCGTAGGGGGCTCTGGCCAGAAGCTCTACCTTTAGAGTGCTTTACGGTCGGCACGCACTGGACAACTCCGTATGTTGTATGCGATGAAAGGGTCCAATGAAAACAAACTCCTGGCTAAAATGGGCTTCCCAAATGCTACTTTTTTCATTGATCGCTGTGGTGACCCAAATTGCCTTTATCCAGGAATCAGTTGCTGCTCAGGCCCAGAAGATGAAAATCGCCCTCGTTCTCGACAAGGGCGGTAAAGATGATAAATCCTTCAATTCAGCCGCTTATCAAGGTGTCATGCGCGTCAAACGCGAGATGAATTCGTTCGTGAAGTATGTAGAGGCCACGGATGACAATGCTTTTGAAGCGCTATTGAGGGCTTTTTCACAGAAGAAGACTTTTGATTTGGTGATCTCAATTGGGGTATCCCAGGTGGATTCCGTGAAAAAAGTCGCTGCACTTTTTCCCGACCAAAAGTTTGTGATTGTAGATGGCATCGTAGATGCTCCGAATGTGCGTTCTCTTGTATTTCAAGAGCATGAGGGCTCCTATTTGGTGGGCGCCATAGCAGGTTTGACGGCCAGCCCAGATTCCTCGGGTCAAATTAAAGTAGGGTTTATTGGCGGGATGGACATCCCCTTGATTCGGCGTTTTGAACTGGGTTTCGCGGCCGGAGCTGAGGCAGAGGCTAAGCGGAATCACCATAGAATTAAAGTCATCTCTAACTATATTGGAATAACAGCCGACTCTTGGAACAATCCTGCAAAAGCAAAAGAGTTGGCTATGGCTCAATATGATTCAGGAGTGCAGGTTATTTTTTCTGCAGCCGGGGCATCTAACTCTGGCCTTTTCGATGCAGCCGAGGAGAAGAAGAAGTTTGCAATTGGCGTGGACTCGAACCAAAATTGGGTGAAACCCGGTCGAATTTTGACGAGTATGGTGAAGCGGGTGGATGAGGCGGTATTTCAGACTTGTAGAGACGTCTCTGAAGCTAAATTCAAAGGGGGAGCAGTTCACTACGGCCTGGCAGACCAGGGTGTGGACTATACTCTTGATGAATATAATCGTTCGCTGCTAACGCCAGCAGTGGTCGCACGGGTTGAAGAAATAAAGAAGGAAATTATTTCGGGAAAACTCCAAGTTCCCGATTATTATAAAAAACGCAAATGATTCCTGCCGTAGAATTTCGTAGGCTAAATAAGTCATTTCAGGGTGTTCACGCCAACGTTGATATTTCATTTAAGGTGATGAAAGGGACGATTCACGCAATTATTGGGGAAAATGGTGCGGGTAAATCGACGGCTATGAAAATGCTCTACGGCACCTATCAGCCCGATCAGGGTGAGATTTTGATCCACGGAAAGTCTTGGGGAGGAAAGTCTAAGTCGTGGACTTCTCCACTCGATGCGATTCGATCTGGGATCGGGATGGTCCATCAACATTTCATGTTGAGTGCACCCCATACTGCCTTAGATAATATTCTTCTAGGTGTGGAAACCTCACATCCCTTTTTCTCGTTTTTGCCTAAGTCCCTTCGTCCTATTTCTAGAGTTCAAGCACAAGGCAAGCTGGATCAAATTGCGGATCAATATGGCCTCAAGGTGGATTGGTCTGCAAAGGTAGAGAATCTTTCTGTGGGAATTCAGCAAAGAATCGAGATTCTCAAGTTACTGTACAGAGATGCAGAAATTCTGATTCTAGATGAGCCCACTGCGGTTCTCACTCCTCAAGAAACCTCGGAGCTCTTTGCACAGCTCAAGAAACTCTGTCAGCTCGGTAAAACCGTACTTATCATTACCCATAAATTAAAAGAAGTGATGAGCATAGCAGACCACGTGACTGTTTTTCGGGCAGGTCGAGTCGTGGGTGAGCGCGAAATCTCAGAGACTAATATCGAAGAACTAGCTACTTTGATGGTTGGTCGTAAGGTTCGGCTGCAGGCAGATGCTCCACCTCCTCCACAAGTAAAAGAGCCCGTTTTAGAACTCTCGGGAGTGAGTCTTGCTGCTCGTCACGGCCTTAAGAATGTCAGCTTTCAAGTCAAAGCTGGCGAGATTGTCGGTATTTCTGGAGTCGAAGGAAACGGACAGGCTGAGCTGCTCCAAGTTTTGCTTCATCCGAAAGATCATGCTGAGTCGATGACGGGTGAAGTCAAGGTTCTAGGTAAAAGCACTGCAGGGATGACCACCGAGCAGGTGAAAGAGCTGGGAGTGGGTGTCATCCCCGATGATCGGTTGAGAGATGGTTTGCTCTTGGATCGCCCCGTTCGGGATAATTTCCTGTTAGGGTTACAACGAAGGAAACCGTTTAGCCGGGCCGGAATTTTGTCATACAGTAAACTCTCAAAAGAGGTCTCTCGTGCCATTGAAGAGTATGATATTCGGCCCCCGTTGCAGCAGGCAAAAGCTAGCCTCCTCTCAGGAGGTAATCAGCAGAAAATTGTCATTGCGAGGGAGTTTAAATATTCACCCAAGTTTTTGATTGCCTCTCAGCCAACTCGTGGAGTGGATGTGGGTGCTATTGAGTTCATTCACAAGCGAATTCTTAAGGCGAGGCAAGAGGGAAGCGGAGTTCTTTTAATCTCTTCAGAGTTAGATGAGATCTTAGCGCTTTCAGACCGAATTCTTGTGATGTTTGATGGAAGAATTTTGGCTGAATTCAAGCGAGGCGAGGCAACTGAGCAGGCGCTAGGTTTAAGGATGGGTGGCGCTCTGAGTTGATCAGAGGCATTCCAGATTTTAAGGGATGCAATCCCAAAGGAAACTAGACATGAGATTCAAAGAAAAGCTGCCTCAAATTTTAAAACCTTTGATTTCCATCGTGGTGGGCTTGAGTTTAGGGCTATTGGTCACCAAAATCGCGGGTGAAGACCCATGGAATGTTCTCGAGATTCTAGTCCGCGGCGCATTTGGTTCTCGTTATGATTTTGGGATGACGCTGTTTTATACCACCCCTCTGATTTTTACGGGCCTATCAGTGGCGTTCGCATTCCACTCTGGTCTTTTCAATATTGGTGCTGAGGGGCAGCTTGCAATGGGTGCTCTTTCAGTTGCTGCTGTTGGGGTTTTGTTTCCAAATGCACCTGTATTTCTCGCTCCTGTTTTGGGAGTTCTGGCTGCTGTTGTCGGTGGTGGCATCTGGGGCGCCATTCCCGGTTGGCTCAGGGCAAGAAGAGGTAGCCACGAAGTCATTAATACGATCATGTTGAATTTTATCGCCGCTGGCCTGACTAGCTGGGTGACTCTTTACCTGCTCAAAAATCCAGACTCCCAAAATCCTGAAACTGCTGCGGTTGCCCCGGCCTATCTCATTCGTCAGTTTAGTTTTTTTGATGGCGCGCCGGTGAGTATGGCCTTTTTTTTGGCTCTTTTGGCTGCGTTTGTCGTGTGGTTTATTCTTTGGAAAACAGTTTTAGGATTTGAGATCCGTGCCGTGGGGCAAAGTGATTCTGCTGCTCGTTCGGCAGGAATTGACGCAGCTAAAATGCGGATGCTCGCCATGGCAATTGCAGGCGGACTTGCTGGTTTGGTTGGGATTGGCGAAGTCATGGGGAACGCAGATCGGTTCCGAGTTGGTTTTTCGCCGGGTTATGGTTTTACTGGAATTGCAGTTGCTCTTCTTGCGAGGAATCGCCCTTTTGCTATTGTCGCGTCCGCACTCCTTTTTGGTGCACTTCATAAGGGCGCTTCGGATCTTGACTTAGAAACTGAAAACGTGACTCGTGATCTCTCCCTCATTCTGCAGGCATTGGTGATTCTCTGTGTTTCTGCTGAGGGTGTTTGGGATTTGGCGGGCGAGCGATATAAGCTTTTGATTAAGAAAAAATGGATACGAAGTGCGTCAAGTCCAGAGCTATCCGAAGAGCACTATAGTCCAAAGGTTTAGGGTGGAGTCATGATGGAATTTCTTGCCAGTGGAGTTCAGATTTTCGAGTCAACCTTGAGGGTTTCGACTCCTCTCCTTTTTGCAGCTTTGGGCGGACTGCTGAGTGAACGGTCTGGTGTGGTTAATATTGCTCTCGAGGGGATGATGCTGATTGGCGGTTTCGGTGCTGCTGCTGTCGCTTTATCTACTCAATCTCCTGTTGCAGGAGCATTCGGCGCGATTTTTTGCGGCGCTTTCTTCGCAATTCTTTATGGGTTATTTGTCATTGAGTTGAAAGCGGATCAGATTGTGGCCGGAACTGCTTTTAATATGTTGGCGGCTGGGGTGACCCCATTTTTGATGAAAGTTTTTTACGACTCGAGCACATCGACTCCGAGTTTGCCACTTGAGCTTCGTTTTCAGCAGGGGCCAGTTTGGTTCAGTTGGGTGTGCCTCGGCTTGGTTTGGGCTTGGCTCAAATATACTCCTTCTGGACTTTGGGTTAGGATTGCCGGTGAGCATCCGGAGGCTTTGGATTCAGCTGGGATTCGGGTGAAGCGAGTTCGTTGGATCTCCGTGATTTTGAGTGGCTGTCTGGCTGGACTTGGAGGAGCCTCGCTCTCAGTTTTTTTGGCCTCTTCATTTTCTCGAAATATGACTGCAGGACGCGGTTTTATGGCATTAGCGGCCCTGATTTTTGGAAAATGGAAGCCAGTCCCTACGGCAATTGCCTGTCTCCTTTTTGGCTTTTTCGATGCACTGCAAATTCGATTGCAGGGCGTTGTTCTCTGGGGGAGTGAGCCAGTTCCTGTCCAGTTCATTCAAGTTCTGCCTTATTTGGTGACGGTTTTGGTTCTTGCCGGCGTGGTCGGTCAATCCAGAGCGCCCCGATCTTTGGGGGTACCCTTTCAGACGAATTAGGCTTACACTTTTGAAGTATGGACTTTAAGTTATCTAGAAAAGCTTCAGTCATTCTATTGCCTTCGATTGTAATTTTGGGACTTTTTTGGGCTGGTTGTACTGAGAGTTCAAACAAAGGCGTAAAGGCTACTACGCGGCCCCAGGTCGAAAACTCATCCCTACCAGGGTCTCAATACCAAAGCGCGTCAGCTCAGTCTTCGACCGCTCACGCAGAGCTTTTTCGTGAAATGATTTTTGTCGTTTTAAGGCAAGAGCCAAAAGACCGAGCTGAGTTTGGCAATTGGGTAGATACCCTGAATCAAGGTGCCTCCTTGGAGGGGGTTTACCACGGGCTCATTCATGGCAAAGTCTATCAAAAACTAGAGGAAACCTCGTCGCCAGCATCCGCCTCGGCAGTTGCTGCATTCCGTGATGAGTGGAGTGCTTTGTCCCTTGAAGGATTAAGTCCTGAGGTGAGCCAAAGAACTTCGATCTACACCCTGAAGCGACTTCTGGGTGAGAGGGCCCTTCAACTGATTAATGCTCAGGCTTCTCATCGTGAGGGGCTTGCTCAATGGTACGGAAAATGGGTTGCTAAAATTTGCCAACGCTCGATTGATTTTGGGGTACCACTTCGCAATCGATCCGATGAGGCTTTTCACGCTCAGTGGGCGATGAATAACTCAGAAGATCGATTGAAATGGGAAGTGTTAAATCGGTTGCATCGCGTTCTCAATGAAATGGAGTTGAAAAAATGAATCCACTCATCATTACTTGTGCCATTACCGGAGCAGAGACCACCCGTGAAAAGCAACCTAATCTCCCCATTACCCCGATGGAGCAGGCTGTCGCAGCAGAGGAGGCTGTGAAGGCTGGAGCTTCGATCATTCACCTCCATGTACGAGAAGATGATGGTCGACCGACTCAGCGAGTCGAGCGATTTCAAGAAGTAATCCAGGAGATTCGGGCTCGGTGCCCGCGCGTCATGATTCAAATTTCAACTGGGGGGGCCGTTGGAGAGTCGATTGAAAATCGCGCAAAACCGTTGTCCCTGAGGCCCGAAATGGCTTCGCTTAATCTCGGGACCATGAACTTTGGCGAGGATGTTTTTTACAATCATCCCAAAGATATCGTTGGCCTCGCCTCGCGAATGCGTCAACTGGGCATAACGCCTGAGTTAGAAGTCTACGAAGCAGGCATGCTGGAAACTGCTTTTCGGATGGCCAAACAGGGAATTTTACGAGAGCCTCTCCATTTTCAATTTGTATTGGGGGTTCCAGGTGGAATGTCTGGAGATCCTCGTAACCTCGTTCATCTCGTTTCTCTCTTGCCCACAAATCAGTTTCATTGGGGCGTGGCAGGGGTGGGTCGCTTTCAACTTCCCTTGGCAGTTCAAGCGATGGTGATGGGTGGCCATGTCCGTGTCGGTTTTGAGGATAATATTTTTTATCACAAAGGCGAGCTGGCTCAGTCTAATGCTCAATTGGTTGCTCGAATTTCTCGTCTCGCTCATGAGCTGGGTCGTGAGGTTGCAACTCCTGAACAAGCTCGCGAACTTTTAAAGATCAGCTAAAAAGCCGAGGCGGCAAGTCGAAACCTAATTCTTTGATCTCGTCGATAAAAGTGGGGACGAGGCCTGTTGCTTTAAAGGCTTCTTTCTCAGTGTCGAATGTAAAGAGATCTTGAAGGGTGATGACATCTCCCTCGCAGCCAGTGACTTCGACGATTCCGGTGATCCGCCGCTTTCCATTTCTGAATCGTTTCGTTTGAACGATCAAGTCCAGAGCGCTCGCCATTTGTTTTCGGATCGCGATCAGTGGGAGATCTGATCCAGCTAACATACAGAGGGTTTCTAGTCTCACCAGGCCATCTCGAGGAGAGTTTGAGTGGATTGTAGTCATTGAGCCTGAATGTCCCGTGTTCATGGCTTGCAGAATATCGAGGGCCTCTTGTTTTCGGCATTCTCCGACGATAATGCGATCGGGTCTCATCCTGAGAGCATTGATGACTAGGTCTCGAACTGTAACAGGTGAACTCGTTGGAGTTTGTGGGATGGTTTGGAGCCGGACACTATTGGGGTTGCTGAGGGAGAGTTCAGGAGTGTCCTCAATGAGTACAACCCGTTCCGACTTCGGTACGAACGAAACTAAAGCGTTGAGGAGCGTGGATTTTCCGCTTCCTGTACCTCCGCAGATCAGGATGTTCAATCGGGCTAGGACGCAAAGATTTAAAAAATAAGCCATTCTCTGATCCATGCTTTGCTGCGCGACAAGGTCATTTGCTGAAATTCGGCGGGAGGGGAACTTACGGATGGTGATACTGGGTCCGTAGAGCGCCAAAGGAGGGAGAACTACATTGAGTCGAGATCCGTCGGGAAGCATGGCGTCGAGATAAGTCGTGTCTGGAGTGAGGACCTTTCCTGCCAATTCAATTAGCTGTTGGACGACAGCATCGAGACCCTCGCGAGAATTATAGGTGAGTCCCGAGAAACTCAGTTTACCTTCCTTTTCGATATAGATATTCCGAACATCGTTGATCATGATTTCAGTGATCGCGGGATCTTTCATGAGTGGATCGATGAGGCCGAGTGACGGCATGGGCTGCCCTTTTGGCTTGAGTTGAGCTTTTTGGAGTTCTGGGGGGATTGCCAAAAAAGGATCCGTTTTTTCACTATCAGGTGATTTCATTGTTTTAGTTTATCAGAACTTGATGAGCTTTTGGCAATCCTGTTTCTGAGCCTCTTGTGGTAAAAGAAAGCCTTATGGCAATTCAAAAATGGGTACTCAAAGCAACTCCACTGCACCAAGACCAGCGACTCGACGATGTTTTAGTGGGTTGGCTCCCGGGCGTATTGAAGCAGCCTATTTCTAAGGGAAAAGTGAGAAAGCTTGTCATGGCTGGCGCGGTTTATCTCAATGGTAAACGAGTCCAAATTGCATCAAAACCCATCCGTGCAAATGCTGTGATCCAGGTTTGCGTGGATCTAAAAAAGCTCAATACTGAAAGCACCCAACGAGACCGACTCTTTGAAATGACTTCTGAACGGGTGATTTATGAGGACGACCATTTGATTGTGGTGAATAAACCACCAGGACTTCCAACTCAGCCGACCTTGGATGAGGCGAGAGATAATCTTTTTGCTGCCGTCAAAAAGTTTATGGCTCATCGCAGCAGGGAACCCATCGGCCAGATTTACTTAGGACTTCATCACCGCTTGGATCGGGATACCTCAGGGCTGATCCTGTTGACTAAAACGAAAGAAGCGAACCCGGGGATAGCCGAGCTTTTTAAGTCTCATGGAATCAGCAAAGTTTATAATGCGCTGACCGTTCCCAGATCAACGCCACCCATGAATGAATGGGAGATTAAAAACTATTTGGGGCGTTCGAAGGCATCGGGCAAGAAGAATGTCTTCTGCTCGGTTCGTTCAGGAGGGGACTTTGCTCATACTGAATTTCGGTTGCTTGAAAATTTGGGGGGTGCCTACTGGATCGAAGCACGCCCGTTGACCGGGCGAACTCATCAGATTCGAGTCCACCTCTCTGAGGATCAAATGGCAATTTTAGGTGATCCTACTTATTCGTCTCGAAGCAGTGGTCCTGTTTCTGCAAGCACTGAGAGAGTAATTCCTCGCTTGATGTTGCACGCTGTGAGCTTGACATTTACCCACCCCATCCTTCAAACTAGGATCGCTGTTCAGAGCCCATTACCCGAGGATTTCAGCCGATGCCTAGATACTCTCCGACACGCTGGTCGAGATTCCGAGAGGAGACCTCGTTCCTAAGATATTACCTTTGGAAATACCGTAAATGGGTCGGAATCGGGCTGATCGCACTCGCGTTTGTTGATATTTTAGAAGTTTTTCCCCCTGTTTTGCTCAAAAAAGTCGTGGATGTTGCCACCTCGCATGGCACCACTCAATCCTTGTTTCGTTTAGCTGCAACCTATCTAGGGATTGCGCTAATTCAGGGTGTTTGCCGTTACCTTTGGCGGATGTACCTGGTTCGTGCAAGTCTGTTTGCTGGGCGAGATCTTCGCGGTCGATACGCTGCGCATCTCTTTGATTTGTCTGTGAGTTTTTTTGATCGCCACCGGATGGGTGATCTCATGTCCTTGGCTACGAACGATGTTGAAGGCGTTAGGTTGGCCATGGGGAATGGAGTTCTAGTTTTTGCAGATGCTCTATTTTATCTGGTCACAGTTCCCGTTGCGATGTGGTTTTTGTCTCCTCAGCTCACTCTGCTGGCCTGTGCACCTTTGCCTCTCATTCCTTGGATTGTTTTAAGAAATGAAAGAAAGGTTCATGAACGGCTCGAACAGGTTCAGGATTGCTTTGGCCGTATTTCGGCGATGACTCAGGAGAGCCTCAATGGGATTCGAGTAGTCAAAGGATTTGCGCAAGAGGATGTGCAATATCGGAGGCTAAAGGAGCTGGGCGAAGAGTACATGCGGCTGAGTATCGGAGTATCGCGGGTTCAGAGTACGACCGGCCCCCTGATGGATTTTGTCATGAGCTTAGGCATGGTGACTCTCCTATTTTGGGGCGGCGGTCATCTCATCGATCAGGGTGAAGCCGTCATTACACTCGGAACTTTTGTCGCCTTTCAGCGCTACATTCAGAAAATGATTTGGCCGATGGCTGCCCTCGGAATGGCAGCAAATTTCTTTCAGCGATCGATGTCGAGCACCAAGAGGCTGAAAAAGGTGTTTGAAATCAGCTCTGATATTTCAGAACCGTTAGAGCCTCGTTTGCCCGCTTTTCGTGGCAGTAGAACTCCTGGCGGGATTGAGTTTAGAAATCTGCACTTTGAATTTCCGGGGTCATCACAGAAAGTGCTCAAGGGGATTGATCTCAAGATTGAACCGGGTGAGAGAGTGGCCTTGGTAGGAAGTATGGCTTCGGGTAAGTCGACTATCTTGGGCCTTTTGCCCCGACTTTATCCTGTGACATCTGGTTCGATCTACATTGACGGAGTCGATATCAACGACTGGCCTATTGAGGAGCTTCGCAAACAGGTGGGCTACGTGAGCCAAGAGGTTTTTCTTTTTAGTGAGTCTGTTTTTGAGAATGTGGCGTTTGGTCTCCAGCACTGGGTTGAAAAAGGGTATTCAACCGAGGGGTATTCGCAAATGATCGAGGAGTCCGCTCGCCTCGCGGCAATTCATGATGAAATTCTTGGCCTTGAGTCTGCTTATAAGACGCGACTGGGAGAGCGGGGGACTAGTTTATCCGGCGGCCAGAGGCAACGACTCACCATTGCTCGGGCTCTCGCCAAAGAGCCCTCGATCCTCGTTCTGGATGATGCACTTGCTGCCGTTGATCTTCAGACGGAGGAAAAGATTCTACAATCCTTGCGTTCCAGACCTCACCGAAATACCGAGGTGATCGCAGCGCATCGCATTTCTACGATTAAAGATTCAGACCGTATTATTGTTCTGGATGAAGGAATGATAGCTCAAATGGGAACTCACCGACAGCTGGCCTCACAGCGAGGTGGGATCTATTGGAAGTTTTACGAAAAACAAAGAATGACTGAGGAATTGGAGAGCTATCAAAATGAGCTCAGCCGATGTAACTAGTTTAGACTATCTCCTTGAAAACGAGGAACGTGAGTACCGTAAGTTCCAGAACCTCACCCTGAGGCAATCTGTTTTTCGCCTCGCAAAGGTGATGGTTAAGTATCGATGGCTTTTTTTCGGAGGCACGGTCCTGATTGTGTTCGGCACAGTGGGAGCCGTCATTGAGCCTCGTATTTTTGGCTATGCCATTGACGATGCGATCTTGCCAGGACGATGGGATCGTCTCAGGTGGAGCGGGCTTTTTTTAACGATCAGCATTGGCGTTCGAATTTTTTCAGCGATTCAGCAAACTTATCTTTTTGAGGTCCTGGGGCAACGGGTCACTCAGGACCTGAGACTCCGACTCTTTTCTCACCTGCAAAGGTTGTCACTTGCGCTTCATTCAAAGCACCCCCCGGGCCGACTCTTAACTCGAGTGACGAATGATATTGCTTCGCTGAATGAGATGTTTTCGAATGGATTCGTCTCGATGTTTTGCAATCTATTTTTGGTGATTGGGATTTTGATTGGGCTACTCCTTTTAGATTTCAAGTTGGGACTGCTCTCGATCAGTATTTTTCCTGTTCTAGTCTTGTTCTCGATCTATTTTAGTAAAAAGCTGATTCTAGCCTACCAGAATTCAAGGAGTAAGCTTTCTGCTCTGAATTCCTACCTTGCAGAGAATCTATCGGGCATGAAAATCCTCCACCTTTTCAACCGACAAGAACTCCATTATGAACGCTTCAGTCGTCTTAATTATTGGTATGCCGATGCCCAGACTGCATCTGTTCGTGTTTATGCTTTTTTTCAGCCGACAATTACTCTATGCGCTGGGATTTCCGTTGCTTTGGTCATGGTCGTTGGCGGTCAACGGAGCTTAGATGGGACGCTGAGACTCGGGGTCTTAGTCACTTTTTTCTCCTACCTCATGGCGCTCTTTCAACCCGTTCGTGAAATTGCAGATAAATGGAATATTTTTCTCTCCGGAATGACCGCTGCCGAGAGGGTCTTTTCCATTCTGGATTGGCCTGTCGAATTGGAGTCCCGGAAAATCGATCATCCGGCTCAGTCGATCCCAGGACTCAAAGGTAAGATTGAATTTGAAAACATCTGGTTCGCGTACCAGGGAGAAAATTGGGTTCTAAAGGATTTCTCTCTGACGATCCAGTCGGGCGAGCGCGTAGGAGTGGTAGGCCATACCGGATCAGGCAAAACGACCCTGATTAATCTTTTGATGCGCTTCTATGATCCTCAGAGAGGTCGAGTTCTTCTTGATGGGGTAGATCTGCGGGATTATGACCTTCGTTCACTTCGTGCGTCCATCGGAATGGTTCAGCAAGATGTATTTTTATTTTCTGGAACATTTGAGGAGAACATTTCTTTTTGGAAACCGACTCTCAGCCAGCGGGTAGAGGAAGTTCTGACAGAGCTCAAATTTGAGTCGAAAGCAGATCAGATTTTGCTGGAAAAGGGTTCAAACTTCTCGATGGGTGAGAGGCAAATGATTGCCTTTGCCCGGGCCCTTGCCATTCATCCTAGGATCTGGGTTTTGGACGAGGCTACGGCTAACCTAGATTCTCAAACTGAAGCTGTTTTACAGAAAGCAGTCAATCAGGCATCCCTGGGTAAAACGAGCCTCTTTATTGCTCATCGTCTGGCCACTGTTCAGTCCGCAGATCGGATTATTGTTCTCCATCAGGGTAGTTTAATTGAGTCTGGGTCTCATCAGGAGTTGATGGAGATACAAGGCCTCTATTCACGACTTTTTAAGCTTCAGTTAATGGCCTAAGATTCGTTAAATTGAATTTGAATTTAGATAAATTTTTGACAAGTGTCGAATCTTTAGACGTTTTCTAGTGTGATCAGCCGGATAAGTGATTGATTTTGTTATGACGCAGCTTGGCACTCCACTTGCTTAATGTGTCATCCGTGACTGAGTCTGTTGAGTCGGACTCAGATGTGTAACGGAAGTAGAAGAAGTAGAAGTGGAGTTTTATATGAAAAAGAATTTAGTTTTAGCTTTAGGTTTGTTTACTGCGCTGAATTTGGCTGCATGTGGTCGTGGATATCAAGGAAATTGGGTGGGTACTATTGACGTGCCCATGCCGCAACAGAATGTTGGGACAGCTGCGAGCATTGATATCATCTCGGGCGATGTTTCTGGGACTATGAATCAAACTGGGAATTCCATCAGTGGTGGGACTTTTACGATTACTCCTCATTCAAATGGATCAGCGGGAGGTGATAACACCTTTACGATCGCCAGTGGAACCGTGAATGGTGATTCAGTCACTGGGGTTAATATTGTATTGCCTCAACTGCAAAAGCAGGCTCCATTGTGTAATTATAGCAACGGTACTTTGACTGCTTCTGGGGGCTGGCCAACTTTTGTTCTCCGAGGCTCAGTCTCATCGGCTTCGAATCCCCAAGCCTGTCCCGTAATTAAGCTTACCCTGGCAAAACAGTGATCTCATTTTATTGATTTTTTAAACTGTCGCAGTTAGATACAGCAGAATGTAGCTAACTGCGACAGTTTCCGTGGTCGCCTTTTTGTAACTAACTGAAACTAATCATGTTTCCAATTGGCATATGCATTGCTTCATCAAATGATAGATGGCTGGTCGATTTTTCGATCAGAAGGTTAGGAATAAAAAAGGGAGACTACTATGAAAAAGTCAATGATTGCTTTGGTTGTTGCAGCTTTCGCTATGAGTTCTGTTGCTTTCGCTGCTGAGTCCATGAATGAACCTGCGGCTCGTTCACAGACTGCTGCTGTTAAGAAGCATAAGAAGTCTAAGAAAAAAGCAAAAAAAGGCCACAAGAAAGCTGAAACCACTGAAGCTGCACCTGCTGCTCCAGCTGCAGAAGCTGCTCCAGCTGCAGGCGGCGCTGCTGGTCACTAATTCAGCACTTCGACACTATTTCTGCTTCAAGCCGAGGTATCCTTTGGGCACCTCGGCTTTTTTTGTTAGCATTCAGACATGCGTTTCTCAATTCGAACTCTGAGTTTACAAGCTAAGATTAGTTTGGTTCTGGTCGCAGTGATCGTCCCAACTTTTGTGATTGTGACGTTAGCCGAAAATAAACTCACCCTCCCAGTCCTGAGCGAGGAAATCCGTCAGATCGGAATTCATTCAGGCAAGACTCTGGCGGCCCGCATCGAGAGTGGACGCCTCTTGTCTTTATCGAGCCCAACTCCTGCGATTGAATCTGTGATGCAGGAAATTCTTTTTTCTCAGCCAGATCTGGTCCGTGTCGATGTACTGGCGCGAGATCCAGCTACCGGCGGAGTCAAGGTGGTTGCGACCAATATGGAGGATGAGCCAGGTACTCCTCCTCCAGTTGCGACCCTGATTGATACAGTTCTCAGTGAATACAAGACGGATGACTTAGGGAATGGGTATTGGGATGTTTATGTCCCTATTGAGCACCAGGGACGTGATATTCGGGGTCCCAGGCGTTTGCTTGGAATGGTTCATGTGACCGCCTCCACGAATCTGGTGGCTCGACTCACTGACGCCATTTGGAAGACCCAGGCCATGGCTGCATTGCTGAGTGTGATCATCCTATTTGGTGTGCTGAGTTATTTTCTGCGCAAAACGATCACCAATGACCGTCTGCTCAGGTTAGCAGAGTCTCAGAATCTGCAACTCACTGAGCAACTTCATGAGACCCAGCGCCAGCTCATGATCACAGAGAAATTAGCCGTAATGGGGCAGCTGACCGCAAGTTTTGCTCACGAGATTGGAACTCCTCTGAACGCAATTGGGGGGCATTTGCAGTTGCTCAAAGAAGAGATTGTGCTGATACCCGAGGCGCCGATGAATGAGCGTTTTGAAGTGATTCAAGGGCAATTGGCCAAGATCGCTTTAATCGTAAAGGGATTTCTCCAGAGCACGGCCAAGCCTGAGTCGCAAAAACAATTGGTAGACCCCAATCGACTGGTTGAAAAGACCCTTGGAATTGTGGCTCCGCGGATCGAGGCCATGGGGATCGAGGTGAAACGGCAGCTCGATCGAGAAATGGGACCGGTGCGCGTGGTTCCACTCGATTTGGAACAGGTTCTGTTGAATGTTCTCAATAATTCTCTGGATAGTATCCAGTCTAAGGTGACGATCCGAGGAGGCAAGAGTGCAGCGCAGCGTCTGGAGGTCTCGACAGAGATCCTGAGTCATCACGGGAGGATCTTAGCGCAGCTCTCGATTCTAGATTCGGGTGAGGGGATTAAGAGAACCGACCTTAAAAACGTGCTCAAACCCTTCTTTACAACCAAGCGACCGGGCGAAGGAACGGGTTTAGGGTTGACCATTTGCCAACAATTGGTTCAAAAGTATGGAGGCGATTTCGTGATCGACTCAAAAGAGGGTGTTTGGACCAAAGTGGTGATCCGACTGCCTTATCATACGAGCGCCTGAAAGAAGAGAGTATGACCCCCCAAGTTCTAGTGGTCGATGATGACGAAGTGACTCGCAATCTGCTGAGAGAGGTCCTGCAACGAGAGGGCTACACCGTTTATCTCGCTGACAGTGGGGAGACAGCGGTGGGTCTGATTAAGAAACATAAATTTCCGATTATCGTCTCCGATATTCGGATGGCCGAGATGGACGGAATGGCTGTTCTCCGAGAGGTGAAGCGGGCTAGTCTCCAGTCAGCCGTGATTCTGATGACCGGCTTTGGGAGCATGGCAGGTGCTATTCAGGCGATTCAGCAGGGCGCTTTTGACTATGTGAGCAAGCCCTTTCAAATGAATGACTTGAAGGCCGTGGTGGCTCGGGCGGCGAAGCATTGGGAGTCGCTGCATGAAGGGCGTGGCAGTTCGCCGGTTGTGTCACTTGATACAAGTGAAAAGACTCTGATTGGAAAGTCCCCTAAAATTGTCGAAGTTTACAAGACCTTGGCGCGAGCTGCGATGTCGGCTAGTACTGTTTTGATTACTGGCGAGAGCGGAACCGGGAAGGAACTCGTTGCCCGAGCAATTCATAATAATAGCTCCAGAAGGGATCGAAAGTTTCTCGCGGTGAACTGTGGTGCCCTGGCGGAGAATCTCCTTGAGTCCGAGCTTTTTGGTCATGCCAAGGGTTCTTTCACGGGTGCAATAGCCGACAAACGTGGACTTTTTGAGGAAGCTCAGGGTGGAACGCTCTTCTTGGATGAAATAGGGGATATCACTCCCGCACTTCAAATTAAGCTTCTGCGTGTTTTGCAGGAAAGCGAGTTTAAGCCCGTAGGTTCCGTAGAGTCAAAAAAGTCTAATGTCCGAGTGATCGCTGCAACACATCGGGATCTTGATGCCTTGGTGAAAATAGGAAAATTTAGAGATGACCTTTTTTATCGACTCAAAGTCATTTCCATTGAACTTCCGTCTCTTCGAGAGCGGATGGAGGATCTCCCTGAGTTGGTGGATTACTTTCTGGCTCGGTACGCTGATCAGAATAGAAAGCAAGTTTCTCATGTTTCCGATGAGGCAATGAGTCTCCTTCAGTCTTATTCGTGGCCAGGTAACATTCGTGAGCTGGAACATGCGATTGAACGAGCGGTTGCGATGACCAACACGACGGTTTTATTTCCTGAAGATTTTCCCCCTGAGATGGCACGGGGATTGGAGACTTTGTCAGAAGGGGATGATTCATTGTCGAAACCTTCATTGGAGGACTTAGAAAAAACCCATATTTTGAGAATCCTGAGGGAAACTCACTTTAACAAGTCGAGGGCTTCGGAAATTCTGGGAATCGATCGGGCCACCTTGTATCGGAAAGCTCAAAAATATGGGATTGATCTCCGGGGGAAATAGTGAGTTTGGAATTTGAAAAGAAAATTCGTTCAGCCTTGTCGATTGACCTACCTTACTCCAATCGAGTCCACTTGAGTCATTCTAATGCGCAAGCCGCTGTTTTGGTTTTATTCGGCCTGAGTCGAGAGGCTCAACCGTGGCTCCTCTATATTCGGCGGGCAGAAGACACGGGTCCTCATTCGGGCCAGATGGCTTTTCCCGGCGGAAAGGCCGAGACCTACGATCAAAATAATCCGGTTGAGACCGCTCTCCGAGAGACTCATGAGGAGGTCGGAGTTGAAAGGAGTCGGGTCTGTGTTCTTGGGCGGCTCCCATCCGTTGTGACACCGAGCCGATTCGAAGTGACCCCAATAGTTGGATTCCTGAATGGGCCTATGGAAGACGTTTGCTTTAAGCTCGATCCGCTTGAGGTTTCCGAGACTCTTTGGGTTCCATTTTCTAGTTTATTAGTTGATGAGACTTATCGACTCGAGAGTATTCGATCCGGTGATGTGAACTACCCAATTGATGTTTTTCAATACGAGCGTTATCGCATCTGGGGAGCAACAGGATCAGTGACTAAGAATCTCATTGATCGCTATCGGCTCCAGCTCTAAGTAGTTTATTTCTGAATTGTCTCTAAAAGACTTAATGCAACGTAAGCTCCACCTAAAAGTCCAGCCCGATTATCGAGTGTTGATAGTCCTAGTTTTGGAAGAGATTGTAATCCATTTTTTTGTTGTTTCAGGAGAACTCGCAATTTTGTTCTGGTTTGGGGGAGAAAAAGGTCTGATGCAGCTGCGAAGCTCCCAGTCAACAAAACAATCTCTGGAGCGTAGAGACGAATGTAGTTTTGAAGCACCACGGACATAATCGTCGAGTATTCGTCGAATGCCTCGAGAGCAATTGGGTTTTTTCTGCGTGCAAGCTCGGCAATTTCTGGGCCTGAGATTCCTGGCCGGCTCAATTTCAGCCCAGTTCGGCGACTAAAAAATTTGCCGGATAGGTAGGCTTCGGCACATCCAAAGTTGCCGCATCCGCAGCGAGCTGTCCGGTCTTGATAATTGAGAATAATGTGACCTGCTTCTGGGTGCAGTTGACGGCCTGCTCGGACGAGGTTTCCGTTGCAAATGACGCCGGTTCCCAAACCAGTACCGAGTGTCAACACCATGACATTTTTAAATTTCTGCCCAGCACCTTTCCAACACTCGGCAAGAACTGCAGCTGCAGCGTCATTTTCAAGCGCGGTGGGGCGCTTGAAGGCAGTCTTTAAAATGCGGGCGATGGGTACTTTTTTCCATTCATCTTTTGTTGTAGAGAAATTAGTAGGAGATAATAAGGTGCCATGAATTGGGTCGAGAGGGCCGGCAGACGCAATTCCCACAGCTTTTATGTCGGGATGACGCGATAGGAATTGATTGCCTATTTCGACAATCGTCTTTAAAACAGCAGATTTTCCACGGTGAAATTCGGACGGAATACGAATTTCGTCAATAATTCGACCGTTTTTTTGAATGACTCCTGCCGCTATTTTAGTTCCACCCAGGTCGTAAGAGAGTACTTTCTGACTCATTCTTCAAGATGTAACATAGAGTGATGGGAAACCGAAAAAATATCAGTGTCGAAGTAGGGAGTATTTTAATTTTAGCGCTGGGGGTTTTCACCTGCGTTGCTCTGGTGAGTTATCACGTTACTGACCCCTCTGGTTTTAGCAGTGGAGTCGAAATTGCTGTCAATGCGTGTGGTCGAATTGGTTCGTATCTCTCTGCCGCGCTACTGAATATTTTCGGATTAGGTGCGTTCTTATTCCCTGTAGCGCTTTTTTTTCTGTCTTGGTCCGTTTATCAAAGTGATGGAATCGTAAAAATTGCCGAAACTTTGGGAACCCTAACTGCAGCAGTCAGCTCCTGTACCGTATTTTTAGCACTGCAGTGGAAGTCTTGGACATTTGGTCAGGGAGTCTTACTCACAGGTGGGATTCTAGGAGAATGGATTGCAGTTGGGTTAAAAAGTCAGCTGAATTACTTTGGTGCGTCTCTGGTTTCATTCGTAGTTTTCGCAGTGGCTCTGACGATCTCCCTCCCTGTGAACCTCATTCACTGGGTGACTCAGGGGGCTCGAGCGCTTGGTCTCTTGATGGTCCGACTGGTAGTTTTTTCGATCTATCATGGACTCTCATGGAGTCAGCGGAAAATGAGTGCGTTTTGGGCCGCTATGAGTCAGCAAATCCAAACTCGAAAAAAAGACAAGGTGTCTGCTCCAATCGAAGTGCCCTCCGCTACTCTCCTGGCAGAAGCTCCTCCCGCTCCGATTGAAAAGGCCCCGATTCGAGATGTCCTGCGGCAGGAGGAATTGCTTGTAGAGGAGGACGATGTCGCGGATTCAGGGGAGATCAGTACCGATTCTGTCGAGACCGTCAGCGAGTTGAATCAAAAAGGCCTTTCAATTCCCAATGGTTCAAGTAAGGAAATTAAAATTCTCCCGAGAGAGGTCGAGGGTCACGCTGCAAGTTCGGCAAAGTCTCCCCGATCTGCAGTCCCGACGAGGCGGGGTCAGTGGAAACTTCCGACGATTGAGTTTCTCAAAAAACCACCGGTGGTCGAGTCTGCCGTCGACCGGAGTCGGCTCTTAGCTAATTCTCAAATTTTGAAACAGAAGTTTGCAGACTTCGGGATTGATGGAGAAGTGACCGCTGTTCGGCCCGGTCCAGTCATTACTCTTTATGAATTTAAACCCGGCCCGGGCGTGAAGGTCTCCCGAATCGCCTCACTAGCTGATGACTTGTCGATGGCTCTTTCAGCCCAGAGTGTCCGAATTCTTGCGCCGCTTCCGGGTAAGTCCGTTGTGGGGATTGAAATCCCAAGTGATACTCGCGAAACTGTTTTTCTTCGTGAGTTTCTGCAACACCCTGACTTTTATACCAGTAAACACTCGATTCCAGTAGTTATGGGTAAAGACATCGGAGGACAAACCTATCTCTCTGATTTAGCTCGAATGCCTCATTTGCTTTGTGCAGGGCAGACTGGATCAGGGAAGTCAGTTTTCATGAACGGTCTGATCTGCTCATTATTTTATCGGTTTAGTCCGGACGAGCTCAGGATGATCCTAGTGGATCCAAAGTTCATTGAGTTTCGAGCTTATCAGGATATTCCTCACCTTTTACTCCCCGTAGTGGATGACCCAAAGCAAGCGAGTATTGCTTTAAGGTGGGCTGTTCGTGAGATGGAACGTCGCTATCGGATTTTAGCTAAAGTTGGAGCTCGAAATCTAGCGAGCTTCAACCAGAAGGTCGAGGAGATGGGCGCTGACGTTGTGAAGGACCTTCTATTTTCTGAAGATCAGGGAGAAACCTCAACTTCGACGAGCGGTTCAGATTGGATCGAGGCTTTTGATCACGATTCGACTGGCGCACCCCAAGTGGGTAAATTGCCGTATATTGTTGTGATTATCGATGAGTTGGCCGACTTGATGATGGTTGCTAAAAAAGAGGTAGAAATTTCAATTGCTCGAATTGCCCAAAAAGCCCGGGCTGCAGGAATTCATTTGATTATTGCAACTCAAAGGCCTTCAACCGATGTTATTACGGGATTGATTAAGGCGAACTTGCCTTCTCGTGTCTCCTTTCAGTTGGCGAGTTATGTGGATTCCAAGACGATTTTGGATCGGGCTGGCGCTGAGCGTCTTCTTGGACAAGGGGATATGCTTTTTATTCCGCCAGGTGTGTCCCAAAGTCTGAGACTTCATGGTGCTTATCTGGATGATGATGAAATTGGAAAAATTACTAGCTTTTTAAAGTCGCAGGGTAAACCTGCTTATCGAGATGAAATCTTGCTGGCGGATGAGGATGAGGATGGTGAGGAGACGCAGGAGTCCGAGGAAGAGGATGAACTTTTTCGGCAAGCAGTGGATCTGATCAAACACTCTGGGCACGCGTCTGCAAGCTTCTTGCAACGGCACCTGAAAGTCGGCTATAACCGAGCTGCGCGAATGATAGAAACAATGGAATCGCGCGGAATCGTAGGTCCTCAAGAGGGGGCCCGACCTCGAGAGGTGTTGATTCGTTGAAGAAGTTAATGGTTTTAGGTCTAGCTTTTGGAGTTTTTGATCTGTTCTTCGTGGCAAAATCGTCATTGTCTGAAGCGCGCGAGTCGGCGGAGGTCGTCTCTGAGGAGTCTGAATCTGAGTTAGAAGAAAAACCTTCTCCTGCGCATCTTAAAAAGGGGAAGCGGCCACCTCGAGAAAGAGAAGCGGATGGGACTCAGGCTCCTAATCGATTTGAACAAGACTTGATTATTAAGAGCCGCTACGAGTTAAATGGCCAGGCCCTTGAGGTGGACACCGATTGAGTACACAGGAAAAATGGGTTCGACTCGACCGACCCTTTCAAATCCCGGCTTACGTGAGGGAAGCCCTTCAAAAAGTGAATGAATCAGGGCACGTTGCTTACTTAGTGGGCGGATGTGTCCGAGATTTTCTGTTGGGGCGGGAAATCAAAGATTACGATATTGCAACCGACGCCAATCCTGATTTGCTTTGTAAGCTTTTTCCGATGGCGATTACCGTGGGAAAAGCATTTGGAGTGCTCAAGGTTCCGACAGGTTCTCAGCCTCCACTTCTTGAGATCGCAACCTTTCGGAAGGATTTGAATTACGAAGATCACCGCCGTCCGGAGGGTGTTGTATTTACTGGACCAGAAGAGGACGCCAACCGCAGAGATTTTACGATGAATGGCCTTTTTTATGATCCCAAGACGAGTCGGATTCTAGATTGTGTTGGTGGAGTAGAGGATATTCAGAATCGAGTGATTCGTGCGATTGGGAATCCGTCGGTTCGATTTCGTGAGGATGCGCTTAGGCTTCTTCGTGTTGTCCGATTCCAGAGTCGCCTAGGTTTTTCAATTGCCGCAGAAACTGCTCAGGCGGTTCGGAGTCGAGCCCGACTGATTAGCAAAGTCAGCGCCGAGCGAATTCGCGATGAACTCACCGCCATGTGGACGGGGCCTAATCCAGGGGATTCACTTAGGCTTCTTTCCGAAATGGAGCTCTTGCCTTTGGTTTTGCCTGAGGTTGAAGCGCTCAAGGGTGTCAAGCAGTTCCCATCCTATCATCCTGATGAAGATGTTTGGTCCCATCTGTTAAAAATGCTCGACCTACTAGCCAAGCAAAGTCCTAAAAGAACAATCACTCTTGCCTGGGCTGCGGTCCTTCATGAAGTGGGTAAGCCTATCGTCGCTCTCCAAAATGAGGGTAAGAATTTCAACGGTCATGAGGTTGAGGCCTCTAAGTTGGCTGAAAAGATCTGCCTGCGGCTCAAACTTTCGGGTAGTGAAGTTCAGCGTGTCGTGTCCTTAGTTGCGGATCACCTGAAATTAAAAGATTCTTTTCAAATGCGCGAGGCTACCTTGCAGCGACTCTTGCGCGCGGATCACTTCGAAGAGTTACTTGCGCTGCATCGTGCAGATGCTTGTGCCTCGGATGGTAACCTAGCTTATTATGAGTTCTGTTTGTCTCGTCTCAATCAACTTAAGGACACTTCTCAACTTGACATGCCGAAGCTGATCGACGGCCGAGATTTGATCCAACTGGGTTTTCAGCCAGGACCCCTCTTTTCTGAGATTCTAGCGACAGTTGAGGATCTGACTTTGGAAAAACAACTGACGACCCTAGATCAAGCACTTGAGTATGTGATTAAGAACTTTGTTCGATAGTCTCAGCACCGGAGTGTTGGGTTAATTTTCAGAAGTTAGTGCAAAAAACTAGGGACTTGAAGGGTTCCTGAGTTATTCCAGCAAGAAACGGCTCCGTCTAGATCGAGGGCGCATGCATGATCGTCGCTGGCCACAGAGACTTGGGTGAAATTGTGCCCCTGAGGAGTTGAGCTAGTCCCTGAGTCTGCTGCTGGGCTATTTGAGCCCGCCGGCCAGCAAGCGATACTCCCTGAGGAAGTCGGTCCTCCGCTGATTTCTACAATTCCGCAAGTTTGTGTTGTTCCGGTTGAGCTTGAAAGTGTACTTCCCGAAGCAACGAGCGTGTTAGTTGGAGTTGAATTCCCTTCTGGGTTTGGGGGTTCATCAGCAGGCCGAGAGTAGGCTTCAGTTTGATTCGGAGGACTGGCCTCTGGTCCCGGCTCGCTGCGAGTATCGGGGCTCTCACTTGGGCTATCTGGACGGGCACCAGCCGTGTCTGCTGTTGAGGTTAGCTCTTGTGTTGGGGGATTCGAAACCATGGGGGGTTGAGTAGAGGGGGCTGTAGAGTCTCCTGTAGAGTCTCCTGGGTGAGAACAGAAAACTTGATCCGATGGACCTCCTAATGCCGACACCCAGCAAATTTCGCTCGCACCCAATTCATTCAGCCGGGATTTGGCCTCTCGAGATTCTGGAGGGGGTCCTCCCCAACAATAGAGCTTTGAATTTTGCATCAGCGCGCAGCTTTGACCCTGACCTAAAGTATAGATCGATTTGGCTTGGGGAGTTGCCCGAATGATGAAACTAAACTGGGCTAAGTAAGGTGGATGAGTTGATTCGGATGGATACGCTGAAGTGGGCATAATGAGCTGCGGGGCATCTGCTCTTGTGACAGAAATCACGAATGGCACTGGACTGGGCGCAGGAGCATAGTAGCCAGGTGGATTTCCTGTTGAAATTAGGGTGCAGGAAGTGGGGTCGAACTTAAGGCCTTTTGCTAGAGGCGGAGGCAGGGTGTTTGCTTCTAGACCGGGCGCGGACAGTTGGCAGGTGTTGAAGGGTTTCGTATAGGCCGTTCCGTTACCATTGACAATTTGGGGAGCCCACGACCAAATCGGCGAAGGATTCGAGCCGCTGGGTTGAGTTGAAAAGTTATAAGTCACCAGTCCTGAGTCTGATGTAGCCTCGATGAAGGCATTGGGTGGGACTTGGGTTGGGTCGAGTTGGATCGTCATAGGCCGAGAGTCTGTAATCCGTGTGAAGTTGAGAGTTGCGTATGCAGCATGCGCTCCGTTCGAGGGGTCTTCCGGATATCTTTCAAAAATTTCGATTCCTACCTGACTCTTTCCTGCCACCTGAGAGGGGGACCCGCTGATGGCCCCAGTTCCAGAATCAATGGAAAGGCCGTAAACCTTCGGGTCAAGGTTGGTAATTCCTGGCGTGGGGAGAGGACTGGCAAATGCATAATAAAGACTAATTCCAGATGGAATTCCAGTGACTGTTGGAAGAACTGGCGTCAACTCATTATTTCCTACTAAAACACTAGGTATTGGAGAATAAGTGACGTTCAGTGGTCCTGGGTCTGGATAGGAATGGGTGATGACTGATGAGTTGAGTGAGAACGTGGTGGATTGATTTGAGCTCGATGACAACGTGACTGTTGCAGTGATGATAGTATCGACCCCCAGTCCTCGAGTTGGGAGTCCTGTCAGGACTCCTGTCGTTGAATTGAGTGACAGATTATTGCAAGATTCTGGATAGCATGAGTATCTAATTTTAACGCCCTCTGGGAGCGCAATAGAGTCGAGAGTTGAGCCAAAGAGCGTAGGCGCACCTCCAGATTGAGGAGTGATGTATACCTTAGGGTACGCATTCAGACTGTATGGAATTCGATTCACCAAAATTGAACTTTGAGGTGTGTATGTCATTGAGAAACGAGTTGGGTCGGAGGGGGGCAGAGGAGAATTGGCACTAGCCTCTAAGCAGAGTCCCATTCCCATCGTCCACCCTAGTGCGATGGCGGCAGTTGCAGTAGCGGTGCACTTCCAAGGGTGATCTTGTGCTAGTTTGCTTATTTTAACCCGACTGAACATAATTTACTTAATTACATAATAACTGATTAATTAAGTCAATGAGGAGTGACTCTAATTTCGTGATCCACCGTAAGTTGCTGAAACTGCTATTTTTCTTAGAGAGTGTGTCGTGTTTGCCCTGAGTACTTTGTGACCATTTTAGCGTTCGTTTTGGTTCAGTAACCTTTTAAGTCGAGCGCCATCCGGCTGGATAATTAACGTCTTGTTGTGAGTGTAGCTGGCTTCAGCAGAGTCTTTAATCCTTTTCACGAATTTCTTAAAAGTGTAGTCGACTTCAGTTTTACCCCAGCTTTCGCCGCCGCTATAGTAGATCACCAAGAGGGCAGCATCCAAAAGTGTATCTAGAGGTGCTGATTTGCCTGGTTGAATAGGGATCAGTCCATGGGCTCCAGGGCGTCCACGGACGTGGAGCCAAATATCATTACCCCGAGCATGCTTAAACGTGAGTTCGAGGTTCTCGTCTTTGCTGCGACCAATCCAGAGGATAAGACCGTCTTTAGATGTAAACGATTTGCCCAACCACTGGGCTACTTTTTTAATCGGCTTTCCGCCGAGAATCGCTGGCGAAGGTTGCAGACCTGCTTTTTTCTCGGCTCTCTCTAAAGATTGCCAGTCTTTTTCTGTGAGTGGAGTGGGTGGGGTTTTTGGCAGGGCTTCAAGAATCTGTGTAAAAAATTGAAGGGACTCCTGAAATCGCTCAATTCGACCTTGCGCTTCTGAGATTCGCTTCAGCTTTCGCCTGGCGTTTTGATAGTACTTTTCAACTTGTTCCTGTAGGGAGAGTTTGGGGTCACGCGGGATTAATAATTCCTCTCCTGTTGTGTAATTGACTGCTAGATAGTGGGTTTCTGATGCTTCCGAGCTTGGGTTACTTAGTGCTGTTTTGAGGGTGTCACCCTTTTTTTGCCAATCTTCCTCGTGACGAGCCTCAGTGAGCGTAACTTGGCTTTGACGAATTCGATCTTGCGATTGTTTGATTGATTCGCGTAGACCCTTGGTAGCTGAGCGAGTTCGCTGGTCAAATGCTTCAGTTTGAAGTTCCTTTTCTAAAATCTTAAAAAATGTATCTGGATGTTGAAAGTACTCAGCCCTCACTGGGGGGTGCGGAGGAGCTTGTGCTCCATCGGGTGGCGCGTAGGCAGTGATTTGTTTGCTTTCGTCGCGAATGGTCCTGCTCCTGGCGAGGATTTTCCACCGCGTTTCTGGGCCGTGCGGACCTTGAATGGATTTGATCGGTGCTTGAACGAGAAATGCCTCCGGCGCAGCGGGGATCAGAGATAGGACGAGTCCAAGGGCGTCCGATTCATCGCTTGCTTGTGAAAACCACAAGATCGTAACTCGCTCTCTCGGTAATGCCTCAATTTTGAGGAGCTTAGATCCTTTGATCTGTTTTGAGAGATTTTGGTCAAAGGTTGAGCGTGTTGCATAGGACGAAGCCTTTGGGCCTTTTCCCACGCTCCAGGCAAGATAAGATCGACGTGGGAAAATACTAATGACCAAAATTGAGTCTTGGCGACGGCCAGTGAGGCGAATGAGCCATTCCCCCTTAAGGTAGCCCTCTGCAAATCGCTCACGCTCCGGAACAATCACACGGTCGACAAAGAGCCCTTCTATTTCTGGGCGAATTCGGTCGATGAGGGTTGAAATCTCTAGCCAATTCAGTTGCGGGATCATGATTGGTACTTCTCCTGTTGTGGGGCTCTAGTCTCCAATCTATCAAATCAGTCGCAAAACTCCAGAGCCGTTCCTTTTCGCCTTCAACGGATGTGGTTGCTCCGCTGCGTTGACTAGCCGGATGATTCAAACTGGTGTATAAGAACCCGATGCAAACCCAGAGTGGAACAGAAGTAATTTGGCGGGTACGCCGCGGGATGGATCGTCGTTTTCGCTCAGGACACCCCTGGGTGTATTCGAATGAGTTGACGGAGAGCCCGAAGGGAGTCGAGGCTGGAGGGATTGTTCAGCTTCAAGATGCTTCTGGAGCCTTTTTGGCTCGAGGTTTCGGAAATTCTAACTCACTGATTTCATTTCGGGAGCTAACTCGAGACGTTCGAGTTTTGGATCCGGGATCTACGGACAGTCTGATTGAGAACTTGCTCGCTGCACATCACCTCCGAGTTCAATCTGGTTTTGGAGGGGTGAGTCACCGCCTTTGTTATGGTGAGTCTGATGGTTTGCCTGGATTGGTGGTGGATCGGTACGTTTTACGTTCGGGTCAGGTTTTTGTGATTCAGGCCCACACCGCGGGTGCGGATCGTTTGATGTCCCGGTGGGAAGAAGTGCTTCGGGGATTTTTAGCGCGGACCCTAGACGCTCCGAGTTGGGAGAGTGTAGCTGTCGTTTTGCGAAACGACGTGGCAGTGCGAGCACGAGAAGGGTTAAGCGAAGATGAGCCGCGGGTGCTCAAGGGTCTTGGTGAGTTCGATTTGTCTCAAGCTGAGATTGCTGTGAGATCCGTTCAGGGACATGAGCCACTTTGGTTCCGGGTTGATTTGAAGGCTGGACAAAAGACGGGTTTTTTCTTGGACCAATTTTCTAATATCCAAATTGCTGCACAGGCTTTTAAAAACTTTGATTTCGGGCATCCATCTCAACGTGTAGTGAGGATTTTAGATCTCTGCTGTTATGTTGGACAGTGGAGCGCACAACTTGCCGCACTATTTAAAAGCCAAGGAAGAGAAGTTGAAGTCGTCGCTGTGGATGCGTCTGCTCGCGCCCTAGAACTTGCAAAAGCCAACGTGGAAGCGCAAGGTGCCCGCTTCGAATCTCACTGTGCTAATGTGCTTAAAGATTTGGGCTCATTTCCTGACCAGAGTTTTGACTTGGTTATCTCTGATCCTCCTGCATTAATTAAAAGCCGTAAAGATATTCCCGTGGGGACTCGCGCCTACCTTCAGTTGGCCACCCAGGTTTTTCGCCTGGCTCGTCAAGGTGGGGGAGTGGTGTGCTGCTCCTGCTCCGCCTTGTTGGATGAGGAGAG
>CANHSO010000005.1 GCA_947463705.1 Bacteriovoracaceae bacterium
GAAATTGCCAAAAAACTCGAAGAAGCGGCACTCAAAGACTCTTACTTCATTGAGAAGAAACTCTACCCAAACGTAGACTTCTACAGCGGCATCATCTACAGCGCTCTGAATATTCCCGTAAATATGTTCACTGGCATGTTTGCAATTGGACGTTTGCCAGGCTGGATTGCTCACTGGAAAGAAATGAACGAGAATTCTGCCACTAAGATTGGCCGTCCACGCCAGATTTACACTGGCCCTACCAAGACGGACTATACGCCGATGAGCCAGCGCAAAGGTAAATAGCTCAAATTCGTTTCTGTGGTCCCTCTTGCAGCTTAATTTCTTAACTGCAAGAGGGACCCAGGAACTTAAACTATTTCACTCCAATCACGTAAGACACCCAAGCAAAAGCGTTGTCGCCTCGCTCCATCGGAAGATACTCACCGGTACCTTTGCCTTGATGGGCGGTCTCCCAATAAATGATGGATTTAGAAAATCCCGCGTCCGCGAGAGCATCACGTACTTCTGGAATCGACCAAAGTCTCCAATCGTAGACGAATTGATCCAGCATGACCCGCCCGCTAGCGAGTTTAAAATGAATCGCATAGTTTGCGTCATGAGTGATGGGATCAAACGACTTTTGATGCCAAGTGTAGACGAATTTTTCGTTCCGATTGAGCAAGACTTCTTTTTTCTCCCTCATCGGAGCAATCATGCCTGGACCACCGGCTAATTCCAAAACGAGAAGGCCACCTTTTTTAAGCGAGGTCTTGCAGCTTTTGAAATACTTAACCAAAAGCTCTCGTTGTTTGAAAATGTAAAACGAAAAGTTTCCAGCGCTGATGAGGTCCACGTCCGTGCGCGTGGATTCAAGGACATTTTTCTGAAGCAGTTTGACCCGCGACTTTTGATCCGGAGTGAGCGCGGAGAGATGAGTCTCACGCCCATAATTGAGTGGTTCGGGATCCAGATCGAGACCTAGAGCGGTATTTTTTGCGTGACGTTTGACCCACTCACAAGACATTTTAAAGGTCCCACAAAAATCCTCTCGGATATTGCGAGCGGTCCCTTTTGTAATTGCCTTGTAGGTTTCATCAAGCCAAGCAGCATGCACATCTGGACTCTGAACAGAAGCCTCGTAGAGGGCGTACTTACTTGGCACCGGAGTGCGCACCTTGCGCTTAGGAACTGTCACCTTGCTTTTTTTACTGCGACTTGATTTTTGAGTAGCCATGTCAAACTCCGGTCAGCCTTTGGGTTTGAGATTACTGCGCAAAGACGCCAAGCCGCCAAACGGATTATTAAATGCCTCTTTGGGCTTAACTGGCTTCGACGGCCTGGAAGAAGGCTGCGGACGATCAGCACGAACTGCCCCAGTATTTGGAACAGGGATTCTGACCCCACCCCCTGTCGAAGGTAGCAAATGAGGCCGGTGAGAAGCACCCCCACGTTCCATCGGAGCACGAGGCTGAGCCGCTGGAGCAATGACTGCTTTAGGACGCTCAACGGTATTTTTCATCGAAAGAGAGATCTGATTCTTCTCCACATTAACTTCCAACACTCGGACTTTCACACGGTCACCAGGGTTGACCACTTCGCGTGGGTCCTTGATGAACTTATCACTCAGCTGCGAGATGTGAACGAGGCCGTCTTGGTGCACGCCGATATCGACAAACGCTCCAAAATTAGTCACGTTGGTGACGACTCCGGGACAAAGCAACCCGGGGATCAGGTCTTTCACTTCGTGAATATCATCGCGGAACTGGAAAAGAACAAACTCGTCGCGAGGGTCACGACCCGGTTTCTCAAGTTCTTTCACAATATCGGCAAACGTGAATTCACCCACTTCGGATTTAAAAGTAGAATCTTCTTTCAGAAGCTTCACGCCTGCGCCAATGAAGTCCTTAACGCTTTTACCGAGTTTTTCAGCCAAGCTTTCGATCTTGGAGTAATTTTCCGGGTGAACGCCGGTATTATCGAGAGGATTTGAGCTTTCAGGCACTCGCAAAAACCCTGCAGCTTGTTCGTAGGTTTTCTTACTAAAACGAGTGACCTTGAAAAGGTCTTCACGAGATTGGAATAAACCCTTCTGCCCTCGGTATTCAACCAGGGCTTTTGCTAAGGATGGGCCAATCCCTGAGACATAAGCGAGCAAGTTATATGAAGCCGTGTTGATGTTCACGCCAACTTGATTCACACAAGACTCCACGACGTGGGTCAAGCTGCGCTTCAAAGCATTTGGAGAAACATCGTGTTGATATTGACCTACACCGATACTCTTGGGGTCGACTTTGACTAGCTCAGCGAGCGGATCTTGCAGACGACGAGCGATCGAGATTGCTCCTCGGACTGTCAAATCAAGCTCAGGGAACTCCTCGCGCGCAACGTCACTGGCACTGTAAACGCTGGCGCCCGCTTCGCTTACCATGATCACCGGAATATTGAGGCCGGCCTCCTTAAGGGCGTCTCGGATAAAGGTTTCAGTTTCGCGTCCAGCGGTACCATTACCGACCGCAACGGATGAGATGCTACCGGTTTTAACAACTTCAGGAAGGAGCGCTTTTGCTTTCGCTTTCCCCTCTTCGCTGTTGAGAAAGATCACCGTGCTAGCAATGTATTTGCCCGCATCGTCCACCACAGCCAACTTACAGCCCGTCCTAATTCCTGGATCAACACCCAGAACAGATTTGGAGCCATAGGGAGATGCCAAAAGAAGCTTACGCACGTTTTCAGAAAAGACGTGAATTGCCGCTTCGTCAGCGACTTCACGCAAAGCTTTATGAACTTCAGCCTCAATGCTAGTAAAAACGTGAACTTTAAACGCCATGCGGGCGGCTTTTTTAAGAACGTCGGCACCCGGCGAATCCAACACAGTGCAGGCTGTCACTTCAAATTGTTCAAGCATCCTCTTTTCAAACTCAGTATCTTCTGCTGCACCCTCGATCGCCAGGGAGAGTTCCTCTTCGGTCCAACCCCGTTTGAGCGCTAGGTAGCGGTGAGAGTTCTGAGGGTTTGAGAGGGATTGAATCGCCTCGCGGTAGTCGAAGTAGTTTTCAAATTTACTATTGGGTTTAGCTTTCTTGGATTTCTCAGTTCGAATGAACCCTTTTTCAAAAACATGAGTTCTGACGCTCTGTCTCAGATCCTGCATTTCTGCCAATCTCTCAGTAAGGATATCTTGCGCTCCCGCGATCGCCGCGGCAGCGTCCTTGATTTCCTTGGCCTCATTGCGGAAAGTGAACGCCCAGATTTCGAGTGTTTGGCCGTCTTGCGGGGTTTCCGTGCCGTGGCCACAGCCCCAAATCCAGTCTGCCAGGGGCTCTAATCCAGCTTCCTTGGCAATGGCTGCTTTGGTTTTACGCTTAACTTTGTAAGGCAGATAGAGATCTTCGAGAAGTTCTGACTTAAACGTGCTGAGGATCTGTTGTTTCAGCTCGGGAGTGAGTTTCTTCTGATGCTCGATCTCTTTAACGATATATTCTTGGCGACTGAGGATCTGGTCCCATTTTTCCTTTTCGTCAATAACAGTTCGAATCCCCACTTCATCCAGGCTGCCGGTCTGTTCCTTCCGGTAGCGAGCAATAAAGGGAACGGTCGCACCTTCGGCGGCCAATGCAAGAACCGCAATAGCAGATCGGGTTGGGACTTCAGGATGATTTGATTGCAGCCATGTTTCAAAATTCACGCGCTTTTACCTCTTCGCAATTCGCACTTTTCCATCGAGGGAGAGTTTTACTGGAGATACTGATTTCGTTTCAACTAAATTCTCACTCAAGCTCGGACCAACGTAAATAAAGTCGCTCGATTTCAGCCTGGAGCTGAGTCATTTTCTGAGAAATCTCCATCAATTTTGCCGAATGACTCGTATTTTCAGGTTTTAAGCTCTCCGCTGTCCAATGAGCAAGCTCCGCCTCAATTTTATGAATGTTCGATTCCATCGAATCGAGTTCACGTTGCTCTTTAAAACTGAGCTTTCGTTTCTTTTGCTCCACCGCTGGCGCAGAGGCTACAGTGACTGAACTTCCGGCTGAACTACCCCCAGATCCTTGGAGTCGAGGCTTCCGGTTGGTATCTGTGAACCACGCCTCCCACTGTCCAAGGCTCGCGAAAGAGGTGATTTGACCTCGTTCTTCAGGAAACGGACTAAATGCAAGAATTTGATTCGCTACTTGATCTAAAAAGTATCGGTCATGGGTAACCAAAAGAATTGCGCCCTGAAACTCAGTCAAGCACTCTTCCAAAACCGCAAGGGTCGCCATATCGAGGTCGTTGGTGGGCTCATCGAGCACGAGAATATTAGCGGGTTGGAGCATCAACTGAGCTATTAAAAGCCGTCCCTGCTCGCCGCCAGAGAGCTTACCGACAGCCATATCCATTTGCCCCTGAGTAAAAAGAAATCGATCCAGGTAGCCACGGATATGCATCCGATTCCCGCGATAATCGACAAAGTCACCCGAGGGACAAATGGTCTTAGCCACGGTCACCTTAGGATCGAGCGCCTCTCGATTTTGCTGAAAATAAGCCACCTGCAAGCCATCGACGTGAGAAACCGAGCCTGTATCAGGCTCTTCCTCTTTCAAAAGAGTTTGAATCAAAGTCGACTTACCGCACCCATTCGAACCCAAAATCCCAACTCGCTTTCCGGGACTCAAAACTAAATCAACGCCGGAAAACAGAGGTCCTCGACCCCATGACTTAGAAATCCCCTTGGCCTCGATCAGCTTTTTTGGATTCCTCTCAGTGGCCTGGAAATCGAGTTTTACGGTTCGACTTTGATTGCGGTAGCTAATTTCGCTCACCTCATCTTTGAGGTCGCCAGCCCGTTGAATTCTCGCCTGCTGCTTAGTAGTCCTGGCCTTAGCGCCTTGTCTTAGCCACTCGGTCTCGCGGCGGAGGGTGTTTTTTAAGATCACCTCGCGACGCTCCTGAGAAGCAACCAATTGTTCCTTAGCTTCCAAGTAGTTGACGTAATCTCCCTTGATGCTCAGAAGCCCCCCTGGGTTTCGGCGATCGAGCTCTAATATACGGTCTGAAACTTTTTGAAGAAAAGCGCGATCATGGGTGATCGTCAGGGTAGCGAGGCGCGCATTTCGGATCCATTCCTCAAGCCAGTAAATACTATCGAGGTCCAAGTGATTGGTCGGCTCGTCGAGAAGCAACAAATCGGGCTGGCGGACCAGCTCGCGGCCTAAAGCTGCTCGCTTTTTCCATCCGCCCGAAAGCTCTTCAACCAATTGACTCGGATCTAGCAGCGAAAGTTTCGATGCGATCTCATCTGCAAGGGCAATAGACTCCCAATCATCTGGGTCAGCAGCGCCCTCGAGAAGGGTAGAATGGACAGTCGCCCCCTTTTTGAACGTGGGGGTTTGCTCCAGAAATCCCACTCGGAGCCCTCGCTGAAACGAGATCACCCCCTCATCGGGACTTGCCTGAGAAGCGATCATTCGAAGAAGCGTGGATTTACCCGCCCCATTCGGGCCAATCAGCCCGATGCGTTCGCCGCTCTCGATAGAAAAAGTGAGCCCCTCAAATAAGGGTCGCGCTGCAAACGCCTTTCGTACTCCAGAAACACTAACTAAAATTGCCACCTGCGCACCTTACCAGATTGGGAGGAGAATAGGGATAATTTGGTGGATTACTCAAGCAAAGGAGTCCGTCAAAACGTTTGCACTCCCTCAGAAGCATAGTATATACTAGTATATACTATGCTTCTCACAAGACTGATCCAAGCTTTAGCCACTCGAAACATTCCCTACGCCCTAGTAGGTGGTTATGCTGTAGCCCTCCATGGCGCCGTAAGAGGAACTGTAGACATTGACCTAGTGATTCAGTTCAAAGAAGGCGACTTTATCGAAACTGAACAGGCTTTACACGAACTTGGACTAGAATCGCGACTCCCTCTGCACGGGGCCCAAGTTTATAAGTTCAGAAAAGAGTATTTGGAGAATCGAAATTTAATTGCCTGGAATTTTTACAATCCGAAAAAGCCGAGTGAACAAGTTGACATCATCCTCACTCAAAATCTCAGCGCAATTCAAGTGGTCACCGTTCAATTTCACTCATTTAAAATCAAAATTGCATCAATTCCAGACTTGATCAAAATGAAGCAAGCCTCCGGCAGACCACAAGACCTGGCCGACGTTGAATCCTTGCGCGAACTAATAAAACTGAGGAAATCGAAATGAAGAAAACCGTGCAATACCTCACACCAGAATACCTAGAGCGCGCAAGCAAAATGAGCACAGTAGAAATCGTTCAATTTCTGGAGGATTTTAGAAAACTTCATGCCGAGGCCGAAACAAATCGCAACGCAAAGTCTAGATTGATCAGCATCAAGATCCCTGAAAATCTTCTCAATACATTTAAGACTGCTGCCGAACTCGAAGGCATCAAATATCAAACTCTGATTAAAAAAATCATGAGAGATTGGTTAAGTTCTCAATCGATCGGCAAACAAAACTTGGCAAAAAGAAACGAAAATTAACCATTTCGATCTAAGGCAGAACAACGCGAATCAACCCGCGATAGGCGCCTTTTGCGCTCGGATCGACCGTATTCATCCCTTTGAAAAACACATCTTCACTCACCCAATAAGGCTCATACCACTCACGATCGGGGTCGAGAACCAGGACCCGTTGATTCTCAGAATCATAGGCTCCCACGGGGGCGAAATGACCGACAGGCGCATCTCCGGTGTAAACTCCCTGAACGAAATTTGCGATGAGGAACACCTTCGGATTTTTCTCCATCTCCACTAGAATTTGGTGAATTTTTGCCCGCGATTCTGGATTTGCATGAATCATTTCAACCCATTTTGGCTTTGCATCGTAACCCGCAAGACCCGAGGTGAGGTAGCCCCCAAGGTCATCCAGGAGAACACCCCTCCCCATAAGACCTACCGAGAACCGCCACGCTGTACTTTTCGAGTTTTTAATCACCTGAGCCTCGGTTGCCAGAGGCTCATCGGCTCTTAGGGCATGCCCGACTCGAGCTGCATTCACGACCATAGTAGCAGCCGCAACTGAGCATGAGCTTCCGGTCTGTTGAGGTGCATAATAAGGAATCAGGGCCCAAAACTGAGGAGCATCGTGACCCTTGAAATACTCATGCGACACGGAGAGAGGCATCGCATCTGGGCCATACTTTGGTTTTTGAGTTTGGACTTTTGCTGGAGCCACCTTGGACTGGGTAAGCACAACTCCAGCACTGGCTTGCGGAGTTGGCGTTTGGGCGAAACTCTGCGAAGAAACCATCGAGAATGACGCTATTAGAAGCAAAACCACACCAAGGCCTCGGAGTGCCTGAATTCTCTGTAAAACTGGAGGATGAGAGTACTCCAAAACTACTTTCATCGGATGAGGATTAAGATGAGAGAGATGATCCACACTCATTTTTTTCAACGCTGAAACAAGAGCCTCGGGTTTACCGTAGGCCTCACGGGCGAAACGATCTGCTTCGAACTCATTCCTGCGAGATCTCCAGAGGGCCAGCACGGAAACCAGCCTGAGCACGGGCCCAGCGGCGCTACTTAGCAAGACAAGACTTGCGTAGATTGAGGTTGAATCCATTTTAAATGCTGCGAACAAATCAGGCCGATTGAGAAAAAGAGAAAACACGTAAAATAGGACCCCAGAGGATAAGACAGAAACGACCATCGATTGCTGAATATGTTTTTTCTCATAATGGCCAATTTCGTGAGCTAGCACTGCCACCAGTTCATCCAAAGACTGATTTTGAATCAACGTATCAAAAAGGACCAATCTTCTCAGCTTACCAAACCCAGTAAAAAATGCGTTCGACTTAGTGGAGCGTTTAGAACTATCCATCGTAAAAATTCCGCTCAACTTAAACTTGCGCTGAGCTGCAAAAATCTCAATCGCACGCTTCAGATCACCCTCGGGCAAGGGCTCAAACTTGTTAAATAAAGGCAAAATCAGTGCGGGAGCTAAATACGTCACCCCCACCTGAAACACAGTGAGAGCAAACCAAGCGTAAAGCCATGCAAGCGGCCCGGCGTTTTCAAAAAAATAAATCAGTCCCGCAAAGATCGGTGCACCCAGAAGCGCACTCAAAACTAGACCTTTGAACAAATCAGCAACAAAGGTTTGAGGCGTGGTACGATTAAACCCATACCTGGCCTCGATCCCAAAGGTCGAGTAGACGGAAAATGGGAGCTGAATCACAAACCGAAGCGCAGAAATCAAAGCAACAAAAATGATCCCAGTACCCACCGAGCCCAGCTCAAATTGCCTTGCCCATTGATCCGCCCAGTTCCACCCTCCGGCGAGCAAAAAACCTGCAAAGACCCCAAAACTCATGGCCCGATGCAAAATCTCGAAGCGCGTTACTTCAGTCTGATACTGCAGCGATTTTCGGTACTTTTCGGAGTCGTAAATCCCTTGGAACTCAGCGGGAAGATCTGACCTGAGTCGGCTCAAATTTAAAACATCTGCAACCGTTTCAGTCAGAAAAACCAAGCCAAACAATCCCAAAATCAACTCAGTAGTCAGTCCCATAGCTCTGCCTCCAGCAAAGTTTTACTCAAAGAACAGCTTAGACCGTCAGTTCTAGCTTTGCTATTTCATTTTGGCTTTGCTATAGATGAAAACTGACTTGCTTGCCGCACACTCACGGAGAGATGGCCGAGTGGCCGAAGGCACTCCCTTGCTAAGGGAGCATACGCCAAAAGCGTATCGAGAGTTCGAATCTCTCTCTCTCCGCCACTTCAAATGCGTGAAGGCAAATACCTAAATGAGCTCACCCTCCACTTCGTAGCTAAACTTTAAATTCCCAACCTGATTTCTGCACAGTCTTGATCTTCATATTCCGCGCCTTTAGGTATTCAAAAAATAGGAGCGGCGGTACCGCGATCTCAGCAGGTAAAGCCCCGCGCTCCGTGATTTCGCCCCTGGCAAGCATCTGCGCAGCGATCGAGGGAGGACTCCCGGTGTCGATGTCCAGGCCGATTCCCCACTGCGGCATTCCGGCTGTGTGACACTCATGAATGAGCGTCACTTTTTTGCGACCCAAAGTACCCTTAACGACAGCTCGAACCACCTCATATTGATTCAACTTTCCGACCTGTTTTGGCGCAGGCTGTGACATTGCAACCCGATTGATGACGTCAATTGGGCGAGCTTTTCCTCCTCCGGGCAAGGTAATCCATTCGTGGGACGCCATGCCCAAATCTCGAAGGAAACGAACACGATCGATAAATTCTGGGTCGAAGGCAATCTTAAAACTCACCTCCTGGACCCCCTGTCTCTTGAACGAGAGTGGAAGCGTCGCAACTTCTGAGTGAATCGTATACATGGGATGCCTAAGACCAATTGGTGCAGGAAATCGATGAGGTGTCGCTCCTGACATCGGAGCAACAAACTTGAACTTGCCCTTCGTGAAAACGGCAGGCTCAAAAGAAAACTCCTCTAAAATAGTCTGAAGCGAATAAGAAAGGGCAAGAGCAGGCTGAGTGCGATAGCGCGTTGCATCCATCGAGCCCACGCGAAGGTGAATTTCCTTTATAGTATCGAGCCGATCAGAAGCATGCCGAGCTAAAATATTTGTAATTCCCGGGGCAGCACCCATCCCCAAGAGAGCCGTTTTCCCAATTGCCTTAAATCGACTGTCCCACTCGAGTTGCTGGCGGGTGACATGAAAGAGTCCACCAAGGTCAATGTAGTGAGATGAAATGGCCAAGGCAATCGCCATGACATCCAAGTTGAGCGAATATTGAGCGGCGTTAATCAGAACAAACGAACCTGCAAGAAGCTTCTGAGATTCGGCCTGATTCTTAACATCCACTCGAATCGCTCGAACGCGTGGATCCCTGAACTGTTCAGCCAGTGCCGAAGCCTGCTTCAGATCGTAATCTGCGATGAGAATCTCTACATTGCGAGAGGGCAGCGTTTCAACCAGGTCGCGAACCGTAATTCGCCCCATAGCACCCGCTCCCCCCACAACCGCGTATCGAATCAGATTTTCACTCAAGAATTTGACTCCTTTTTTGAGGGAATTTTTCTTTGTCCGTAGGGAAACCAGTAAGACTTCTTTTCAGCAATATAATCGAGATGAACGTGTTTGGGCTCGCGAAACGCATCAAGCCCTTCTTCTCCGAGTTCACGTCCAATCCCACTCCACCGCATTCCGCCAAAAGGAGCGGCATCATTGTCCGTAAGGGGGTCATTGATCCAAAAAGTTCCAGCCTTAATATTTTCCATCGCTCTCATCGAGACTTCAAGATTATTTGTGTAGATACAAGCTCCAAGCCCGTACTTGGAATCGTTGGCCATTTCGATCATCTCATCTGCATTTTCAGCCACAGTAATCGAAAAGACGGGACCAAAGATCTCCTCCCGCGTAGGACTCGAACCGTGCTTAACATCACTCAAGATCGTAGGCTCAAAAAAATAACCCGGAAGGCCTTGTGGCTGAAATCGACTCCCGCCCAGAAGAAGCGTTGCTCCCTCTTGAATGGCCGCTTTCACTTGTGATTCAACTTTTTTCACCGCCTCTGCAGAGATCAATGGGCCGATGTCAGTGTTCGGGTTCGATGGATCCCCAACTTGCAGAGTCTTTACGTGAGCAGAGAGTCGGTCAATAAACTCCTCCGCGATGGGGCGCTCTAAGTAAATACGCTTACTTGAAGTACAAACTTGCCCTGCATTGAGAAGTCTGGCCCAGGCTACGCCTGGGACCGCAATATCCAGGTTCGCATCTTTAAAAACTAGAAATGGATCGACAGAGCCCAACTCAAGATTCACTTTCTTGAGCTGACTCCCAGCCACTGCAGCAATCCTTCGACCGACCTGTGTAGAACCAGTAAACGCAATGAGGTCGATCTCATCGTGGTGAATCAACAACTCACCGGTATTTTCACCCCCTGTAATCACATTCACCACACCAGGTGGCAGCACCCCTTCATAAGCCCGAGCCATCATGAGATTAGTCAGCGGATTTTGATGAGGAGCTTTACAAACGACTGTATTGCCTGCAGCCAACGCTGGAGCAACTTTCCATGCCATCAATAGAAGAGGAAAATTGAACGGGACAATTGCTGCGACAACGCCATAGGGTTCTTTAATGGTAAAGTTAATCTGGTGCGGAGCCACAGGGGGAATGGATTTTCCATAGCTCGATCGGGCTACTTCAGCATAATACTCAAATGCTGCTGCCACCCAATCGATGCAATCTACCGACTCACACAAGGGCTTACCCGTCTCCTTGGTCATCATACGAGACAGATCGTGTTCCATCTCTCGAACGCGCCGCCCCACCTCTCTGAGGAGTTTAGCTTTTTCAACTCCAGGCACTTTCCACCAACTCTGCTGAGCGCTACGAGCTGAAAGAACTGCAGCGTTAACATCGTCTTGGCTGCAATCTGCTGCAGTGCCCAAAAGCTCTAATGTGGCAGGATTTCGAATCTCCCTGAGATGAGAAGATTGAGGCGTCACCCAATTTCCATGAATCAGAATCGTTTGCGGTAGATTGCTATCTTTCGACTTTTTGAGCATGAGTTTCCTTGTATTTCATCTTAGATTCTCAAGTAGCAGAAAGTAGACTCTTTGTTAGGGTCTACTATTTTCAATAACATATTCCCAAATGACTTGGTTGGGAAGTTTTATGGAAAGGCCGCATCCAGAATGATTCTCAAATCAGTCTTTCGAGCTCTCGCAATTTTCGTCTATTTTTCCAGCCTCGCTCTCGCACAGTTACCTCAAAAAACAGACGTTCTCATTATTGGTGCAGGACTCAGCGGTTTAGCAACAGCCTATCAGCTCAAAAAAGCAGGTATTCCTTATCACCTGGTCGAACTCACTCCACGGGTCGGGGGAAGGGTCCGAACTGTGACGTACGAGACTGCGGGACAAGTCACACTTCACGCAGATTCGGGAATGGAGGAATACTGGGAAAGCAATCCCGCGGTAAAAATCCTAAAGGAACTCAAACTCCCCTTGAAGGTAGAAAGTTCAGCATCGAGCGTCGTTCTCAACCAAAAACTCGAGACTCTGGGACAAAAGGAGTCGGTAGAGGACTTTCTAACACGCATCTTCACACCTGCTGAAAAGGCCGCATTCGACTCGTTCCGGGCACAAGTCAGTCCTATGATTCAACGCATGAACGGGCCACATCCCCTCCCAAAAGAGCTCATGAACCTCAAAGACATCGCATTGTCTCAATGGGTTCTTCAGCAAAACCTACCCAAGAGAGTATCCGAGTGGATTCGGATCTCTGTCGAGTGCGAGATCGGAACACAGTGGGAGCAACTCTCTGCTTTGGATGGAATCTCTGAATTTCACATTTTTCTAGGAAAGGGAGAGGCGAGCTATCGGGTCATCGGCGGAAATGAGCGTTTTACTCAGGCGCTCACAAAATACATCAATCCTCACCGGATCAGTCTCAATGAAAGGGTGACTCGAATAGAAAGCAAGAAAAGCCGGATTTTGATATCCGTATTAAACCAGGTCACTCATCAGAACCGGAGAATTGAAGCGAAGGCGGTGGTCAGTACAATACCTCTGTATCGCCTTTCAGAACTCCAATTTGATCCGCCGCTCTCAGAGAGAAAATGGGAAGCCATCAAAACTCAAACCTGGGGTTCATACTTTAAAGCTCACGTGTTCGTTTCTCGAAAGTCCGACCGACTTCAAACTAAAAAAGCGACAGAAGCGCTGCCGATCCTCTCAGACTCGGATTTAGGCGTGATCTACGATGGCAACCCGGATCAAAACACCGATACTAAGATTCTTTCGCTCCTGATTACTGGTTATCATGCTGAGAAATTTACGATGATGCCACTGGACGAGGTAAAAAAACAAATCGCGTCCGCTTTTGAACAACTTTGGCCCGGCTTTTCAAAGGACATTCAGAGTGTGGAATTTTATCGATATCACCCGCGAGCCATTGCCGGCTGGCCGGTGGGACGCTCTCGCTTCGACGAGCTCTCAGATGAGCTCAGGATACCCGAAAATCACATTTATCTTGCTGGTGATTTTACAGAGGGAACTCACTCCAGTGGCGCATTTAAATCCGCAACCCGAGTGGCGCAACAACTGATCGCGCTCCTCAAAGGAGGACGAAGATGATCCCTGCATCCTCGCCTCTCTGATCGAAGCCAAAATAATCCGGAAGCGACAACCCGAAATTCCCAATGGATCGGGTTCGCTCTGATTGCCCTAGTCCTTTGGGCAGGATCTCAAACCTTGGTGAAGTACTCATATAGTTTCCCCCAGGCCAGCGAAGTGAACTTAGCTCTCTGCAATACGGTTGGGGGCGCCCTGACTCTCGGAGTCTATATATTAGTTGGAATGTATTTAGCTAGTGCACCAACCTAATCGAAAGATCAGGAAACCAAACCATTTATGGTTTATGATAGACTACACGAAGATCAGGAGGATCTAAAATGGCGAAGCTAAACCCTATAAAGTCCTATCAGATGTGGATCAACGGAAAATGGGTTGCAGCGCTATCGGGTGCCACTCGCGAAATCACAGATCCAGGGAATGGAGATCTGATTGCTCGAGTACCAGAAGCTGGACCGAAAGACGTGGCGCTCGCAATTGATGCAGCTCGTCAGGCTTTTGACGCCGGTCCGTGGAGAAAGACCTCAGCTCTCGATCGAGGAAAATACCTCTTTAAAATTGCAGATGCCATCCGACGCGAAGGTCAATTTTTGGCCGAGCTTGAGGTTCGTAATTGTGGAAAGCCCCTCGCTGAGGCCGAGTTCGATGTCGCTGATGCGGCCAATTGCTTTGAGTTTTACGGAGGATTAGCGACCAAAATCCATGGGGAAACCATGAGCGTCCCCGCCAATTCGATTAGCTATGTGGTGCGCGAGCCGGTCGGAGTTTGCGGCCAGATCATCCCTTGGAACTACCCACTGATGATGGCCGCCTGGAAGCTTGCTCCTGCCCTCGCAGCTGGAAATGTTTGTGTCCTCAAACCCTCCGAGCTCACTCCAATCACTGCTCTCGAGCTTGCACGGATCATCGAAACCGTCGGCCTACCTCCAGGCGTGGTGAATATCATCACAGGACCTGGCGCAGGGGCTGGCGAGGAACTCGCATCCAATCCGAAGGTGGATAAGATTGCATTCACGGGCGGCACGGTCACCGGCCGAAAAATTATGGTTGCAGCCAGTTCCAACCTCAAAAAAATATCGCTTGAGTTGGGAGGGAAAAATCCAAACATTGTTTTTGCCGATGCCGATTTTGAAGCAGCTGTAGACGGAGCACTGTTTGGAGCGTTTGCCAATCAAGGTGAGGTCTGCTCAGCAGGATCTCGCCTTTTGATTGAAAAGTCGATCCACGCAGACTTTGTAGCAGCTCTGATCAAGAAAGTTCCTCGAGTTAAGTTGGGCCACGGACTCACCCCAGGGGTAAAAATGGGGGCTCTGATCTCGGCAGATCACCTAAAAAAGGTGGAGAATTATATTAAAATTGGAATTTCTGAGGGCGCAAAGCTCGTCTGTGGCGGCCGGCGACCTATGGGTGCAGAATTCGAAAAAGGAAACTTTCTTGAACCCACGATTTTTGACCACGTGACACCCCAAATGCGTGTTGGAAGAGAGGAAATATTTGGTCCGGTCCTCTCGATTATTCCCTTCGAAAGCGAGTCACAGGCGATTCAGATTGCTAACGATACTGAGTATGGCTTGGCAGCAGGAGTGTGGACCAAGAACGTGAATCGAGGACTACGAGTGATTCATAGTATCCGTGCCGGAATCACCTGGCTCAACACCTACCACCCCACTTTTAATGAAATGCCGTGGGGCGGATATAAGCAAAGCGGAATCGGTCGGGAGCTTGGACTTCATGGCATCGAAGCCTACCTAGAGATTAAGCAGGTCAATATCAACCTCGATGAAACACCGATTGGATGGTACTAATATGGCAATTTCTCTAAAGACTTCGTTGCCTGGGCCCAATTCTCTCGCACTCATGAAGGAGCGCAAATCTCAGGTCGCCAGGGGACCCTTTCATACGACTCCCATCTTTGCATCCAGCGCCAGGGGAGCCTTGGTCCATGATGTAGATGGGAACACCCTGATTGACCTCGCCTGTGGCATTGGCGTAACTAATGTCGGACACGCCCCTGATACGCTCGTCCAAGCGATTCAACTCCAGGCAAGCCAGATGCTCCACACCAGTTTTAATGTTTTGCCCTATCGACAGTATATTGAAGTCGCCACGGCACTCAATCAATCCACACCAGGATCGTTTCCAAAAAAAACCTTACTCGTCAATAGCGGTGCAGAAGCCGTTGAGAATGCGGTCAAAATTGCCCGTGCCTTCACGAAACGTCCGTCCTTGATTTGTTTTGAGCACGGCTACCATGGACGCACTTACATGGCGATGACCCTCACATCGAAGGTCAAACCCTATCGCCAAGACTTTGGGCCTTTTAACTCAGAGGTTTATCGAGCACCCTTTCCCTACGCCTATCGCTGGCCGAACACCTCTGATCCTGAGCGAGTGTCTAGGGAATGCTTTCATCGTTTTGAGGAAATCGTAAACCATCAGGTGGGTGCAGCTAATACAGCGGCCGTCATCATCGAGCCTGTCTTGGGTGAAGGTGGATTCGTCCCAGCGCCAAAAACCTTCATGACACTTCTCAGAGAGTACTGCACCGCTCATGGCATTGTTCTGATTGCAGACGAGATTCAAACTGGATTTGGACGCACTGGGACCTTATTTGCGTGTGAACAGCTAGATATCACTCCGGACTTAATCACCTCTGCCAAGGGACTTGCTGGAGGTCTCCCCCTAGCTGCAGTGACTGGGCGGGCCGAGATGATGGATGCACCCATGGAAGGGGGAATTGGGGGTACGTACGGAGGAAACCCTGTTGCATGCGCGTCCGCTCTGGCTGTTTTTCAGATGTTTCAAGATGGCACACTCCTTCTTCGTGCGAGAGAACTTGGTAAGCGAATCGAAACTCGCCTGGACCAATGGAAGTCTCAATTCCCGATCATCGGAGACGTCAGGGGACTAGGCCCCATGCGGGCATTGGAGCTGGTTAAGGATCGAACGACTCAAGAACCAGATCGGGACTCTACTGCAGCCCTCATTCAATATTGCTACAAAAATGGGGTGGTCATATTAAGTGCGGGCACTTATGGAAACGTAGTTCGTCTCCTCGTTCCACTCGTCATCCAAGATGCTGAGTTGAATGAGGCACTCAATGTCATTGAAGCGGGCTTGAGTTCTTTATCATGAACGCCTAAAAAACGCTTGAATGAGCCCTGAATACTAAGCCTTACAATCCTGGCGGCGATAGGCAATATACCGATGAAAAATCCAGTACACTCCGAGTGCCATGAGAAATCCAGCTATTACATCAACCATATAGTGCTGCTTAGTTGTCAGCGTAGAAACTGCAATCAGGGAACTCCAGATAAAAAAGTATGGAAATTTTTGTCTCTGATCGTCGAGAAAAATAAACGATGAGAGATACACACTACTCACGTGAAGGCTCGGACAACAGTTAGCAGCAGTATCGGCGGCCCTGAGCGAACTAAAAACAAAAAAAGTAAGAGGATCAAGATCACTCGACAGTGGAAAAAGCTCGCGAGGGTAAGTAGTTGGCCAAATGATAAAGATCAAAACACTGAGAGACTGAAGAAAAAGAAAAGAATAAAAGTATTTATTCAAATTATTTAGATCGCGACTCGAAAAATACACTGCTGGAAAAAAAATATACTCGCTAATGTAGAGCCAAACAGACCAGGGTAAAAATGGAACCGCCTCATCAATCCACCAGAATGGCAAAATACGAGGAGGAAACACGTGAAAATGATTCGAACCGACATAGAGCGCAGTAGCAATCACCGCCAGCCATAGGCCGACTCTGCCCTTATTCTCAGCGCTAATGAAGATTGGCAGAGACAGTCCAGAGAAAAAGTTTTTAATTTGAGCGGGTGTATAAGAAATCACTGACTTAGCCACCGCTGCACTTGTCCGATACTTTCTTGAGAAAACCAGTCCTTACCCCCCTCTTTGAGATCGAGCACTTTTCGATTCTGATTAAAAACGATGGTGGATGGAATAGCGTGCACATCAAAAAGATCGGCCACTTTGCCATCACTGTCTTTCAGCAGTGGAAATTCGATTTTGAGCTTGGCTCGAGTCCGCTCAATAGCAGAGTCAGGATTTTCGTCTAAATTGACCCCAATGACCTCGAAGCCCTGACCATGAAAGCGGTCTCTGAGCTTGGCAAAGCTGGGCATTTCCTCCATACAGGCTTCGCACCAGGTCGCCCAAAAATTCAGCACAACAACTTTAGCGTGCAAATCAGAAACCGAAATCACTCGATTCTCTGGCGATGAGAGAAGTGTAAAATCAGGCAGAACACTCCCCACCTTGATCTCAATTTGACTCGGAGCTTCAGAGTTGGAGTGCAAACTCTGCTGATTGAGAGCGACCACTTTGAGTGCAACCAGCGCGATTGCAACTGTCGCCAAAACAATGACGATGGGCATAAGCGCTTTTTTCAGGCTAATTTTTGAATTTTGTTGGTTCGAAGCTGTCATAGCAGGTCCTCTCATTATATACTGAAACAGATGAACAAAGCTAGAAAAAGCAGAAATCAATTAGGTCAAGCGCTGGTTGAGTATATCCTAGTCCTAGCAGTAACCATTGCATTAGCAGCCACATTCGGAAATAGCATTAGAACTGCCATATTGGGACTTTGGACCTACATCACTCGAAGTGTCACTGCGGCTTGCCCAACGGGCTGTCCTGCCAACCCAGCTTATCGCCTGCGCTAGTAAAAAGTCGAGCAAAGCTCTACTACCAGGCAAATCGGTAATAAACTTCTTCAAATTTCTGAAAGGGAAGAATCCAAAAATTGGCATCCAAGCCTGGTTCAAGCGTCCCCTTAGATGCTGACAAACCCAAGGCGCGAGCTCCATTGTAGGTCACAGCAGCAAAGATCTCAGCACGTGTCATCCCCAAATAAAGAGCTGCTATCGTCATCACAGACGGGAGAGACAAGCCCATAAAAGTGCCTGGGTTAAAATCCGTTGCCAGGGCCACCCTGACACCTTGGTTCAGAAGCTTCCGTGCCGGCGCTTGAGCCGCCTTAAGGTAGAAAGCAGTACCTGGAAGCAGAACCGCAACGACCTCTGAACAAGAGAGACTTTGCACTCCTCGATCCGAGACCCGGAGCAGATGGTCTGCTGAGAGCGCCCCCAGCTCTGCCGCCAGAGAGGCTGATTCAGTATTATTCAACTCATCGGCATGGATTTTAGTTCTGAAGCCCATCCTCTTGGCTGCTCCAAGAATTTCGCGTCCTTCATCGCAAGTAAAATAGCCCTCGTCGATGAATACATCGCAGGCATCCGCTAACCGTTTTTTCTGAATCTCAGGTAAAGTACGATGAATCATCTCTTGAATGTAGTCGCGTCGATCCCGACCTTGCGGTATTGCGTGCGCTCCCATGTAGGTCGCGGTCAAGGTCATCTGAGGAAACTTTTTTTTCAGCAGAGCAATGGCTCTGAGACTTTTCATTTCAGACTCAAAATCAAGCCCATACCCACTCTTAATCTCAACCGTTCGAACTCCGCGACGATAAATTTCTTTTAACCGCTCAGCCCCCAGCTTAACCAACTGGGCCTCGCTCGATGCACGAGTCGCTTGGACCGTACTTAGGATGCCACCGCCCCTTTTTGAAATTTCTTCATAAGTTGCACCGGCACAGCGCGCGGAGAACTCCTCTGAACGATCTCCGTCAAAGATGAGATGAGTATGACAATCGACGAGACCAGGAATCACTGCTTTTTTTCCTCGAAGATCTAAGTGAGGGATTTTTTTCCACCGCTTCGGAAGTTCTTCTGTGCTCCCCACCCACTCAATTCGATCCGGGACTTCATATCGCCCCACTTTTTTGGTCCGGTAAACCAAAGCTCCATCTGGGATGCGCCCAAGATCTTCGTCAGTCACCCGCACGCCGTCTTTTATTCGAACTCCAGCACCCGTGAGTAATTCACTTGCATGAGTAATTACCTTAAACGACACCGGGACCTCTCAGTTTGAACTCACGCTTTGGATGATTTGGAGCATTTCATCAGAGTTCATCATTTCTAAAACTGCACCAAAGTCTTCCGAGAAAGGACGATCGCCATCCAGGCGCTTGATTCTGCGTCGAATCATGTGGTGAACTTTCTCCAAAGGCTCGGTGCTTCTCAAGGGACGCAAAAGGTCCACCCCCTGTGCAGCCGCGAGCAACTCAAGGGAAAGTACACGTTGTGAGTTCGCAATAACCATTCCAGCTTTTCTCGCTGCCCAAGCCCCCATACTCACGTGATCTTCCTTGTCAGCACTGGTCGGAATTGAATCAACGCTGGCCGGGTGACAAAGCGTTTTATTCTCAGAAACCAAACTTGCTGCAGTCACTTGAACAATCATAAAGCCACTATTCAAACCGCCTTGGACGGTCAAAAATGCAGGCAAACCAGAGGTTGCTGGGTTCACTAGTTTTTCAAGTCTTTGTTCGGAAATGCTTGCAAGCTCCGCCGCAGCGATCGAGAGCATGTCCATCGCGTTAGCCAGAATCTGACCGTGAAAATTACCCCCATTCAGAATTTTTCCCTCTTCAGGAAAAATCAGCGGATTATCAGTGACTGAGTTCACCTCACGCTCTAATACCTGACGCACAAAAGTCAGAATATCGCGAGACGCTCCGTGCACCTGGGGAATACATCGAAGACTATAAGGATCTTGAACTCGATTACAGTCCTCATGGCTTTTTCCAATTTCGCTCCTCTGGCCCCTTGGAGTGAGCCACTTGAGGACATTTTCAGCGACTTGAGCTTGGCCGGGATGAGGTCTTACTCGATGGATCGCTGGATCAAATGCTGCTGGCGTACCTCGAAGGGCCTCCACTGACATTGCCCCGATCAAATCAGCCAAGTCAGCAAGGCGCTCCGCCTTCAAAAGATGGAGAGTCCCTAGGGCCGCCATAAACTGAGTGCCATTAATGAGAGCAAGCCCCTCTTTAGGACCTAGGCGAATCGGTTGTATCCCTGCTGCCTTAAGTGCCTGAGCCCCGCTCATCTCTTGCCCACGAAACCGAGCACGTCCCTCTCCAATTAACGGCAATGCTAAATGAGACAAAGGAGCTAAATCACCGCTTGCTCCGACCGAGCCCTGTTCAGGAACGACGGGAATCACACCCCGGTTCAGCAGGAGTAAAATCTGCTCAACTAGCTGTAGACTAACTCCAGAATGCCCAATGGACAAACTGGCGGCCCTGAGTACCAGCATGGCGCGAACTGCGGCATCTGGAAGTGCCGCACCTACACCACACGCATGCGATCGAAGTAAATTGTGTTGAAGCGACTCGAGATCAGCGGATGATATACGAACGTGAGAGAGAAGTCCAAAACCAGTATTCACGCCATAATAAGTTTCGCCCGTCAGAAGTCGAGACTTCAAAAATTCATGTGCTGCTTGAATTTTTGCTCTGGCTTGAGCAGAAAGATCAACTTGTTTCTGATTGACTGCAACCTGGAAAATATCTTCAAGTGTGAGTGGCTGTGCACCCAAATGCAATGTTTCCATTTTTATCCCTCCCCGATTCGGTCCCTAAACTTTCGAATAGCATCCTTTCTATTCTTTTGTCCAAAAATCGCAGAACCTGCAACAAAGGCGTCGACACCCGCATTTCTCAAGACCGAAACATGATCAAGACTGACTCCCCCATCAATTTCGATGAGAAAAGGGCGTCCTGCTCGCATTTTTGCAATCTTCTTAACTTTTTCGAGTGATCCGTTCACAAACTTTTGCCCACCAAAGCCAGGATTTACGCTCATGACCAAGACCAAATCTACAAAATCTAAAATCTCCTCCAAATGACTTACGGAGGTGCCTGGATTAATTGAAACTCCGGGGTGACATCCCAGCTCTCGAATTTGCTGAAGAAGTCGATTCAAATGACGGGTGGACTCAACGTGAACCGTGATCCAGTTCGCTCCCGCACGCGCAAAAGACTCAATCCAGTCCTCGGGGCGATCCACCATCAAATGGCAATCAATAGGAAGCTTCGTAATAGGCCGGATCGCTTCGACTAACCCCGGGCCAAAGGTCAAATAAGGGACAAAGTGTCCATCCATGATATCAAGATGCAGCCAATCCGCCCCGGCCTGCTCAATCTCTTTTACTTCATCTGCCAAATAAGCAAAGTTAGCCGAGAGTAGAGACGGAACAATCAGGGGAGAATTTTTGGTTTTGTTTTTTTTCTGAGTCCTCATGCTTAAGTGGTAATGGAAACCACCGAGCTCGGCAAGAAAGTACGAAAGTGGCCTAGAAGATTATGGAGCGACTTGATCGACCTGGCCTACTTTAAGGGGAAGCTTCTGCCCTTTGCCCCGAAGGCCATTCAGAAAGCCAGCAGCATCAACCGATTTTTTGCCTTCCCACTGAACCACTTGGAGTTCAAGAGACCCCTGAGGAGTCCCCAGCAACACCATCCCGGTCTTCTCGAAGAGGACCCCGGGTTGCCCCTGGATATTTTCCCGTAAATGGGCCTTTTTCACCTTGAGCCTCTGATCAAGCATCAGACTAGTTCCGGGCCAAGGATTCAAGGCTCGCATTTTTCGATCCAACTGAGCCGATGTCTCTCGATACGGATCTAGCCATTCCATCTCTTTGGAGAGCTTTGAAGCGTAGGTCACCTGGGCTACATCCTGAGATTGGCCAGCCAAGGTTTTATCCGCTAATCCATGTAGAGTGGGTAGGATTAAACGAGCGCCGATCTCAGCAAGACGATCATGAACAGATCCCGCTGTATCAGTCGGAGAAATCACAGTTTTCTCCTGCAGTAGGATATCTCCTGCATCAAGCTCCTGCACAAGCCGCATGGTCGTCACTCCAGTAGCCTGATCACCTGCTAGAAGTGCCCATTGAATCGGCGCAGCACCGCGCCACCGAGGTAAGAGAGATGAGTGCACGTTCACACAACCGAGTGGAGGTAACTCCAAAACATTTCTTCTCAAAATCTGCCCATAGGCCACAACGACGATCACGTCCGGCTTAAACTGCTGGAGCTGTTCGAATTGCCCGGATTGAGAAAGCTTTTCTGGCTGGACGATGGGCACGCCCCATTGCATCGCTCTTGCCTTAACCGGTGAAACACGGGTCTCAAGTCCCCGACCCACTGGACGATCGGGCTGGGTGTATACAGCCACCAAATTAAAGGACGAATGAATTGCTTCAAGAGAGGGCACTGCAAACTCAGGGGTACCCATAAAAACGACTCTCAACATCAGATCACCTAAATCTCAAAATCTCGTTTTTTCTTAGCTTTTTTTGATGGAGATTGATCTCCCGCCTTCTCGCTCTCGCGAAGGGCTCTTTCTTCTCGGAGCATTTTGCGCACTTTTTCTTTTTTAAGTGGGCTGAGCCGATCGATGAAGAGGGTTCCATCGAGGTGGTCCATCTCGTGTTGAAGAGCAATCGCAAGCAAGCCATCGGCACTCAAGGTCTTGGTGAGGCCATCAATATCTTGAAAGCGCACCTTAATTTTCTCGAATCGCTTGACCTCAGCATTAAACTCAGGAACTGAGAGACAACCCTCGGCAATGGCCGTTGTGCCCTCTTTATACGTGATCTCGGGATTGATGATAATCTGGGGTCTTTTGTTGGTGATGAGGTTGTTACCCACCACTTCGACTCCTGTAGGGGGATGAGCCCCCTCCTCAAGCTCCTCCAAATCATACTCGGTATCGATCACTAGGATCCTCTGAAGGATTCCAACTTGGTTCGCTGCTAGGCCAATTCCTGGAGCTTCATACATGGTTTCTAGCATTTGATCAGCGAGCGAATAGAGACTTCTCTCGACTCGAGCGATCGGCGCAGCCTTTTTGGTCAATATATCATCTGGAAAAGTAAAAATTTTCAGGGTAGCCATGGAATTTCTTTGCAGGGTATCAGGCCTGGGTTTGTAAGTCTAGACTAGACTATCGGCCTTTACGAGCAATGAGCGTTGCCGCCAAGACTACGAAGATTAAACTCGGTAACCATGCGGCGAGCCAAGGAGGCAACGCACCACTGGTTCCCAGAGATAAGCTGACTGAGTAAAAAAGCCAATAAAAAAATGTCACGGCCAGGCATAAAGCCAGATCTCTAGCAGCCCCCCCCTCCCTCCTTGACTTCAAGGAAAAGGGCACAGCCAAGAAAAGCATCACAATTGGTATGAAACTGAGGCTTGCTCTCGAGTGGAGTTTAACTTCGTAAGCCTTAGTATCAGCACCCGCTTCCTTCATCCGCTCCACGTAGCGCCTGAGATCTCCGGTCCGTAGGCCATCAACTTCCTTATCAATTTCTTGGAAATCAGCTGGAGTTTCGGCAATTTGCATCTTTTTCGTTTTGAAGCCCTGGATCAAGGGAAACTGGCTTTCTGGGGTGAACACAGTAACAGTCCCATCTACTAGGTTCCAAGCCTGATCATCGAATTGAGCTTTTTGGGCCTCAATCACTTCAACGAGATTAAAATCTCCATCGAATGTAAAAACCGCGATCCCAAAAATTGTTTTTAGCCGATGGTCGAATCTTCGAAGATTATAGATCATATTTTTGGACCGGTACCAGATCTTGTCTCGCTGCAAATCCAAAAAAAAGTCCTGCTTCTTCTGAATTTCCCGCATGTAATAGCCAGTCCGTTTTTTGAAAAAGGCGGGCAGCACACGATCAGACATGACCCAATTCAGAACCGAAGTCGACATCACAACAAACAAAATCAGTCCAATGATCCGCTTTAAACTCACCCCAATCGCATAATAGGCAATCAACTCATGAGTTCTTGAGAGACCAGAGAGAGTCATCACTGTAGCTAGCAGCACTGCGGGTCCTGCTGACTGAACGAGAATTTGAGGAGTGTTTAACAAGTGGTAGTAGACCAGCTGCCCCACCGTAAACTTAGGGTCTAACAGACCAGCAGAGATCGCTTGAAACAGGAACAGTGCAATCATTGACACGAGTGACAAGATCAGGTTTCTAGCGAAAATCCCAAATAAATAACGATCCAACAGTCTCACACAAAAAAGTGTATCAAAAACCGAATCAACATTCTTCGATATTTCTCTACAAAATCATGGGCAGTCGAGTTATTCTTGCCGATTATGACCAGCAATGACCATCAGAAAAGTGAGCAAAGACCTCAAACGAACGCCGAATGGATTATTGAAACGATTGTTTCGCTAGGCCTAGCAATTCTAATTATTCTGACCTTTCGCTCCAGCATTCTGGAAGCTTTCAAAATCCCATCAGGCTCAATGATTCCCAACCTTTTGGTCGGCGATCATATTTTGGTCAACAAGCTTGCCTACGACCTTAAGGTTCCCTTTTCGGATGACCTAACCCGAGATCCGATCTACATTTTCAAGCGGGAAAACCCGAAACGGGGAGATATCATCGTATTCAGGTGGCCGGAGAATGAAAAGATCTACTTCATCAAGCGCGTCATTGGACTTCCTGGCGATACGATTGAAATGAGGAACAAGATTCTCTTCATCAACAACAAGATGGTGACTCGAGATCGAATTCAAGACTCAAGCGTCGAAAAAACCTTCGAGAACCTCGATAGTGACAAGTACCTCTTGTCAAACCTCGAGCTCTATTTGGAGCACCTGGACACAATGGATCACAGGCTCATGATCGACAAAGCAAGCTATGCGAGCGAAAACTTCCCTCCCAGACAGGTTCCGGCAGACCAGTTTTTTGTTATGGGTGACAACCGAGACTATTCAAACGACAGTCGATCCTGGGGGTATGTCCCCAGAAGAAACATTAAAGGCCGTGCTGTGGTTGTTTTCTTTTCTTTCTGGATCAACTTTAACGAGTGGCACTCGATTTTGCCAAGCTGGGACGAACTCAAAATCACCTTCAGACCCAGCCGAATGGGCACTCTCATTCGTTAGAAAAAGTTTCGTAATTTTAGCCAAAGAGCTCACGATTTTACCTAGCCCTCTTCTGAGAGCTGGGTGAAGTGCGTCCACCTTTTGGGCTATTTGGGGACCATTTCGATAGTACCACCTAATAAAACCACGACCCCAGGGTTGCCGAGCTAAGAATTCATCTCTAAAACGTCTGAGCGTTGGCAGAGCTGGTTCATCAATCACATCCAACAGGGAGGTCACAACAAAGCACCGAGAGACTGCTAAAATCTTATAAGCAGATTTAAACTCGTTGGGATGTTTTGGCTTTCCATTGGCAATGTATTTTCTCAAGGTTTCTGCACAGACGGCCTGAAAAGGCATCCCCTTGGTGAACTGGATGTATTTTCGCATGAATTGCTGAAACTCTTTATTCTCAACCGTCACTCGATCATAAATTTTACAAAGGTCCCAGTACACTCCACTAATCATAATCAATTCATTACGATCTAGGGTCATATCAAAGTGCTGGGGGGTTAGCTCGCCATGATCCACGCCTTTGACATCCTCGAGAATCCTCAAGTAAGTCACGAATGATTTGATGGCTGTGCCCATATCGTGTTTTTGAAAGGCTTGAACACCGTTTTTAGCTAGAGTGATCCGTTGACTCAGAAGCTTCCGTTTGCGATCTTCCGCAGCCACCAACATCGCATCTTCAATCTTTTTGCGAACCTGCTCTGAAGTGGTTTTTCTCTCACCCATACTGATTGACCTTTAAACGCCATAAGGATCAACATCGATCTGAGTTCGTAGCTTACTCGCCCTACTCACTCGTTTAGAGTATCGGAGAGCCTTCTGCAAAACTTGAATTTCCCGGGCTTTAAGCAAAAGATCCCATCGAAAAATCCCGTTCGACTTCTCCAAAAAAGCCTCACTCGGACCCAACACATCCAGCCCAGACCCCAGAGGAAACTCCGATCGCAAAAGATCCCCTAGACTTAGAGCTGCCCGGCTGACTTGGGCTTGATCAAGCCCTTCTACCCTCAATCGAGCAATACGACCAAATGGCGGATAATGGAGCGCCATTCTTAGCTCCCGCTCCGTCTCGAAAAAGCTCTCCTCGCTTTGAAGGCCCGAAACGACTTGCAAAACCGGATGCTCCGCATCAAAGGCTTGAATCAGAACAGTTCCTGATTTTTCTCCTCGCCCAGCGCGACCCGAAACCTGCTTCAAAATTTGAAATGCTCTTTCAGGCGCTCGAAAGTCTGGCCATCTAAAGAGTGAGTCTGCCAAAACCACCACCACCAGGGTCACGTTGGGAAAGTCATGTCCTTTCACTAAGAGCTGAGTCCCCAAAAGCAGGTTAGATTGCCCTGATCTGAAACGATCCAAAATCTCATTCAGTCGGGAAGTACTCGTGACCAGGTCTCGATCGAGTCGAGCAATTCTAGCCCCTTGAATTAACTTTGGCAGGTCGTCCTCAAGACTCTCCGTACCTGCTCCCATGGCTTGAAGATGAGTTCCCTGACACCCCTTACAGTTGAAAGGAATCGGTTCAAAATAACCACAGTGATGGCATTTCAGCTGCCGTTTCGACCGATGAACCGCTAAAGAAATCGAGCAATGACTGCACTCGCTCACTGTTCCACACTCTTTACAAAGCAAGTAGGCCGCAAAGCCTCTTCGATTTAGGTAAACGATGACTTGATGGCCAGAATCTATGGTTTCTTGAATTCGGCTTAAAGCGAGCACTGAAAGTGGGGCTTGAGTACCCTGAACTTTTTCTTCCGTTTTGAGATCAACGATTTCAACATAAGGCAGACCATGCGCTCCGACACGGTGTTTGAGCTCACCTAGAGCATACCGACCCTCTTTCACCCGCTCCAAACTCTCCAAACTTGGGGTCGCTGATCCAAGGACCACGAGTGATTGAGTAAACTTTCCTCGAACCACAGCAAGATCTCGAGCATGGTATCTCACTCGATCCTCTTGTTTGTAGCTAGCGTCATGCTCCTCATCGACTACAATCAAACCTAGATTCTGCAAGGGGGCAAAAATCCCAGAACGCGCTCCCACCACCACACGAACTTCACCCTCAGCTAAAGACTGATTCAGATCTCGCCGTTTAGCTGCGGGTATTGCGGAGTGCCAAAGTCCTATTGGCTCCCCTAGACTCTCTTCAAATCTTCGGTGAAGTTGGGGGGTGAGAGCAATCTCAGGCAGCAAAACCAAAACGCCTTGCCCATCAGCAAGTGCCTTACGAGCCAGTTCAATATAAACTTCTGTTTTTCCGCTACCCGTAACGCCGTGCAAAAGAGCCGTCTTTCCCAGTCTGAGTTGTCTGAGCTGATCGAACTGCCCAATCACCTGCAACTGATCCGCGGTAAGGTTGACACTTCGAGCCATTGCGCCAGAAAAAGCTATTTTTTTGGCGGGACGCTTGAGCTTACGAACATCTGAGTTGAGCATCGGAGCGGCACACGCAAGCACCTCCCCGAGAGGAGCAAAATAATAGTCGTGTGCCCAGCGACACAAACTCAAGACGTCCTGAGCCATTTTAGGTACATCGCTCAGGACGTCTTCAACCTCTTTTAATTGATCCCACTCAAGACCAGGGGGTAGCTCACTTGCCGGCTTAGAAGGCTCAACAACAAACGCATCTAAAGTGGCCTTACCAAAAGGCACCCGAACAAATCCGCCAACTTCAATTCTTGAACTCAGCCGCTCTGGCAGTCGATAAGTAAACAGTCCGTCTAAGGGACGGGGAACCGCTACAGATAAGATTTGCTGAGACTCCAAAATGAACCTCGTCAAAATGCGATCATGCCGCTATCGAAGACTTTGGTAGTAGGTTTGAATTAAGGTCTTCAAATTAGCGGAAGCAGATTCTCCAAGCGGTGTCCATCCCGGAGCGCTGCTTCTGAGTGGCTTTGGAATATCCGACTGAATCCCAAAATCTTGCACCTGCCCCGTCAACACGACCTCTCCTGAACTCCCACGAAGGGTTAGGAAGCGCGGAATCAAGTAATCTCTCCTAAAATTTTCATAGTTGAGGTCGTAGGTCCGAGTACTTTCCGAGGTCGAAAAAACTAAACGAAGGGGAAAAAAAGTGTCCTTCTCAAACCAAACTTGAGGTCCATCTTTTTGTAGGGGCTTTTGAGAAATCACCCATGATACCGAATCATTCATTCTCTTGAGATATTCTTGTTCAACTTTTTCCGGCTGTGGATCGGTTAAAATAGGAATTCCCTTTTCGATTAAATGGCGCATCAAATCACTCGAGTCTGAATTAAACAGGAGCTGAGAAGGGAGCGACAACTGCTTCAATCCTCGTTCTTGATAGTACAAGACTTGATCGGAATCATTCATTGCCCAGCTCCGGGCAACTCCTGCCTCGGTGAGTACAAACAGTTCCTTGAACTGAACCGTCGCCCCCTGCCTCTTATCTCCTGTGGTCACCAGAGTTTTTAGCTTGAGCTTCTTGTGGTGGGCATGTTTTCCCACCCACGTTTTCACAATAAAAGCAGAGGGTGGAATGTATGCGTGACCTAACGTTCCAAATAAGGCCGTAGCCTGTAAGACGAACAAAAGTTTTGCGAGTCGATTCAGTTTTTGCATAGTTAGCTTCCTCGAAGGTGCTTCCTCAGCAGCTCCTGAACCCCCGGAGCCAACTCGGGTCTTTTCAGAGCATAAGCGAGGGTTGCATCAATCAATCCTAGACGATCTCCCGTATCATAGCGAGTCCCTTCAAACTCATACGCCAGAAGGCGCTCGACGCGGGCCAAAAGCTGGAGTCCATCAGTCAACTGTATTTCTCCACCTTTTCCAGGTTTGGTATTTTGAAGGCATTCGAAAATTCGATGGGACAGAACATACCGTCCTGGAATGGCGTAGCGAGAGGGAGCCAATTCAGGCGAAGGCTTTTCGACCAGTTGATCCACTTCAATCAGGCCAGGTCGTAGTGTTCTTCCACCCACTATGCCGTACTTTGAGACCTGGTCCTGAGGTACCTCCATCACACCCACAACGGAGGCTCCCTGACTTTCGTAGATCTCCATCAACTGACGCGTACAGGGAACCTCGGAGTCAATCAGATCATCACCGAGCAGGACTGCAAAAGGCTCTTGTCCCACTACAGGGGCTGCGCAAAGAACTGCATGCCCGAGGCCCATTGGGGCTTTTTGTCGAATGGAGATCAGATTGCAAAGTCGCCCTATCGAACGGGAAATTTCAGCTAGATCTTTTTTCTGCTTCTGATCAAGGCTTTCTTCGAGTTCAAAATTAAAATCAAAATGATTTTCGATGGCTTCTTTGTGACGAGCAGTCACTAGAATCACATCATGAATACCGGAACGAACTGCTTCCTCTACAATGTGCTGAATCATTGGCACATCGACGATGGGGATCATTTCTTTAGGGATTGCTTTTGTAGCAGGTAGAAACCGGGTACCTAAACCAGCAGCCGGGATCACGGCTTTACGAACTCTCAGTTGAGACATTTGACCTCCTGGACTAACCCGGGAGGCGGCGGTTCAGTTCCGACCCGGGAATCGATGTTCTTCGGACTCTAGCTCGGCTTTGCAATCGATGCAAAGAGTAGTAAAAGGAAAAGCCTCAATTCGACCTTCGGAAATGGCTTCGTCGCAACGCTCACACTCGCCGAATGACCCGTCATCCAATCGCTTGATCGCTTCGTCAATCTGCCAAAGCACATCGCGGTCGCGATTTTTCATTTGGAGCGTAAAATTTTTGTCCGTATCAGCGGCGGCTTGATCGACCGAATCCGTATAATAGGACTCATCGTTGATGAGTTGTGCCGTAGCTTGACGCAACTCTTCTGCCAAAGTCTCACGTCTGAACGTCAATTTTTTCCGGTAGATCTCGATCTTTTCCTTGCCTAATGCCATAAGAACGGAGACCTTTAACCTAAATCTTAAATGAAGTAAAGGCTAAATATGTTTAAAAACCCCTTGAAATACCATTGCTTCGGGCTGTTTTTTGCGTTTTTCTTGGCTTTCTGTCTGAAACCAGATCGGGGTGATTGCTCTGATTTTCAATCATCAAGAACCATGGGACTCGGGGGAGCAGGGCATGCAAACCCTCTGCTGAACGACGCCATTTACATGAATCCTTCGTTTACCTCATTTATTCCCTATCGGAGCTTCGGCGCAAGTTACCTCTGGCATGGAACAGGGCAGAACACTGAATCAGGGACGGGATATAATCTATCGATCCTGGATGGATCAAAAGATGCACTTTTCCAGGCAGGCGTGGGTTTTACTAAACGCGGGGACAGTTCTATTGTCCACATTGGAGCCTCTAAAAGCGTGATTGATCGACTTGGATTTGGCCTGGGAGCAAAGATCATTCTTCCAGCCGGAACCAACGATCGCCATTTTGAGTCCACACTTTCCTTCACAGGGATAGTTACAGACTGGTTTCAAGCGGCGATTATGGTGGACAACTTATTCCAAAACCACGCTAATCTTGGGTATTATCGAGAGTGGATTTTGGGAACCAAAATTAATGCGCTGTCGATCGTATCTCTTTTTATTGACCCGCACTGGGTCCCTGCACTTCCGGCTGGCCAAAACTGGGGTTATGAAGCTGGCTTAGAATTTACTGTTTTCTCCGACTTTTACCTCCGCTTCGGAGAATTTCGAAACTCACTCATTCCTTTTAGAGCCACTCGCGGTAACGGATTTGGAGCAGGCCTTGGCTGGCTAGCACCTAAGATTTCAGTCGACTACGGAATCTCCCGCACTCTCTCACCGGTCTTGGCTACTGCACACCAAATAGGGCTCACCATTTTCTTTTGAGTCTGTACCTCGAGGCCGGGATAAATTTGAGACAGAATTTCAGGTTTGAGCATCTCTGAGGTTTCTCCGTCAGCCACAACTTCGCCTGCCTTTAACCAGATCGCTGAGTCTGCCCACTGAGAGACCCAAGAAAGATCATGAGAAACGCAAAGGACACCCTTTTTTAGAGTTTGAGCCCAGCTCTTTAGCATTTCAGAGACTCGATATTGGTGATCTAAATCCATCTTGGACAATGACTCATCAAGAAGGAGGACCTCGGGCGATTGAGCAATGGCTCGCGCCAACCCAACGAGTTGTCTTTGACCTCCACTGAGAGACCTTAAATCTCGTTCACGCAGATTCCTGCAGAGGCATCGCTCCAGAGCCTCTTCAACTGCCTCCTGATCACTGACATGAGCCCCTTGCCAGCACGTCCGCCCCAACGAAACAGCCTGTGCAACCGTCAGAGGAAACTCCGTATAAAATTCAGATCCCACTAATGTGACCACCTTGGCCCTCTCCCGAGGAATGAGGGATTGCATGGTACGCCCTTTGGAGTGAATTAGATTTCGAGCCCCCCCTGAGGGCAGAGTAATTAGGCCGGCCAAAAGTTTCAAAAGAGTCGTCTTGCCTGATCCATTCGGCCCTAGGAGTGCCTTCAACTCACCCTCATGCAAAGTCAGTGATACATCTTTCAGGATCCATGAAGCTCCCACTTTTGGCCCAAAACCTAAACTAGAGGAGACTTGATCGATCTCGAAAATAGGCCCTCCCAGCCTACGAGCAGCATTCAAGAGATCACAACCTTTCTCCTGATCAAAACCGCAATCAAGACAGGAGACCCCAACAGGGCAGTGATCACACCCACTGGTAACTCGTAAGGCCTAGCAATCCACCGCGAAAGCAAGTCAGCAATCACCAAAGTAATCGCACCCCAGATTGCTGTAAGTGGAAGTGAATTGCGATGCGGCGTACCCACCCAAAACCTCACTGCATGGGGCACTAATAGACCAACGAAACCAATTACTCCCCCGCCACTGACACACAATCCCACTAAAACAGAAGTCAATCCAATCATGATCTTTTGCAAGCGAGCTCCATCGACCCCCATCGACTGTGCTTCTGACCCACCCAACAAATAAGCATCCAAATCTCTGGCTTGAGTAAAAATAAGAGCAATCCCGCACACCACCCCCACAAACGTAAGAAGGGCACCTGAGAGCCTCGCCCGGGAGAGATCGCCAAAAAACCAGACCGTTGCACTTTGAAGCTGACTCGGTTCGGCCAGAGCAATCCAAAGTGCAAGCAAACCATTTCCCAAAAACCCAAGTACTACTCCCACCAAAAGTAGGGTAGTTTGACCTTGATGAGTACCCAGATGAAAAGTACGCTGGGAGATCCAGAAGAGAATGATAGCAAAGGTCAAAGCACCCAGAAATGATGTACCTACTAGCCCACCCAGATTTAAATGAATTCCTACTGACATTCCAATAACGACACCTAGAGCCGACCCCGAAGAAATGCCCAAAATATAGGGTTCGCAAAGGGGGTTATTAAAAAGAACCTGAAGAACACCCCCGGATACGGCCAAACCCATTCCAATCCCTGCAGCTAGAATCACTCGAGGCAGACGTAAATCTCGAACCATTTCCCAGTCGGCGTCCGTAGCGCCTAAGCAAAGAGCTAACCCCATCGCAAAAACCAGAAGAGCGAAAGAAATCACATAATTCCAAAAAATTTTAGGGAATCTATCTTCCTGGATCATCGAGTAACTGCCTCAATTTTTTCAGTCCCTCAACAATTCGAGGGGTCGGTCTTAACAGCTCATCGCTGCGAATCAATTTCACTTGAGCCCTTTGAACCGCCCTAAGTGTCTTAAAATCCAACCATTTGCTCCTCATCTGCTCGTCTTGACTTGAATCAGCACCCAAAGACAGGATCAAAATCTGATCCGGATTTTTTGAAAGCGCATCTTCTAATGAAGGGTGAGGATAGGCCTGCTTCGACTCCAAGTAAACATTTTTAGCGCCCAGAGCCAGCAAGGCATCATTGAGAAAACTGGCGGCACCGGCAACTACGAGGGGCCGATCTCCCAACTGAAGCAAAACCCGCTGTGAACTTAAGGAATGAGATTTTTTCTGAAACTGGAGCAGCTCAGATCGATACTTCTGCGCGATCTCTCGACCTTTTTCGTTCATGGATAAGGCCTGAGCAACGAGCAAGACCGTATCAGCAATTTCAGCAAGGCTTTGCTGTCGCGTCACCACAACTGGAATGCCTAGATCCTGCAGGTGGTTTACCTGCTCCTTAGCATTGCCATCTGCAGTGGCCAAAACCAAGTCAGGCTTAAGCGCCACTACTTTTTCTAAACTAAACCGATGATACGGACCAATGGTCTGAATTTTTTTTACTTGAGCAGGAAAATCACTCCACTCAGAAACCCCCACCAGGCGATGGATCTCTGACTCCAACAACGAGGCGGCTATCTCAGAGAGAGAGGGAGCGAGAGAAATCACCCTTTGTGGGTGATCTCTCACTTCAACTTTCCGCCCAAGACTATCGACCAGTGCAGCAGCGGCGCTCGATCCCGAAAACAAGACTAGTGCGAGCGCACAGAACAGACTAGATCTTCGGAATAAATTTGGGCTCGCGCTGCTCCAAAAGAGCATCAATATTGGCTTCATGTCTGAGTAATACCAGAAAAATCATCACAACGCCCACCCAGAGCTGAATCCCAACTGTATTCAACACAAGATATCCAACTGCAGCGCAGATCAATCCAGCAATACTCGCAAGCGATGTGATTTGTGAATAAAAGAAAAAGAGAGCAAATCCAAGCAATCCAAAAAGAGTAGAAACAGGAGAGAGCACGAGGATAACTCCAAAAGTCGTTGCTACTCCTTTTCCACCCCGAAACTTAAGCCAGGGAGAAAAACAATGACCCAAGACCACAAATAGCCCTGAAGCCCAGGTCCAAACTAGACTCTCCTCATGAACACCTAAATCTCCTGAATCCCTTAAAAAAAAGCCCAAAAGTCGGTACCCCACCGGACTCACTAGTAAGAGAGCCAAGACACCCTTCGCAAAGTCGAGGAAGATATTCAATACGCCCACCGGCCATAAATTTGTGGTCTCAGCCAAGTGAGGCCGAAGGAGCCCATGTGGAGCAGGCCTGCGAACTTCTTTTATTTTAAAAATTCGGGCAATCAGCAATCCGAATGGAATTGACCCTAAAAAAAAAGAAACACCTAATAAGACAGCCGGCCAAATTTTCTCTAAAGAATTGAACTCCATCTCTACTCCAGTTAATTTGCCCTATTAGGCTCTTGGATTGGAACTTGGTGCATCGTCTTGAAAGAGTTTTCCTGCTGCACCTGTCTCAAGCGATAAACCAGCATACCCACTGCTCCGGCAAATACAAAAATTGAGATAAACTGACTCGTCGAGATTAGCCCTTCTACAACAAAGCCTCGAACGATATCTCCACGAAAAAGTTCAATCACGCTGCGAATCACTGGATAGGCGATCAAATACGAAAGTGCAACCTGTCCATCGAACATCTTTCGACGTAAAATCCAAAGTAGACCAAAACACAAAAGCACCAAAGAAGAGGCTTCGTACAACTGGGTTGGGTGAAGGGGAACGCCTTGAAGATAGGGCTCCACGATGCTCGAATAAAGCTTTACACCATAAGACGTCCCTGTTGGTTTACCATAGCAACATCCGGCAGCTAGGCATCCCAACCGACCAAAAGCGTGCCCCAGCGCGAGAGGAGGTGCAGAAACATCAAAAAATCTCCAAAGAGGTAACTTATGCTTTCTTGCGTACCAAACGAGGTAGGGTAAGACCAGCAGTGGGCCGCCTAGAAAAACAAATCCACCCTCCCACACGCGAAAGATCCCCATCGGGTCACGTGAAAATTCACTCCACTGTGTAATGACAAAGAGAACTCTAGCACCCAAGAATCCGATCAATAAACTTCGGTAAGCCGCATCAAGAACCTTTTCGGTATCAAGCTGAGCGCGAATCGATAGATTTCGCAGTACCTCAACAGCCAAAATAAACCCCACTGCAATCAAAAACCCATAGGTATGCACTGGAAACGGACCTATTTTGATTAGCTCTGGGTACATGCAGTTCAGCTCCTTTTTCTCAAATCAGCCACCTGGCTACCTGAAATTTCAACCTGTTTTGGATGAGATTGAAACATGTCCAACATGAGTAAACTCACACCGATACAAATCGCCGAGTCAGCAACATTAAACGCTGGAAAATGGTAGCCTCCGTGCCAATGAAAATCCAAGAAATCCACGACAAACCCCAAGGAAAGGCGATCCATTAAATTTCCAATGGCTCCGGCAATCACCAAAGATAAGGCAGAAGACATCTTGAGATCCCGGTCTGGGAGTTTTCTAAAGACCCAGGCGATGGAAATCAGTGCGACCATTGGGACAATTATAAAGAATGGAGTCCGGAAAGAGGGATGAGCATCAGCCAAGAAGCCAAAAGCCGCTCCCCGATTTTGAATATAGGTGAGATCGAAAAAATCAGAAATCACTGAAAGGGACGAACCCAAGGTAAACTTCTCCAAAATGAGAGCCTTAGTGTACTGATCCAGTAAAATGACAATGACTGTTAAAATTCCGAGAATCTTATACTTTAATTTGAACACCTTCCGGAGGTTTGCGGCTAGACTCATGGACCCTTCTCCCTCTTTTTTAGATTCAAGTATGGCACACTCCTAGGAAATCGGATAGGCTCACCTGCAACTTCCCTCAACTCAATTGAAGTCTTAGACGGTTTTTTTCATGGTCGGTAATCTCAAGCCTCACTCACAAAAGGCAACTATCATTGGCGGTGGCATTTCTGGTCTACTGGCCGGTTATTATCTCACCCGGTCGGGCTACCACGTTGAGATTTTCGAAGCCGGCCCTCGCTGGGGTGGACTCATTCGAACACGTAGCACCCCCCGAGGAATTGCCGAAGAAGCAGCCCATTCACTTTTAGTCACACCCGAAGTGAGTACACTTTTTCGAGAGCTCAACATCCCCCTTCTGGAGGTGACCCCATCATCAAAATCCAGGTGGATTGTCCGCAAGGGGAAAATGAGACGAATGCCTCTATCCCTTTTGGAAATCATCGGAGCATTTTTCAGAGCAGCCTTCGTGCGGTCCCAACCCAACGAAAAACTGACCTTAGCCCATTGGGCAGAGCGCCATTTGGGTAAACCCGCATTGAATTACTTAATTGATCCTATGCTGAAGGGAATCTTTGGGGCATCTCCTCAAGAAATCCTAGTCACGCCTGCATTTCCTGCCTTGAGCATCCCACACGGTCGCACACTCCTCGGACATTTCATCCGGAGGTGGCTGGGTTTAGCGAGTCAAGTCACCGCTCAGCCAAAATCGAAAATGATGAGCCCGAGGGAGGGAATGGAATCTCTCGTCCATGGAATCGTAAGCTACTTGGAGAAGCAGCCCAATGCACACCTCCATCTCAATCACGCGATCGAAACCCTACCTCAGGCAGAAAACTTAATTCTCGCGGTTCCACCTCAAAAAGCAGCCCAGCTCCTAGAAAGCGTCGATCCTAGATTAGCCGCAGCTCTGAGAGGACTCCAATGGAGTTCGCTCATCACGACCACCGTTTTTCTAGAAAAAATACGACTTCAGAAAATTCCCGATGGCGTAGGAGTTTTGATGCCTTCGAGTGAAAATCGAAAGTGCTTAGGAATTCTTTTCAACTCAAGCTCCTTCGATGGCCGCGTGATTGACCCAGAAAACTGGGTTTCATTAACAGTCATTTGCGGAAATGGCCCAAAAGAAGAGGCTTCTGATGAATCAGTTTTGAAACAAATTCAGGACGAACTCGAAAACCTCTTCGGATGGAGTGGGCCCATCGAACACTATGCTATGACGCGCTGGCCCAAGGCGATCCCCATTTACAACCATCCACTTGTACAAGCACTTGCTCTCGCCCAAACTCAATGGTGCTCCCAGCCGGGCCAAATCCTAGTTGGTAATTATACCGGGGAAGTCAGCATCCGGGGAATGATTCAATCCACAGCGGTGCGATTTGGCCACCCTAACAAGCTACTCTCAGTGGGATCTAAATGACCCTGGGGTAATTCCGGGATCAAGGATCTATCGTTCTAAAATCGCTCACTCTTAGCTCCTAAAGCCCGGGGCGTGGATTGCAAAAACTCGATGGAGATTGGCACGACACGCGCAAAATGAACGATGGATGTCAAAAACGGAGAAGACTGATGATAAAAAATCCAATTGTCTCGAGGCCCTTCATTCCAATCGTGCTCTTTTCTTTGACAATTATTTTTATCCTACTTCTGAACCAACTTAGCCCTTACTAACTTGAAAATGGCAGTGGCGCGTGGATTGCACCGTGCGGGCGCATGAAGGTTCAAAATCGGGTGAGTCTGGGGTTATTTTTGCTAACACTTTTGACAGGTTGCGGGGCGGACAATTCTAACTCCCTTCCACTCGATGGAACCAGACGAGTCCCTCTGGGAAGCCGAGGAACCGACGCAGAAGGCAATCAGGTGGTACTCCCAGTGATAGGTTCCGCCAGTTTTGGTAGCCAGTGTCCCCATGGTTATGTTGCGCCTCCCCAGCCCTCTCCGATCGAACTGGTGACTACCAACACGTCACTCACGACTTTGGAATTAGGTGAGTCCCTGAGTCCCCTCGTCCTCCAAGTGGACTGCAAGAAAAACACAATCGACATCCGAGGTGTAACTCGCACAGCCCCAGCAACCACTTGGGAATTTCCTCCCAGCGGCCTATTTGATTTCAATATCGAAGGGGGAATGATCCAAGTCAAAAATGATGGTGCAGGAAATCTCAATTGCAGTACGCCCTCCCTGGTCGAGATTCGAGGAAAAATAGACTGCAAAGAACCCGATTTTCCAGTAATTCGAGCTTATTTTTTTTGGAATCTTGGGAGATCCATTCGAGATCTCAGCGCTTCGCCTCACCCTCAGTCTCAACCTGGATCACCCGGACCCTCACCCAGCGCCGTGCCCAGCGCCGTGCCGAGCACCACGCCATCCCCATCTCCCGCGCCCTTGCCAACTCCTGCCCCTAGCGCAACGACCTCTCCTAATCCAGCCGGGATTTCTCAGCCAACTCCCCCTGCATCCCCACCTCCTCAACCAACTCCGACACTCCCGCCAGCTCCTGCCCCCACTAGAAACCCATTTGGATTCCATTTCCCATTCCCCTTCTTCAGAAGTCAACTGAACGACGAGGCGAGCTCAGCACAGATCTCGTGCAAATTCTCAGAGGATTCCTATCTGCAAACTCCGCAACAAATTGAGATTAAACAGTGCGCAAACTAGATGCCCCAGAAAGGAGTAGCCGTTGCAGACTCATAAGTGTGGTAAATCGTCCGCCCCAGATAAAAGGGCAAACCAAAGTCCACTGTATTGAGCGATGCCCCATTCAACGGCGTAGAATCAGCACCCATGGCAAAGTTTGAGTAAACACCAGCAGAACTCGATTCACCACTATAGATCGAAATCGGATTCCCAATGCTTGCCGTGACATTGATAGTCGGAGATCCTTGATAGCCTTTCAGTGTAAACGTGAGGTCAACTGAGGTATTCGAGTTACCATTGGGGCAATAAACCCCAGAAAACCCGGTGTCCCAGTTCGAACAATTACTCAAACTCCCCGAGGTTCCCTCCGGAGGAAAATGATAAAAAGTAGTTCCGCTGTCGATGAAAGCATCGTTATTCGCCCCATTCAGGATCGCGCTGATTTTGATCGTTTCTGGATCAACTGGCAGCTGGGTCACACTCCCATCGGGAGTGTTATTACTCTGGGTCCCCACTCCGAAAATCACATATCCAGTCGCTGACACTGCCCCAGAATATCCGACGCTCGGCAGCTGCACCACGATCCCATTCTTATTGACCGGCAGAAGAGAAACGGGATTTTGGAGTTGGCTCCCCGTTGGCAAGGCAATTTCAGTGGTACTGCAGCTCGATGATGAGCTCAAACTCCCAGCGGAACAGGAGTAATAAAAACCTGGGTTCTCAGCAAGATTACTCAAAGTGCAACTACTCCCGCAATCCTGGGCATACATGCCGACGCCTAAAATACCATTATAACGTAGCTGACTCGGCCCAGTATCCAGAGTGACAGATGGTCCGAAACTATTACAAATAGTTTGCCCAACATAAGTGCCGTTCACCCGTCCGCCATAATACTCGTCAATGAGCTGAATCGGTGTTTGAACCCCTGACTCTCCGCCCATAAAGACAGTTGCACGAGCAAGAGGGCCCCAATTAGCCGTATAGTCACCGTAGGTAACGCACTCAGAAACGATCCTTCCCCCGTTGAGAACAGGAGTCAAACTATTCAGGAGATTTGAGTTCAGGACAGATCTAAATACGCGAAGGCCTATACTCCCCGTATCTAGTAAAAGCCCAGGGATCACTTGGCAGGTCGAATCGCTCGAAGAACTTGCCGAAGGAGCGCAAATGGTGACGCTGACACAAGCTGCATTTGGCAAATCGGAGATGGCAGAGGGGAGACACTGGTCTCCATTGACTGTCACCTTCATATAATTGGTCCCTGAAGGCTCGGGAACTGAAGTACCATTGGTCAAACCCCTTAGTTTAGCGGGAAGCGACTCTGAGGAGCTCCCACATCCTCCAAGGATCAGAGCAAGACCGCTGATGCTTAGACTAATCGATCTAGCGGATCTCATCGGGCCTCACCCCAGCCGGAAGCAATGAAGGGACATAAGCAGAACCCCTGAAACTTCGAAGATGACCACTCATCGAAATTCGAATGTTTTCAGATTGAAGACGCTGACTTCTAGGCCCATGGTGACCTCCGAACCTTCCTTGTTTCGCTAAACTCTCCTGGTAGCTCTGAAGAGACTTTTTAAACTCAGAATGATACCCACCCAGTAGAACGGATAAGTCAGGATGGTGCGGTCC
>CANHSO010000006.1 GCA_947463705.1 Bacteriovoracaceae bacterium
AAAGAAAAGGGTTACGTCACCTCTTGTTTGGGGCGCAAGCGAAAGCTGCCGGATATTCACTCCAAAAATCCAGCGATTCGAGGGAACGCTGAACGGATGGCGATGAATACTCCGATTCAATCTACGGCGGCAGACTTAATGAAGTTGGCCATGATTGAGTTGGATCGACGACTCGAGACCGAAGGCTATCGTTCTCGTTTGACCATCCAAGTGCATGACGAAGTTGTGCTCGACTGTCCAAAAGACGAAGTGGAAGCGGTGAAAAAGCTACTCACCGAAGTGATGGAGAATGCGATGACACTTTCAGTTCCTCTGAGAGTGAATGCTTCGTCGGGTGAAAATTGGATGCAGCTCTAGGCTGCTCTGAAATCGGGAGCCGGTGGCTCTGAAAGAAATGGAATTAAAACTATGAGTCAACATCAAACCCCACTGCGTGGATTTTACGAAGAGCTCGAAGCCCGAGGTATTGTTTATCAAGTGACCGGCCCCGAGCTGCGGGACGAAATGGAAAAAGAGTCCATGACCTTGTACTGCGGGATTGATCCTACAGCCGATAGCCTCCACATTGGGCATATGATGGGCTTGATTACGATGCGCCGTTTTCAATTGGCAGGGCATCGAGTGATCGCAGTCGTTGGTGGGGCAACTGGGCTGATCGGTGATCCGAGCGGCAAATCTCAAGAGCGTAATTTGCTGGACCGGGAAAGGATCGAGCATAACGTTCGCGGTATATCTAAGGTGGTCTCTCGATTTTTGGATTTTGAAGGTTCTAATTCTGCAATTTTGACGAACAATATGAATTGGTTCGAGTCGATGAGCATTCTAGATTTCCTTCGGGATGTGGGCAAGCACTTCACGATTAACTATATGATTGCCAAAGATTCAGTGAAGTCTCGCCTCGAAGACCGCGAGAATGGACTTTCTTACACTGAGTTTTCTTACATGCTCTTGCAGGGGTATGACTTTTATCATTTAAATCGTGAACATCAGTGTCGTCTGCAGATTGGCGGAGCTGACCAGTGGGGAAACATTACGGCAGGCACGGAGATGATTCGCCGCCATGGTGCTTGGGAAGGTAAAGCCGCTGAGCACGTCTGGGGGCTCACTTGGCCGCTGCTGACCAAATCCGATGGGACTAAGTTTGGAAAATCAGAGAGTGGAGCCGTTTGGTTGACTCCCGATAAGACGAGCCCTTATCAATTCTATCAGTTCTTAGTTCGGACGCCGGATGCGGATGTGATGTCGCTGATTAAGTACCTCACCTTCCTTAATCTGACTGAAATTGGGCGCCTAGAGGCGTCTTTAAAAGCTTACCCTGAAAAACGAGAAGCCCAAAGTGCACTGGCTCGTGAACTAACCACACTGGTTCATGGCGAAGCAGAATACCTCAAAGCAAAAGCTGCCACTGAGGCTCTGTTTGGTCAGGACCTCAGTGTCCTGGACTCCAAGACATTACTCGAAGTCTTTGCCGATGCTCCGTCAACGGATTGTGAGATGGCTGAGGTTGAGAAAGGCTTCCCTGTGGTGGATCTTATGGTTCGAACTCGGCTGTCGAATTCTAAGGGCGAGGCCCGCAAAGATATTCAAGGCGGCGGCGTCTACGTCAATAATGTTCGTGTGACTGACGGCGCAGCTCTAGTTAACTTGACTCAGCTGATTGATCGGAGCTATGTCGTCCTTCGAAAAGGAAAGAAAAACCATCATTTAGTCGCGTTTCGGTAGCAACTGGAGTTTTTGGTCATAATGAGTTGAGCGGTCTAGCGCCCAGTTTTTTCATGATCTCGCTTTGGAACCGAATCCAAGGAGTCATTCCCAGGGTGATGACCCGTTCTGCGTGTATGGGATGGACTGGGAGACTGCTTAACCACGATTTTGCCTGAACCAGAGCTTCCTGGACTGTGAGTGAACCACCTTGTGACGTGGGATTGATTGTTGCCCTGAGATCGACTGAGCTTTCAATCCATTCGCGGTAAAAAGGGTAGGCCCAGAGATGGAATTCAAGCACTGCGGGTAAGTTGATTTCTCTTACTGTTCCGTCGAGTTCGGCGTATGGGGATGTCTTGGCGATCTTGAGAGGTGCTTGGATAAACCAGTCTTTTTGAAATTGATACGGGCTTTTTGGTTTTTTTTCCTGTTGTTCTTCCCGAATTTCACTGGCTTTTTCGAGAAGTTCGAACAGCTCCTCTTCTCCAAAATAGGCGGCGAGTCGTTGCAGAACGTGAGCATGAGTGATGAGGAGCTGCGTTAAAAGTTCAGCAACAGTCATAGAATGATTACTTCGGTGATGCCTTGAGGATTGTAGTGCATTGGGAAGGGGCTCTGCGAAATGATCTCCCCGTGTTCCGGAGTGCCTGCAGTGCTTCAATGACCTTGACCATTCCAGTGTCGGGTTGGCGTGATCTGCGAGTTGCTAGAGGACCGGTCCCCGTGGGTTTCTGGGAGGGAGGGGTGACGGGAGCGGGCTTTTGGATGAAGTGGTCTTGAAGTGCTCTGCGCGTCAACTCTCCAAGTTGAGAAAGGATCCCGAGTGAATAGTAGGGGTTCTGAACCGAGTTCGGTAGCTCGGTCTCAAATGTAGCTGAGGTCGCTAATAGATTTCGGGTCGGAGGTGTCATGAGTTCTGGTGGTTGGTTTAGCGACTGATCCACAACGGGACTCCTTCGAGCTGAGAGGTGAGGGTGTTCTGGGTCTTGACGCCGAAATCTTCCATCGAAATCCCCACTGATTTCCATTTGAGAGAAACTAAATTTTTCTTCAGGGTTTGCACCTGTGCTGGCTGAACCGTTAATCTTTGTCCTGGAGTTTTGGTTTCGCCACAGCCGAGCAGAAGGAGGTGATAAGTGGCTTGGTTTTTCTGAACTGGCAGGTAGACGCACTCTCCTGGTAATCCCGAGATAGCCCCATTTTGAAGCTGGTTCGAGATCGCTCCTTGAAAATACCAGTCTAAGCGGCCAATTAGACCTCTGGGGGGGCGTTCATTCTGGAAAAAAGTAGCGATCAGGCACTGGACTTGTCCTGAAAAAAGGGCTTGCTCAGCGGACGAGATCTCTAATTCGGATGAGGTTGGCGTCATGATCACTGTTTTTAGTTTAACTAAATTTGGGTCCTATGCGCAAGATCTTTACAAAGAGCCTGAGTTGAAGATTGGGCTACCAAATTTGTCCATCTTATGCTAGAAATTGGGCCTTTCTTAAAATTTTAGACACGCACGCTTAACCCATATTACTCAGTGAGATCAGGTGACCCATGACATCCCGCCATCGAGCCCGAGAAATTGCTCTTCAAATTCTTTATCGCTATGATCTGGCGCAACGTATTCCGTCTGGACATGGACAGCCTCGGTGGGTCAATGAACTGATCGACCACTATAATCACTTTCAAGTTCCTGCGGAAATCCGCCCTTTCGTTGGCGAACTCGTTGCGGGCACCTTGACGTCCCTATCCGACCTGGATGCGCACCTTGAAAAGCATACTGCTAACTGGAAAGTTTCCCGTCTGAGTTCCGTAGACCGTTGCATCCTGAGGATGGCGGTTTATGAGATGCTGCATGCTCCTTTGATGCCGAGAGCCGTGATCATTGACGAAGCAATCGAGCTAGCTAAATCTTTTGGATCAGATGATAGCTCTGGTTTTGTGAATGGAATTTTGGACCGTGTGTTGATTCCTGAGACTGAGAAAACTGGTACCTGACAAATGATTGACGATTTTTCTTTTTTTGATTCTATTTAAAATATTTAACTTTTTATCAAGTTCAACTTAGACTGATAGAGAGTGAAATTAAAAGAGAAATCCTCTCACCGCTTTTGTCTAATTCTTTTTGGATGCTTTTTTGTGGCGCTCACGGCGCTCACAATTTCTTCAGAAATGGTCTGTGCTGCATCTGCTGTTAAGCGTTCTCCCCAATCTGAAAAAATTGACCTAGACGCCTTGAGTAAAGTCTATGGCTCCGATACTGGGAGCAAAGGCAGTGTCGTCCAAAACCGTACCTTCAAAAAGGAAGGTAAGCTGAGTTTTGAGGTACTTGGAGGCGTCACGGGACATGACCCATTTCTCTCTGGGAAGTATGTTGGCGGACTTCTGGGATATAATTTTAATGAGTACCTTGGCGTAAATCTCTTTTATTGGAAGGTTTGGGATGTGGACTCGTCCGCAATGAAAACTCTGAGAGATCAAGCTCAATTAACTTCGCAGGATTTCTATGGAGTGAACGTCAATCGAATTTCCACCAATCTTGGACTTGAGGTGAACTGGTATATCTTATACGGTAAGCTCAGTCTTTTGGGGCTTTCAATTCTTCATTTTGATTTGTTCCTCACCGGAGGGGTGGGGCGCTTGGGTACTCAAAATGGGATGATTTATTCGCCATGGATAGGGGTTGGGCAGCAGGTCTATGCGAGCCAAAAATTGGCAATTCGGCTCAACTATCGATTCCTCTATTATTCTGAAAAAATACTCGAGCAAAATGTGCCCGGCCTAAATGGTAAATACCTTTTTTCGCAAGAAACATTGAATCATGCCCTGGATTTGGGATTGGTTTTTTATTTATTTTGAAATGCGGAGAGAGACATGACAGTCAGTGAGAATCAAGTTTATCTAAGCCGAGGTAAAAAAATCTACGGACCATTTTCTGAGGAACAAATCCGTCAGTTTGAGATCTCGGGTGAGCTAGAAAAATATTCTTGGATCTGTCGGAATCGAGAAGTCGGATGGAAACCTACGGTTCCTCCTCCACCTTCCTTGCCGCCGCTGCCCTCGCCAGATTTAAAAAACTCTCAACCTAATAAAATATCCCAAAAATCATTGGCTCTTTGTTATTCTCGAGATCAAATCTTGTCTGGAGAGTTGAAGAATTTTACCTCTACAGGCTGTGCCTTTCTCCAGGTTCAGCCTGCGCAATCGACCCTTCCTTTGCTGACGGTGGGCCTGAAGGTGAGAGTGAATATTTTGAATCTAGACGCCTCACAAACGGAGACGATTGACGCCAGTGTTCAAGATTTTAAGAAAATCGGAGGATCTTGGGAGTATCAACTGACTTGGAGAAAATCTGATCAATCGGCATGAGTTAGTCTTTACACTGATTGGTTAAATCCACCTGGATGGCACCAATCTCATCTTCCCAAATCTCCTTGTTCTCGTTGTCCGAAAGTGTGTACCTGCCCCAATCTAGGACTGGCAGCTTGGAATCACTTGAAAGAGATCCTTTGACCGCAGTGACTTCAGTATTTTGACTCAATGCTTGAAGTAATTTAGCAGTTTTAGCTGAGGTAAAAATTTCAATTTCAATCATCCTGCTGTTTTCATAGGCTCTTAGCCATTTTTCGATCAGCGATTCATTGATCTTTGATAGTTCGCCGTTGATCTTTTGGATCAGTGAGGCGGTCATATTGTTTAAATTAGTTTGGTATTGGCTCAGACCATTGGATAAGTTGATATTCATACCTGCGAGAGAACGCTTGAGAGGATCCTCGCTATTTTTACCTGGAGATTCGGATCGTATTTTTTCTCGAATTTGATCAGTAGCGATGTCCTCGTCAGAGACGAGATTGAGTTCTTTTTGTGCTTGAATAAATGCGATTGAATTGAGCCACTGGGAAATCACCTTTTCAGGAACGAGCTTTTGACTTTTGTCTTTCATTTGCATTTTCAGCATCTGATGAAGATTATAAGCTTGAGCCGAATTTTTTTGATTTTGATGCCAGCGATAGAGCCAGCCGTAAACTCCATCATACTCCTTGTGAAATATTTTAAGAGCGTCAATTGCAGACGCGTAGTTACAGCTTGAGATTGCTGACATGGCAACAATTAACGGAACTTCGGGTTGAAAAGAGTTTTTCATAGAGAAGGCAAGAAGACCATAGGCCTGGTCAATCGCATGTTTATAGTCTTCTTTCTTGATAAAAGACCAGCCCTTCCCGAGCAAGCTGTCGATGAAGACGGGTGATTTCTGATCCACCTTTGAAAACCAGGAAATGGATTGATCATACTGACCCAGGTTGTAGTAGGCTCGACCTAGATTCATTTGAATACGAGACCGATTCCTTTTAATTTCTGGAGGTAGATAAGGGGCCTTTTCTAATTTAGAGAAATAAGTCACCACATTCGATTCATTACCTTGGAGAGAATACTCGGAGCCTACAATGAGGCTTTCGTAAGGGCTTCCGTGGGGTATGAGTGCTAGCTCTTGGGGGTGCTGGGTAATTGAGCTGGTTCGAGTAAGCTTCCTCAATGCGAGGGAGGTGAGTGCTGAGTAGGCCTTTTGAGCTTGGTCCGGTCTCAGTAGCCTGAGGTTCAGTGTTTTTAATACTTGAAGTGAATCTGCTGGATATTCCATTGACTGGAATTTCTGATGAATTTCGTAAAGACAGTCGAGAGATGCAAGTTTTATGTGCGAGAGATTGGGTGGCGTGCTTCGCCAGAGATTGGAAAATCCGTTGAATGCAAGGTGCACCAAACCAAGTCGAAGTGCTGAGCGATTAAATAGATACAAGGCGATTCTTTGAGTTTCTGGGTTTTTGGATGTTGATTTGATTTGATGAGCGCTTGTTAAAGTTTCAAGATCATCGGATTCGTTGCTCTTTGAATCGATCATTCTTTGAAGGTTTTCGGGGTAACGAGCAATTTGCGTCCATTTTTCTCGATCTGTGCAACTTTCGTAGACCTGAGGGAGAGAGGCGGCCTCCACTCTTTGAGTGAGATAGAGTAAAACTATCCCGATAGTCCATACGAGACCCACCCTCGACTCTGGTGCCATAGGCCTTCTAGCCTTGGCCCAGCATTTTGAAAATAAACGGGTAGTCCACGGATACATCTATACCGCCTTTGGGCTTTGGAAAGCGAAATGTACTGAGCTTTCTCATGATACAGTTTGATAGCTGGTCACTGGGGAGAGTTGAGCTGGTTATAGAAACTTTTTTAACGCTTCCGCTCCCGCCAATGACAAATCGAACCACAACCCTACCGCTGATATTGGGTTGAGCAATAATTGCTGCTTCATGGCAATACCGAATTGAGTCCATATGTTTGTGAATAATTTGTCCGACCTCGTCAGCTAGGAGACCTTTTTCACTCATCGAGGGCATCGCAGTGTTATCAATAATGTCACCACTCAGCTTCCCTTTGATACCCTTGTAATTCTCGAGACCTTCAACAGATGAGATTTGTCTAGTTGAGGGTTTCCCTGAATTTTTCTGAGAGAGATTAAGATCTGCTTCCTTTGAAATGGACTGAGCCTCTGTTTTGAAAAGATTACTTTGCTGTAGGGACTTATTTTGAGTCGGGCGACTGGGGTTTTTTGTAAGAGTAAGTGCTGAAGAAAAGAGCTGAGCGAGCGAGGCCGGAGCTTGCGTGCGAGCCTTAGGTTGGGTTTTCTTGGTCGGTCTGGTTGGATTCCAAGCGGGCGGAGGTGCTGCAACCACTACAGGTGCAGGTGTCTGAGCGACGGGACGCTTAACGAAGTACTTAACTGTGGGGGCTACTTCTTTCTCTATCACTACACTCGTCTGTTTTTGAGCTTCGGGAGAGAATAAAGCAAAAAGAGCGAGGATTGCGAGAGTTCCTACTGAAAGTCTCCCAAAGAAAGTTTCTTCTAAGGGACGTTTGGGAGTTGTTTGTTGAAAGAGGAGAGACGCTCCCAGTTGAAAAAGATGACTTGCCGATGAAAGTCGTTTGAGAGATATTTTTAAATTTGGCTCTAGATCGACATGAATAGCTGTATTTTTTGATTGATTTTCAAGGTAATAAAACGAAGGTTTTTGATCTCGAGATGGATTGGGGTCGAGTAAGCGGATGAGTGGTCCTGTAGGCGTATTTTCGAGTGCCCAGCGAGAAGTATCGCCAAGCAAAAGCGGTTGATCGGGATTCCAGATTTGGACCCTCACGATTTGACCTTGCTGGGTGATGACTTTAAAGTGAGATTCTCTCATTGCTCTAAACTCATTTTTCTCGCTTCTTCAATCATCTCATGCCTCAGATTGTCGCGGATTTTGTAAAAAATCTTTCTCTTGGAGCCCTTTCGAGCTGTCGAAAGCAGGAGGTTGTAAGGGTTCTTGTCTGCTCCTTCTACGAGTTCTTCATCAAACGACAGGGAGGTATTTCTTTTACCCTGGACTGGAGGTTGGATAGGCTTTCCCGGGGCTGCCGTGGGAGGGGACAATTGCAAGCGAGCGGGCTGTGACATGATGGCCCTGCTGGGCGGGATGGTTTTCTGCTGTGCGCCAAATGCTTGGGTGGCTACACCCAACCCGACAAGTAGAGTGATAACCAAGCTAGCCATCCTTCGTATTCTGGTCAACTTTGTATCAAGCATCCGTCTTATGGATCGGTATTATGCGTTGAATCTTAAGTCGGATCTCTCGTCATCAGAGAAATTAGCCGTGAGTCTACCTCTGAGCGGCCTCTTTCAGTTGTTGGAGTTGTCCGTTCTCTAGCGTTGCAGGAGGGGCATTCATTTTCAGTGCTTCGTGAAGCTGTTCGGGTTGACGGGTTAAAAAGTAGTATTGAATGAGAGCTGCCTTGGCAATGGATCTCAAATTTTCAGGGGCGTTCTTGTTCAGTTGGGATAGGGTCTGAATCGACTCTGGGTGTGCACCTATGCGACTTAAAATCAAAGCTCTTGCGAATTGGATTTCATCCTCGGTCCAGATCTTCCGAACGGTGATCATTTGTAGGAGATAAAATGCATGGTTCCATTGTGATTTTTGGAGAGCCTGGGCTAATTTTTGTTCTACACCTTGAGCGCTTTTCAAGAGAATGAGCCACCTCGGGTCGCTGAGGATCATTGGAGTCTTAGGCGAAACAGCGCTTACCTTGGCGCGAACAGAGAGAGCCTGAGCCTGTTTTTCAGTCTCAAATGCCGTTTTTAAAAATGGATCTGCGATGCTATGGAGTGACTTTATATAGTCTTCATGGGACATCTGCCCCAGCTTTTTAGAGTAGGGAATTGCTAAAATGTCGTCCGAAAAATCCCTAAAAATTTGACTCCTAAACTGGAGACCTGCAGCCTTAAGATACGACCATCCGAGAATCTCAAGTGAAGTGCTGAGTGACTCATAGGTCTTGATGAGCTGCACACGAGCCTTAATTTGTGCGGGATTGAGTTGGAGTTGAGCCGAGTTTCGAATTTGAGATCGAATCGACTGGAGTGCGCCTGGCAAAACGGAAAAAAGTCGTTTAAGAATTGAAAACTGAGAAAGATGATCCACAGACTCCCAGTTTGCAATTATTGCCCTCAGTGCCTGATCATTGGCTTTTAGTCCGACGGAGGCTGAATTTTCTAAAACCAGAGTAGCCCAAAGGGGACGAACATTCGGTGAGGCTGTTCGAACCAGTTGCAAGGCTTGAGTTAGCTCTTTTGCATTGAAGGGCTGCGGCCTGTTGAAGTTCAACCATGCTCGATAGTGCTCGCAAGTCTGATGGAAAGAGTGATCGCAAAAGTGAGAGTCATTCAGGACCTCTTGGCTGAGTTTACTGAGTCCAAAGATCCAACTAAATTTTAATAAACGTTCTTTTACTCCCCGATAAGTCTCATTCGGTAGTTCGCGACTCTTGAACTGAATTTTAACGATTTCTTTTAGTTTCTCGAGAGCAGTGTCTAATTCAAAACGATCTTCTGCAAGTTTCGAGTCAATCAACGCCACTTGAATTGGACTCCCGAGTGAATAGTGGCCTAAGATTTCTCGCCATTTTTGACTGGATTCTGTATCCTTATGAGCCAGGGCTTCTTTGAGTCCGAGGCCGACTAGTTCAGCGGCGTGGACGTGACTGGGCATGCTATCTTTTAAGTAGTTGATTGCCAAGCTGAGTAACAAGTCCTGATTAGCAGATTTGACCTGCGAACGAAATTTCTCAAAATAGGCGTCGTCTAAAAGCTGTTTGATCTGATTGACGATGGTTATGTTTTGAGTGGAGAAATTAGGCTGAGCCTGATGCGACTCGACAATGACATCTTCCCACTTTCCTTCATTGGTCAGAAATTCAATGAGTCGAGCTTCTGCTAGAGCAGCCGCTTGTGTTTTTGGATAGGTTTTAATCAATTCTTTGAGTTGTTTTTGATAGTTTTCTCGATCACCAATTCTTAGTAATAAGTCACAGATCACAAGAGCAAAGTGTTCGTGGTCGGCTGGAGTAAGATTGGACTTGCTTCCTTCAAAATCCTTGATCCAGAGGTTCACCTGGTTTTTTAATAAATCACTGACGACTGGATGCTCTTTTGACTTCGATGCTGTTCGGTCGCTGCCCTTGCCTGGAATTAGCAGGTATTTTGTCTGGAGAATTTGGGCCCGAAGTTGAGATTTCAGAGTCTGAAACTGGGGCGTTGCGTCTAAATATTCTTCTGATTTTGTATAAAATTTAGCAGCCTCATTAAGTCTGTTTCTTTGAAAAGCATCCTCCCCTTGTTTCATGTAAATCGTTGCTAGGACCTTGCGGCCTGATGGATCTATTTTTATCAATTCAATGCATTGATTGTGTAGATTCTCACCTTTTTCAGGAGTGTATCCAGTAAAATTTTTCAGTTTCCCTTGTCGTATTTGTCTGAAAATTCCGACAAGCGTAGATGCGATCTCTTCTGTTATTGAGTTTTTTTCGTTTTCTTTTTTTTTGTAATCGAGTCTAGAACGAATCAAAGAAATATTGAAATACAAGGATTGAAAATCTCGTTTTTCCAGTGATCGGATGATCAGCTTGTTGATGATTTCTTGTTGAATTTCTGATTTAATTATAGGATTGAGGGTGATGTTTTTTGAAAATTGGTAAATTAGTCCCTCATTTCCATTTGATCTGAGTAAATTCATGAGCTGCTTGACCATGGATTGAATATGGGATCCAGATTTTAGACTGACGAAATAGGGGATGGCCGCGTCGATATTAAAGCCAGGTGTCTTTTTCGAAATGCCATGAAAATAAAAAAGTACGATATTGTTTAGAAGCTGTTGCTCCAATTGGTCGGATTCAACTGTGATTAAAGGATTTTTTTTTGTTCCTTGATTTCGAGTTAAGCTAAGTTCTTTTTCAAGATACTTAATAGCCTGATTAGTCTGGTCTAGGTAGTAATATCCAAAACCAATATGATGCAATATGATGCTTTCGGATTCGGTTGATCGAGTCAAGACTTCGAGAGAAAGTACAGTATTTAATGCTTCATTGTACCTTTTTTCTGAAACGAGCAATTCGTAGAGCTTAATATTTGAGCTGAGATAAAGATCGGACCTTGGATAAGTCTTGATGAGTTTTGCAAGCGTTTCAATAGCCTCTTTATTCTTTTTGAGTTCAGAAAAAGCTTTGGCTCGGTAGGCTAAGATCTGATCTAATTCACGATAATTTTTGTAACTTTTTTGAAATGAAGCTGATTCTAACAAAATGAGATCAAGAGTTGATTGGTAGTCTTGTGTGCGTCTATTGATTTCATTTGTTGTGGTCGAGCTGTGGATTAGCCGAAACTGAGAAGTACTCAACTGGCTCATTGCCTCGATGATTTTGAACTTAAACTCAGCATCAGACGATGAATCTGGATGTGAGTTGAGATGATCTCGAAGCAATTGAATCTTGCTGATTTGTGCTGAAGTCACTTGAAGATCAAGCTGCCTTAGATCATCCTCAGACGACGACTCATTTTGAGCAAGGGCGAATCGGGTCAGAATCGTAAGAGTCACAACAGCCGTTAGAGCAAATGATTTGATCTGGCCCACACCTAGTTATCCTCTGCTACAATCAACTTGTAGGTTTCAAAGCCGCTCAGTGACGCGGTTGCCAGTACTTTTTTGACGAGATCTACCGGAGCGTCTCGATCTGCTAAAATCATCAGCGGAGTCTTTTTCCGCAGTTCAGGTTCTTTTTCTTTAATTCCCAACAGTGACTGACGGAGTGTGTGCAAACTGCCATCCTGGGCTAGATCTTCTGGTTTGTATTTGAACTGATTGAGTGGAATGACTTCATGATGGTCGAATTTGATCGCATCCTTTAGGATCTCAATTCCCAATGTATCCATCACTGGCTTGAGGCTACTCACTTCTGGGAGTTGAATTCCTGCATCGGGCGTAAATGGGGCAGCCTCTGAACTAAAACTTTTGAGTAGAAAAACGAGTAGAATAACAAAAACGTCGGCCATAGACGTGATTTGAAGTGCAAAATCCTCAGAAGGTCGTTTCCTCTTGAGGAGCGATTTTCGTTTTTTTTGTGAGCTCATGGTCCACCTGCCTCCGTATTGAAAGCAACTGAACCAAAATTTGATTCAGCCTTCTGGATGGCTTTGACCAACTGATCATAAGAGCCCTTGTCGCTGCCAGCGACTAGAATTGAGTCAAGCGTAGGGTACTTTTGCTTGATCTGCTTGAGCTCAGAGTCAAGCTTGGCTAGTGCGACTTTCCCACCCTCATCAGGGATATCGATTTCTTGAGAACTCATTCCAGAAATCTTAAGATGAGCTTGGCCGTGGTCACCGATGTTGAGCTCTAATGAGACGAGGGGAGGATTCGGTATTTCGCCTGCAGTCTGGGTGGCTAAAACGATATCAATTCCACCTAGATTGAGAAATGACGTAGAAATCAAAAGATAAGTGATCAAAACCGTAAAGCAGTCAATAAATGAGGAGAGATTGAGCTCGACCTCGTAAGAGCCTGATGCGTCTCCCTGCTCGGCTACGTTCAAGCGATACTCCTTCCTGAATTGGAGTTCGTCGATTCTGTGTCTAATTCGTAGTAGCGCTGTTTGAGCAAGGTCATCATTCGGGCTGCTGAGCGTTCGATCTCTCCGACGAGTCGATTTGTCTTATTCATCAGATAGCTGTAAGCCACCATGCAGGGAATGGCTACGAATAGTCCGAGCATCGTGGTATTCATGGCAGTCGAGATCCCTGAGGCTAAGAGCGCAGATCGCTGCTGAGCGCTTGCAGATCCTAAAGCCTCAAACGATTGAATCAAGCCCACGATGGTTCCAAAAAGTCCCATCAGCGTCGAGACGTTTGCAATCGTGCCGAGATAAGCCGTGCGCACCTGGATTCTGGCACTGGCTTCGCTGACTAAAATTTCTATACAATCTTGAATTAAGTCTTCGGGTTGATTCGCTCTGACTAGTGCTTCACGAATCACTCGAGTGACGGGTTTAGATGCATTTTTGTCGCAGAGTTCTAGTGCGTCTCGAAATCGATTCGCCATTACCAACGTTTTAATTTGGTTCATGAATCCGGCCAAGTTCTTCATCGGGTAATAGAAGCTGAGTGCAAAGGCCCGCTCCAACGTAATGATCAGGGCGAGTGCCGCTGAGACGATAATCGGTCCAGTGTGTCCTAAGTTACTGAGAATAAAATCAATCATTTTAGTCATAGTCGTACTGGCGCATACGCGCCCCTCTCTTTGGCGTAACGGTATTGTGAGTCAAGAACTTGAGTTGGGAATTCAAGTTGTTTTACATGAGCAGGACATATTGCCGAAATGATTGGCTATGGCCTGTAAGTGCAGCGAATTCCGTAGTAGGTAGAGGGGGTGGTTCCCTTAAGGACATTGGTACCATTGACTCCATAGGTGATTTCCCGCTGTGCTGCACCTGTCCACTGGGTAATAGGATTAAGAGCCAAGGCTCCGTTAAATCCATAAATCGTTTGGCCGTTTTGTAGGTCTCTGCCCGTCTGGCTGGCTGCGTCACCTGCGAGATTGGAGATATTATTCCATTCAGCGGCTGTTAGCAGAGCAAAATTTGAATAGGTGCTGGTGCCGAAGTTCAGCCTATCACCGTAACCTTTGCAGGCAAAGTCCGCAGCGGTTGCCTCGAACTCTTGAGTGCAAAATGCAAAGTTAATGTCTCTGCCTAAAAACGATATGGTTCTGTCTCCGGACGAAGGGTAACTTGTACACTGTGCTGAATTCGTTGCTGAGAGATCATTGTAAGTTTGGCCACATCTGTAGCCACTAAATGAACTAGCTAAAAAAATTCCAGATATAAATTCTCCTGATCCAAGACTGATTCTGAGCGGGGGTTCTATGCTCGTGGTTCCAAAATTCCCAGAAGTATTGTTAAAGAGATTACCCCATGAACCTTTAAAAAATGGTCTTGTAGAATAGGCGATATAGTTATCTCTACATGTGACTTGTGAGCTAGTCCTACCAAATTCATGGTATTCACCGCTGCTTTGATAGGTCATTTGGTACTGAGAAACACAGAAATCAGCGACTGATGCGTTTATATTTTTTGATGGAACTCCCACGAATCCAGTCGGGCATGAAAAGTTATTGTTAAAGTAATAAATTTTAATTGAGGAATTATTCCATCGATCAGTTGACTTGATATTAATCGTGAATGGTACATTCGAGTTGTCTTTGAGATTCGCGGTAACCGTTAGAATCCCTGCCGTATTATCAAAGTTAAAAGTAGATCGTCTGTTGCGGAATTCACTACTGGTCTCAGAGAAAGTACTAGTACTAGTCTTGCTGCAGGTAGCGCTTAGGTTCTTCACATGATCTGAAGAGGATTGAGCTATTGTCGCCCCTTCGGTGACGGTCACTTCGGTGTTTGCGCTTCCGCCGGCTTGACTAGTTGTAAAAGCGTCGCAAGTGCCCGTGAGTTTCAATGAGAGGGTCTTCATTTGGAAGGGGCTTCCACTGGTTCCACTTCCAGAGATGAGACCAAAAGCTGGCCGAGCAGACGGTTGGGTCGGGGGGGAGTTGTAAAGCCAGAGGTAGGGCAATGTTGGAGTTGTGCTTCCGCTTGGATTGACTAGTGTCCCTTGAACGTTATAGGTCGTTGGGTCATTTGCGGTAGCTACCCTAAGTTGATATTGAATCAGGGTGTCTGTCGGTTGGGCTTCGTTCGATAGCCCAGAGGAATCCTGGCAGAAGAGACCTTTAGATGCGTCAGTGGTGCAGGTAGTTCCAGCTCCAGGTTGGGCGAAGCTGTAGGTGTAAATTGGACTTCCATAATTGCCATTGCAGGTCGGAGCTGTGAAAGTAAATTGGGGTATTGTACTGATCGTGCCGATCAGACTCGGGTTATCTTCTCCTACTTTTCTCCAGACCTGAATCCCGGTAATCGGAATAGCTGAGGTGATTTGGTCGAGCTTCAGTCTCCATCTCCATTTTGCTTTAGCCGCGGCCGAATCGTCGCCGTCAGGATCCCGAGTGGGAGTGATTGCAAGTGTGGGGTTAAACGTAGGTTGGATGCTACTCGAGTAAGTAGGCACATCTAATTCTTGAATCGAGCCAGTCCGATTGGTGCATGTGCTGTCTGCGGCACCCGTGCACGCGTCCACTTGGACACAAAGGGGTCGGTGTTTATCGAAGCAACTTCCTGCACCTGAGTTAATGGTGAGGTTTCTCGATGTAGATGAGCCGGCTATCCAACTCGTCAAAATTGGGGAGGGGGTAAAAGAGCCTGAAGGCGTGCAGGTTCCCCCACTGACACTCGATTTATTCCAGAGTTGCGCTCGATAACTGGCAACTGGCGCCGGGGAGTTGACGACCATGGGTTTAGCCGTGCCTGTTGACAGATTCACAGTGACCGAATTGCTAGATGGCCAGGTTGCAGTTGGGTTAAATTGAGGCTCAATGGTGAAGGTGCGGCAAATATAGTGATCTAAGGATGTAGAATTGACCAAGGTGGCTCTGATCTTATAGCATATCCTTGGGGAGCGAACTGTTGCACCGTTATCTGACCACAGCCCGGTAGATCGACCGGTTAGGGTGGCAGAGTAGATGTAGTTCTGCTGGCACCCACTGGGTAGGGTATCTGAAGGGTTTAGGGGCGACAAAGTCACCTGGGTTGCGCTGGCCCAATCGCTAGGTACGGTTGTGCCGTTCGAGTCGGCAATAGGAGCCCCAGGGGTGTAGAATACGCGCTGAAGAGTTAAGTCGCCATTCAGTCTGCTTGGAGCACTCACGGTGATCGGGATTCTCCAGTTCCACGTGCGGGAATCATCAGACGAGCCGGGCGAAAAACTGACGGCAGGAGTATGAAAGGTTCCGATGGCGCCCCCGGGGGTAGCTGTTATGCTCAGAGCGTTACTGCGAGTCCGAAAAAAGGATGAAATCGCCTGCCCCCCAGACGCATTCTTGGCAAAGGTGCAGATACCAGTCCCGGCGGCGTTGTTACAAGCTTGGAGAGCAGTACAATAGTTTTGTTGAAAGTCATCTTGAGTTGCAGTGCACGTATTAAAAAAGTTACCGATTGGAATTCCAGTGGGGAGCGGACTTGCTGAACTTGCGGGCAAGGGAGATGCGACGACTGGATTGGCTCCGCTTGATGCGGGAACTGAAGTCTGACACCCCGCTCCGGTTTGTTTCCAGACGTAAATTTTGTAAGAACGGATCCCGCTCGCGCGCATCGCTTGACCGCTGAAGGCGATCTGGTCGGTAGCTGATGTGTAAGTGACACCGCTGACGGTAAATGAGGGAATCGGTGTGATCGTTGCTAAGGAACGGTCGGATGCTGTGAGGGGTTGAGACGTTGGGCCGCTTGATGCTGGGAGTGCCGCGAGTAAGCGGTATTGGATCTGGCGTGTGTGACTTGGATCGTACGAATAAGTCGTGTAAGTGTCGGAGTTTCCAAGAAAATCAGACCCTGTGTCGAGGTGGCCCGATTCACCGCTATTAGCGAATGAGTTATCAGCTGCGGTGAGCTTGTAGCACCAAGGATTGCTGGATGATGATGTTGTAGTGAGATCACTGCAACTCACCGGGGTTAGGGTGGGGGATGGACTCGATGCGATGTTGACATCGGCTGAGGTCGTACTTGCCCCTGATATCAGTCCGGTTACATTCCGCTTTAGGGTGACGTCGCCGGTAGTGAGACTGCTGGTCCATGACTGGATCGTAGCGTTGAGTGTCCAGCCGAACTGAAATTTACCGAACTGATTAAAGTCAGAAGTCACCGGCGAAAATGAATACGAGGGCGCCGGCGCATCGTTGTGGAAGTTCTGACAAATGGTCCCGAGAGTAGGACTTGCTGTTGGATCGGTCGGAGTAGCTTTGATTTGGTAGCACACTCGGTTGTAGTCAAAGTTAGAAGCGTCGTTCCACCCTAATCCATTCTGTTGTCCAGAAGGAGTTGTGACGGAGCCGTCAGTCCAATCTCCTGTGTAGAAAGGTGTCGTGGAATTTCTTTGGTTGGTAGTGAGGGTGTCGCTGCTTCTAAGATTGAGAGTCATTTCATTGAGAGCGTTAGCGGGGGACGAAGGAGTCGGGGAGGCATATATACTCAGATTAGTGCAGCCGGAACAGTTCGAATCGGGAGAACTCGAAGGCGCTGGAATGGTGGGACTTGATGCGAAGAAGCGCTTCACTTCGACTGTGCTGAGAGTGTAAGGCGACTTGACTGTAAACGAAGGATTCCAAGTAAAATGCCTGACGTTCCTGCCTCCGATCGGGGAGACATAATTCGAGTAGTCAAATTCACGAGGGGCACCTGTGATGCTACCTGCTGCAATCGTGACATCAGGCGTTCCAGTTCCTCTGCGGTAAACAGTTTGGGGAGATGAGGCAACCCAAAAATCATCACTGCCGGTGCCGGCGTGATGAGCCCTGACATTCACACAATAGTCAGCGATTCGATCTGCTGTTGAGGTGAGCCCGGCAGTTGCACTGTTTTTAAGGTCGGAGAAAGTGATTGGAATTGAGGTTCCATTTTGAATGTCGGAATAACTCAGTGCAGCCGAAGGCCTAAAAATATCAGCGTCTGCAACGGAGGATCGACTGCAATTCCCGCTCCCTTTTCTCCAAACCTCGATTTGGTAGGCGGGAGATCCGAAGCGACTTGAAGATACAGGCATCGGTGAAGCTAAAACTCCGAACCGGTCGTTGCCTGGCGTTGTTGCGTCTGGCGTCACTGTAGGGGAAGCGAGTGGACCAAACGGCGTGCCATTGCGGACTTGGACGGTCGCAAGGTTGGCTAGGTCTGTCCCACCGAGAAGTGAAGCCTGATAGTTGAAATATCGGTCACCGGGTGCAAACGGACTATACGTCGCATTGGGCCAGGTACCTGAGTCGACATTGGCTTCATTCCCTAATTGAGACGTGCTGTCGGGAATCTGCATCTCATAGCACCAGCCGTAGGTGGCGCCTGTATTACAACTGGCCACAGAAACTGGAGAGGGACTGGGCGAAGCCACTGTGTTTTGTGCGATCGAGCTCCAATTTGGAGTGGAAGCCGAAGCTACTTTCCGCTTGAATATCACGTCGCCTGGAATCAGTGAGCCGCTTGGCGAAAACACTCGAGCAGCGAGAGCCCAAGTCGATCGGGTTTTTCCGGAGGAGTTGAAATCAGTGACAGGCGAAGGGCTTGGACTGATGAGGGTCAGGGTCGGTTGATCGTTAGAGAGATCCACTGTGCCACAGTAGTCTTGTGTGGTGCTCACTCCTCGCGAGGTCGCTGTGACCCGATAACAAATTTTATGGAAATTAAAGTAGTCAGCGTCTGACCAGTTGCCGATTGCGCTTGAGGACTCAGCTGTGCCGTCTGTTTTTGCGTGCATTGTGATTACGTCATTTTGAGCTCCAGAAGCTCGTACGATGAAGTTGCCAGGACCGGTCGAGGGTAGGCTGTAAATGCTACTGATTGGGCTATAGGACGCTGTAGGTGTAGCAAAGTTTGCGTCGGTCGGAGCAGTGTTGCTGAGTAAATGGGCCCTTGTGACAGTGATGGATTGCACCAAGTCATCTGAGCTGATGCTAAATTTTGGATTCCAAATCCAGGTATAGCGGTCACGCCCACTGACTGTGGTCACCGAGGGTGATGGCGAAGGATGGACTAAGGCAGTGACAGTGGGTGCATTTGTGCTGATATAACGATGGACTGCTCGAGTTCCTGTGGCTGACGTACAGATCTCAGTACCGCCAGAGGACCCTGGTCGGCACGCTTTGAGATCAAAGCAGAAATCGCCAATCCGGTGAGCAAATGAGGTTGCTGAAGTAACACTCGTAAAATCCGAAAAATTCGGAGTAAAGGAAGTCGTGTCACTCGGATTAATGCTCGTGAAGGTCTTGGTCTTGATGCTTGGGCTGTCGCCGGGGCCGGGGCGATTGGTGCAGTCGGTTGTGCCAGGATTGATTTCCCAGGCCTCAAAGCGGTAGCTGTGAGAGCAAGTGGCTTGGAGGCGTGTTGCGCTGAATGTCAGTTGATCTGAGGCAGCGTAGGCGCCGCTATCAAGACTGAATGAGAAGCTACTTGGGTTGGTTAAGGAGACCCAAAAGGGATCTGTTGCATCAGTTTTGCCGATTTCAGTTCCGCCACTGAGAGGCTTGACCGCTAAGCTGTATTGCACCGATCGAGCGCCTGCAAAGGGGATGTAACTTGGGTCGTTTTCGAATGGAGTGGGAGTTGAGTTCTGGAGATCTGCGAAATTAGCAGAAGCCGTGTTTCCACTTGCCTCTGCGGCGTTGATTGCGGCTGAGTTATCGTCAAAGGATGCGGTGTAGGTCCAAGGTCCGGTGCAGCTGTCACCTGCCGCCGAGCAATTGTTTGCGCCAGGGCTCCAGGTGACCGAGGGGTGTAACGCAACAGCCGACGATTGTTCCGATGATGATCCTCCGCCTTTGATCCATGATCGATAAATATTCAGATCGCCTTCAGTGAGAGATGAGCTGTAAGAGGTGATACTGGCTCGAGCCCCCCATTGCCATTGGATTTTGCCGGCACTGTTGAAATAAGAAACGGGTGAAGGGCTTGGTGAGGCAAAAGTAATGACTGGGTTTTCACTACTGAAGTCGAAGGTGTGACAGTATTCCCGAGTATAAACTGTAGAATCACTTTCCTGGGTTACGTTAATTTTGTAGCAGATTTTTTGGAATTTATGATCTGTGTCAAAACTCCAGTAAGACGCGGAGGTTTCACCTCTGTCAGTGGCAGGCGCACTGCCTTTGATTAAATGCATCTGATAGGTGTTTCCGCAGGTGTCACCCGCCAGTGGACGTTGAGTTATGTCGGCTGCAATATAAGAAGCGATGGGGGTAGGTGAATAGGTGGGGGCAACACTATTCAGGTCCGCTAAAGAGGTATCATTGGAAATGTGGGCTCGTTGGATAGTCACCTCGGTGAGACTAGCAGTTGTTCTCGTAATATTAAAAGTAGGGTCCCATTTCCACAGCCGTTTGAGGTGGGTTGTTGAGAGACTGGAGGACGTGGGGCTTGGAGTAAAGTTGCCGGGTGAGCCATCTGAGCCATCTGAGCCGAGGGTGATCGCAAGAGTTCCATTCGAAGCTCTCGTAATGGAATCGCCCTCAGCGGCGTTAGCGGCAGGGTCGGGGGTGCAGATCTCCTGGCCAGCTGAATTGCGACACATCAAAAGTTTGACGCAATAATTCGCAGGGCGGTCTGGGTTACAACTACTATAAGCATTAGAACTATCTGCTTTTTTAAAATCATTGAAACTGAGTTGTTTCGTGGGTTGTCCGGTCTCATTTGGACTGGGTGTCCAAGTAAATGAGGGAATCGGCGATGGAGACGCCGACGTTCGGACACAGTTACCTCCTGCTGCTGCCTTCCAAACCTCAGTCTTGTAATAGTGTTCGACTGTAGGAGAAGGAGGTGCTTGCCAGGAAAAAGTGACCTGATCATTGCTGCTGGAATATGTGTGAGTTAGAGAACTGAAAAGGGTCTGGGTGTTATCTAGGGTGAATGGAGTACTTGTCCTGCTCAATCCTGAGAGATAGGTAGAACTGGTTTGATATTGAACTGTCTTGCTACCTGAAAACGATGTGTAGGCTGTATCCGCCTCATAGGCCAAGGCTGAGGTCGGGGTATCTCCTATCTGGCTGAGTGCAGAGGTCTCAGTGGTCGTTGCAGTCACGCGATAGCACCAAGGCCCCTGGGACGGTTCGGTACTCAGAGTCGTCTGGGGGGAGTTGCAGGAGACAGATGATCGAGTTAAAGTGACCGGTTGAGAGGTACCGCTCACGACACGGTTGAGCGTCAGATCTGAGCTCAGTAAAGTCGAAGTTTTGGATTGAAGAGTTGCCCCGACAGGCCAACGCCATTGGATTTTTCCAGCTGCATTGAAATAAGCTCGTGGAGTAATCGAATCAAAAGTCACGGTCGGAGCGTCATTCCTTAGATCCCGGTTTTGGCAATAGGTTTCCGTAATCGGGTCCCTACCACGATCTTCTGGGGTCACTTTGATTTTGTAACAAACCCGGTGAAGCTCAAAGTTATCGAGATCATTCCATTCATGGTCAGCAGCGTGGATCACGCTGGAGGACTCTCCTGATCCTGTTGTATTGAGATGCAGGGTGATTTGGTCGGTATTGGCAGTCGAACTGGCTAGCGTGCGGCTGATTCCACTCGTAGTACTTTCGTAAATGTCAGTAGAATTAAAAATGCCGTTCACAATTGGTCCGTAATTTTCGAGGTCTTGATCAGTGTCGGCGTCATGATTAACTCCGCCGACATGAAAGTGAGCCCTTTCGATCTCAATGCTTTCTAGTCTTAGCCCAGCATGAATTGTGAAGGTTGGATCCCAAACGAACGTTCTAAGAGTACGCGAATTGTCAGAGCGAGTGCTGGATTGAAGGGTAAAGGTTCCTGGAGTTCCATCCGTTGCTGCACTCTGAGCTTGAAGTGTTAGATTCGTATTTGTTTGTCTCCGAACGAGAGTTGGGTTCTGGGCTTGAGTGCAAATTTGAGTTCCTGAGGAGCTGGTTCTGCAAACACTTAAACCGATGCAGTAGTTTGCAATCCGATCTCCGCTGCCATTGAAGCCAAAACCATTGAAAAGCACGTCAACGCTGCAGAATGAGTCTCCGCTGGAGCAAGAGCTCATCACTGTGTCCAGGTTGGGCGAAGTGATCGTCTGACTTTCGATTGTTGTAGCTGCACTCCGAGTGTTTGAGCAAGACGTGGCGCCAGCGCTCAATTTCCAAGCTTCAATAGAATAGGTGCGTGGGGTGATCGATGCTTTGATAGGAACGCCGCTGACTGTAATCTTTTCTGAATTAGCGTCCCCTGAAGTGTAAGTAGCCGAGCTCAGTCTGAAGGTGTTGATCCCGCTGCCATCGAATAGATCTGAGTTATCGAGGAGGGTGTCTGGGAGTATGGAGACGGGAGTTCCGTAGTTTACTCCCCCTGGCCTCGTAAGAGTGATCGTGTAATTGAACGTACGATCGCCAGAGAAGCTCCGGTAGCTCGAGTTGGTGTCAAATCCATTTCCACCGTGGAGTTCGTCTCCCATTCCTGTGGCTGCCGAGGTCTCAGCTAGACTGACTCGGTGGCACCATGGGCCCGCAGCTGGGGGAGTGAATCCAGTCACAACAGCATTTGGATTGGCGCAGTCCACGGAGGTTAGATTGGGTGTGAGTGTGTACGTCCCACCTCCTCCGCTGGTCACCGTGACTGACCGGGCGAGAGACATATTCGACGCTGTCAGCGGGAATCCATCCGATCGGACCGTGGCGCCATAATCCCAACTCCATTGGATTTGACCATTTTGGTTAAACGATGAAACTGGGTTTGAGATGGTGGGCTCATTTACTACGTGCGGGAGATCGGTGTGAAAGTGTTGGCAGTAATCTTGATAGAATGTCGAAGTTCCGTCACTGGGGACTGCCTCAATTCGGTAACAGACTTGGTGGTAGGCAAAATCGTTTGCATCATCCCAATTGAGGCCGGAGGCTGTGTTGGATTGATCGCCTGAAGCCGAAGGAAGAGTGTCGGTATGAGTGCCATTTTTGAGTCGAACCAGGGTTTGATTGGCATCCGTCCCAGAAGTACTGACGGCCGGGGTACTGTAAGAGGTGATAGGACTGACTGAGTTGTAAACTGCATCAGCAGGTCGGCTTGCAGGGAAAGCTGCATCTTGAGTTTGAACCACTCGATAGACGTTGATCTGACTCAAAACGCGAGGAGAGCTGACTCTAAACTGCGGGTCCCAGGCCCAATGTCGAACCGTTGGATTGCCCGAGGCAAAAGGGACCGGGGAGAAGCTCGCTCCGATGATGGGAGTGATTCCCGTGGCCGCAGCGACTGCCTCAATGGCGTTCGATCCGCTCCCGATGCGATGGACCTCGAGGGTGTTGGTGCGAGCTAGAAATGCACTGACAGCTCCCACTGTGGCATGTCGTGCAACCAGATTCGTGCAATAATCTGCGATCCGATCAGCAGTCGACGTGAATCCAAGAGAATTAAAGGTCACTGAAGCCGTGAGTTGTCCAGAGGCATTGACGCTGAAGGCTGGAGATTGAGTTTGAACATCTCTTGCTGATGCGTGATCACAGGACGCAGTCGTTTTCTTCCAGGCTTCAACTTGATAATCAGGAGAGGCGAACTGACTTGCGGTCGCATGGATCGGCGTGCCGACAAACTCAATGCGGTCAGAAGCAGGGTTATTCCCGAGATCCCGAACTGGAGTCGCGGAAGCTAGAGCAAAAGGTGCACCATGTGTGAGAGATAAGGCTCCTGGATATCCAGCGGGATCAGAAGCAGCGAAAGCGGTCGGATTATCAGCTGCGATCGTCGTTGAGGTGCCTGCCACAGGAGTCATCACCCAACGGTATCGAATTTTACGCGAGCCTGTAAAAGGCTGGTAGGTATTATCGCTCTGGAACTGACCGCTACCGCCAGTATCGGGTCGGAGGTTCGTGTCTGTGATGTCAGTGGTTTCTACGGTCGTGGCCTTGGAGGTATCCGGTGCCGTGATTTGATAACACCACGGTCCATTAGCTGAAACGGCTTCCCCTCCACAACCGATTGGGGTGAAATTGAAATTGGCTGAAGGGGTTGCGATGGAATGATAATCGGAACGACCCGTGCTTGAAGGATTGGCGTCATTGAGGGCGTTCCAGTTAGTCCCAAAGATCCTTTGGATATCAATTGAGCTTGCTGAAAGTGCCGATGCCTCCGATTTAATTTTTGAGCCTACAGTCCAACTCCACTGGACTTTTCCATACGGATTGAAATCCCCGACTGGAGTGTTGATTTGGGTAAACTCAGTCACGCTTGGAGCATCGTGATGGAATGTATGGCAGTAAACTTGAAGTTGAGGGCTACCCCCTGCGGTTGCGCTGAGCTGATAACACACTCTGTGATACCGATAGTCGGTTGCGACTGTCCAATTTTTCGCACTAGCGATGGAAGCATAAGTTTCCGAAGCGGAGGCTAAGGGAAGGTGATAGGTGTAGCTTCCTCCACTGCAGCTTGCGTTACGATAAGTTGCCGTTTGGAGATCGCCTTCATTTAAATCCGTTATCGAAGCTGGCGCGGCTGCTGATGAGAAATCAGGCGCCGCGCTAAATCCATTGGCTGCTGCGGCAGTATCAACGACTCGCTTGACTTGATAGTTCGTAATCGGTGCAGTGGATGTTGCAGTGAAACGTGGATTCCAGCTGTAATTCCGGCTGAGTGGGGTGCCTGATGGTGTCGCACCAATGACGGAGAATGTGCCAAGTGAGCTGACTGGAGCCGGATCGGTTGCGGAGGTGTAGGAGCCCGCTGCTGCCTCAGAAGCGATGGTTACTGTCCCCGTGGGACGTCTACGGATCAGTCGAGCAGGGGGGGCGTAGCAGATCGTTCTACCTGCGTTACAGGCCCGAAGCCCGATGCAATAATCTCCCGAAATCTGTTCACAGGAACCAAAATCGAGTCCCCCTTCAGCGGTTGGCTTTACAAAATCAATCGATGTAGGAAGTGCTTGGTTCTTAGTAAATTGGACTGAGTGAATATCTCCGGCCGTTGCAGGTCGGTTGGCGCAACTATCGTTTATTTTTCTCCAGCCTTCAATCTGGTAAGTGTCAAGATTCGAGACATTGGTTGGCATGGGGATAATATTTATCGTGGCACTTGAGGTAGTCAGGGTTGATCCTTCTTCAGGTGGATTCGTTCCAAACCCAAAAGAGTGTGCACCAAAGTCCAGAGTAGTGTCCTCACTAGACGCCTTAGAGTTGTCGGTTCGTTCGACTAAGTCAGTGGGGCTCACGAGTGTGTAGGCGTATGGATTCGGACTCGGAACCCCTGCGCCAGAGTTCGCAGCGTGGGAATCGCTGGCAGTGAATGAATATTCGGTACAACCCGAGCGTTGAGTCTCGGCCCCAGTCCAGCTAGGCAGAGGGCTAGGGTTACTATAGATCGCGAGTTTTTCAGAGATCTTTGTACTGAACAAGATTGAGCTGGGGACTGAGCTCGAAGACGGTTTACAGTCCCGAATTTTGCCGCCCACTGTCCAGTTCGCGGTGATTAAGCCTGTTGCGCCAAACGTATAAGTTGGAGTTCCGTTGTTCCATTCAATCTTTGTACTGGGTTGCGCAATGGGTATGGGTGGGGTCTCATTTTGAGGGGGTGTGCAGTCGTTCGACGAATTGCAGGCATCCACCGCGATACAAAGACTCGATGGATAGAGCTCAGTGAGCTCTGTTGCTTTAAATGCATAAGGAATACTATAACTGTACCCGGAGGGATCATCGGCAGTGGTGATACGCTGAACGGGTGAGGGTGCCGCACTCGGATCGTCCAGATTAGAATGGAAAGTTATTGAATCACCGCTACTGGGCCGAATGGTTAAATAATTACGGCTTTGGTGGTCGGCGTTGCAGCGCTGAATGGGATTGTCATCGTTCCAATAGTAGGCACGGTAATGGTCCACGGCCCCATATTCAAGTGTGCTGAATTGAATGTTCCCTGGGAGTGTTAAGACGAATCCTTCCCCATGAGCGTTCTTGTCGATTTGGGCGACGGTTGCGCTCACTTCGTTTACAGGGCGGACGTCGGGCTGCACGAGGAGTGCTGTTCGCTCACTTGACCTATTTCCAAAAGAATCGATCGCCCGGACGCATGCGTAGTAATTGGAGTTAGGCTGCCAGGTGATCTTCTCTAGAGCGGATTTGCCTAGATGAATCCGATGATCAGATGGGTCTGAGAAAATTAAGTTTTGAGTACCTTGAGTAGGAGTATCTTGGGCAGGATAGCTTAGATCATAGGTGGATTTATGTCTGGTTCTATCTTCAACGGACCACATGGGTGAAGGACTCGAGCTACAAAGTTGCATCGGTGACGGTGAGGCTCTTGGAGTTCGATACAGCGTGATTTGGTAGGAACTTGCAAACTCGTAATTTGGGAGTGAACCGCTCGACAGGTTGGGCCAACTGAGATCAGGGTTCAGGTTGGGACCACCGATAAAGATTGGACTCACGCCAGGGGATGGGCTCACGGTTGCCAGAGTTGCCGAGGATCCAACGGGAAAGGTGGGTGGATTCGTTTTAGGCTTTTGCCCTACGATATAGAGAGAAATCGGTCCAGAGATCGGCATAGAGTTCGACTGATTGAGGATCTCGATCTGCATTTCAAATAGCCCTAGCCCTAAATAAGGTTTGAGGTCGGCGCTAAAAGTGGCTGTCGGATCAAATCTTAAACGAATCCTGTTCGGCGTTGTCGTGTCTAGACCGGCGAAGCTGAGGGCAGGTGAAAGTGGACAAGGACTGCGATTGCAAGGACTCGGGATCGAGTTAGCAATTTCGTCGCCAGATATCTGATCTGAAAATTGATATCCCAGCAACGAGGAGTGAGTGATCCACCCTGCTGGTGTGGACGAGCCAAGATAAGTATTTTTAAAGGATGTTTTTTCAGGGTCGCTGTCATCAAGGCGATCCCCATTGAATTGGTAGCCAAGAGAGAGGAACCCAGCCGTGTAGTCTGGATTGCTGAGTATTGGATTACGGTTTGTGACAAACGTCCTCGAGTCTGCGGTTGGCCATGGGATGAGCCGTAAGTAGGGTTGAGGTGCGGATTTTCCTGATGCTGGATAACTTGCGGTGAGGATGCGCTCTTCTTGCGTAGAGGGGTCGAGGCCGAGCCCATAAGTCAGGGAGAATTCTCCCGAAAAATTCTTTCCGTCTGGCTTGAGCTCGCTCAAGCGGTTTGGGGTCGGAGCATGAAAGCGGATTTCAAAGGTGCAGGAGTTATTTCCGCCTACAGCATCAAGTTGCTTTAAATTTTGACAGAGGTTGCCCTCGCTGGGGATTTCAAACGGATTTGTTGCTGAGTTGATTCTGGGGTGATCTGCTGGAGCGTCTCCTCTGTTGAATAGGGAGAGGGTCGCGCCTAAAGTGGACCCAAACGGAGCTTCTGGAAAAGAAATACTTTGCGTTGCCGCGTCTACGGTTCCGATGAGTCCGGTGGGTCTGCTTGCCATCTTTCCATCCAAGCCTACAAAATAGGTGGGGAAAGTGCCGGAGGTCAGCTTCACCTTTGGGCGCGGATACCTCGAAAATACAGCCAAATTAACCACGTTGCCACACCCATTGAGGAACGGCACTGCGAGGAGCAGAAAGAGTCCGATCTTTGACGTGCTTAATCCGACTAAATTAGTCATATACTGTAGTTCAAGTCTACCTAGACCATCGGAATAGCTCAAGAAAATGTTGAACTTAAGAGTTCGAGTGCGTGATCACTTTCAAAGACGTGAAAAAACAAGAACCTAGAGACCGTGTCCTGGATGGCACAGTCAGAGTTTTGAATGGAATGCAGTTCGGGTGAGAAATTACGTCGAATACAGCGGGAATCTGTGGCACATCTCGCGAACTTCTCCACGGATTTTCTTCAGCTTCTCAGTGTCTCCGCGGGTCTCAATCGATTGATGAATCCAGTGTGCTACTTGCTTCATTTCCGAGTTGCCCATGCCTCGAGTGGTGATTGCCGGTACGCCGATTCGAATGCCGCTCGTGACAAACGGACTTCGCTTTTCGTTGGGGATGGTATTCTTGTTTACTGTGATCCCAGATTGATCGAGCCAAGTTTCTGCGTCTTTTCCAGAAATACTACCGTCGCCTGTAGCGGTAAGATCGACCAGCATGAGGTGGTTTTCAGTTCCATCGGTCACTAGCTTAAATCCGAGTTCCATGAGTTCTTGAGCGAGTGATTTCGCGTTAGAAATCACCTGCTTTTGGTAGTCGACAAACTGGGGTGTGAGTGCTTCTTGGAAGGCTACAGCCTTTGCAGCAATGATGTGCATCAATGGACCGCCCTGAATCCCCGGAAAAATGAGTGAATTTGCGGCTTTAATTCGCTCCTGACTACACAAAATAATCCCACCGCGAGGTCCACGGAGGGTTTTGTGGGTGGTCGATGTAGTGTAAGTCGCGTGAGGAATCGGCGTTGGGTGAAGCCCCGCTGCGACGAGTCCTGCAATATGGGCCATATCGACAACGAGATGAGCCTCAGACTCGCGGGCGATCTGCCCCATGATGTCAAAATCAATGATCCGAGGATAAGCACTTGCGCCTGCCACTAAAACTTTAGGGCGTTCTTTTCGGACTAAATCACGGATTTGATCATAGTCGAGTCGGTGGGTCTCAGGGTGGAGACCGTAGGAAATGCCTTTAAATAGTTTTCCGCTGAAGTTTGCTGAGCTTCCATGAGTGAGGTGGCCACCATGACTTAAATTCATCCCGACGAGGGTGTCACCGGGTGCCATGAGGGCCATGTAGACGGCCATATTGGCTTGTGAGCCCGAGTGGGGCTGTACGTTGGCTGCTTCGGCTTTGAAAATCTGGCAAACGCGTCGGATTGCGAGCGCCTCGACCTCGTCGACGAATTCGCATCCACCGTAGTAGCGCTTACCTGGATAACCTTCGGCGTACTTATTGGTGAGGATTGAGCCTTGGGTCTCCATGACGGCAGCGCTGGCATAGTTTTCGGAAGCGATGAGTTCGAGACCGTCTTCTTCGCGGGTCCACTCGCGTTGAATGGATGCAAAAACTTCTGGATCTTGGCTAGCTAAGGTTTTTTTTAAAGAAGTGGATGCAGTCATTTTTTCTCCAAGGCGTGGATTTTTTGAATTCGCTGGGTGTGCTTTGTTTCATCGTTGAAAGGCGTGTTGAGCCAGACTTGAGTGATTTCAACTCCATACTCTGGCGCCACAATCCGAGCTCCCAGACAAAGCACATTTGCGTCGTTATGCTCTCGTGAGAGTCGAGCTGAAACTGGGTTCTCCACCAGCGCAGCGCGGACGCCGTTGATCTTGTTTGCGGCAATACTCATCCCAATTCCGCTTCCACAGATGAGAACTGCGCGGTGGGCCTCACCCGATGAGATTTTTTGACCAGCGAGCACGGCAAAATCGGGATAGTCCACCGAGTTCGAATCGGATGGGCCTAGGTCTTCCCATTCCCAATTGGGTAGGGATTGGATGAGTGCGTCCTTAAATGAAACTCCAGCGTGATCCGAGGCGATCAATACTTTTCTCGACTTCTGGTTCACTGAGGTGTCTCCTGTATCTTTAGATTCTTCCTAGAATGAGGCTGGCGTTAGTTCCACCGAAGCCGAAGCTATTTGAAAGGACATAATCTAATCGTTTTTCAACAGCATGATTGGCGGTAAAGTCCAGACCCAATTCTTTGCAGGATGGATCTAGATTTTTGAGGTTGATGGTGGGGGGGATTCTCCCATCGCGAATTGCGAAGAGCGAAAACATCGCCTCGATCGCTCCAGCGGCTCCCAATAAATGGCCCGTCATCGACTTGGTCGAGCTGATATGTAGGTGTTGTGGGCCGTTTGTAAAGACTCGAGCAATTGCCCGAGCCTCCTCTGCATCTCCTGCAGGAGTCGACGTACCATGGGCGTTGATGTAGCCGACCTGCTCAGGGTTGAGGCCTGAATCTTTGAGAGCCATCACCATGGCACGACGCCCACCTTCTCCTTCTGGAGCTGGAGTGGTCATATGATAGGCATCGCCTGAGAGACCGTAGCCGAGGATTTCTCCGTAAATTCGGGCTCCGCGCTTTTTAGCAAATTCATACTCTTCGAGCACGAGGACGGCTGAGCCTTCGCCCATCACAAATCCGTCCCGTTCAGTGTCGAAAGGTCGAGACGCTTCGGTAGGGGCGTCATTTCGAGTCGAGAGGGCCCGCATCGCTGCGAACCCAGCGATCCCAAGTTTGCAGATCACTGCCTCTGCGCCGCCTGCGATCATAACGTCGGCATCTCCACGTTGAATCATTTTCAAGGATTCGCCCAGGCTATGAGCGCCCGAAGTACAGGCTGTGACGTTGCAGAGATTGGGGCCCTGCAAGTTTAACAGGATGCTGAGTTGACCCGAGACCATATTCGGAATCACTTGGGGAATAAAGAATGGGGTAACTCTCTTGTAGCCTTTGGCTAGAAAATCGTTATGGACAGCTTCAATCTCAGGTAAACCACCCATCCCTGCACCAATGTTGACGCCCATTCTTTCAGGCGAGATTTGGGTGCGGACGGCGTCTAGCCCTGAGTCTCCGTAAGCCTGCAAGCCAGCTACCAATCCGAGGTGAACGTAGCGTCCAACTCGTCGTGCTTCTTTTGAGTTGGCTGCTTGAGTCACGGTAAGATCCGGGGAGGGATGGAAGGGACCAATCGGCTGGGTGACGTCGAATCCTCTGACCTCTGCGCTGATTGTCACGGGACAATCTTGAGTGTCAAAATGGGTCGTCTTTCCGACACCCGAGCGGCCTTCGAGAGCATTCCGCCAAGTCTCAGTAGGATTCATCCCTAAGGGACTCACGCATCCGATTCCTGTTACGACTACTCTCCGCCGATTTTGCCTTAAATTGGACTCCATCACTGTATCTCCCCGGTGCTCTTAAACTTCTCCTAAGCCGAATTAATGGGTGGCTTTGGAGGCGATGTATTTTACGACGTCGCCTACGGTTTTCATTTTCTCTGCATCTTCATCTGGGATGTCGAGATCAAACTCTTCTTCCATGGTCATGACTAGCTCGACAATGTCAAGGCTGTCAGCGCCCAGGTCGTCAATGAATGACGCGGTTTGGGTGACTTTTTCTTGTTCGACGGAAAGTTGGTCACAGATAATGGTTTTGACTCTTTCTTCAACGGAAGTGGACATTTGATATCTCCTTTTTTCTCTCGATCAATTTTCTAAGTGAGGCAGTCTCTTGCTGCTCACTCAGGACTTCTTCAGTAGAACCGCGACCTTCGTGGTTCACCAAAATTACATGTACATCCCGCCATTCACCCCAATCACTTGGCCAGTGATGTATCGACTTCCTGGAGATGCTAAAAATGCGGCCAAAGCAGCCACATCTTCTGCACTTCCAAATACACTCATCGGTACGGACCGGAGAATCGCCTCTTTTTGCGCTTCAGTCAAGGCCGCAGTCATGTCAGTGCCGATGAATCCAGGGGTGATGACATTAACTCGGACATGGCGGCTGGCCAGCTCCTTGGCAACACTTTTACTAAAGCCGATCAATCCTGCCTTGGCAGCACTATACGCGCTTTGTCCCGCATTTCCTGATTCGCCGACGACGGACGAAATTTGGATAATGCTGCCCGAACGCGCTCGCATCATTTGCTTAGCGGCAGCGCGGGTGCAGTAAATAGCGCCCTTGAGGTCGACGTCTAAAGTGCGATCGAGGTCTTCATTTTTCATCCGGATTAAAAGCGAGTCGATCGTGACGCCAGCATTATTGACTAAGACATCGAGAGGTCCGTGAGTTTTAGCGACTCCGTCCAATTTTTCATCCACCAAGTTTGGATTGGATACGTCAAACCCACAAAGCTCTCCGCTGCCCCCGGCAGCACGGATTTGATCCAAGACTTCTTGTGCTTTGCTTTCGTTTGATGTGTAGTTGATCAGCACAAAAAATCCATCCTGAGCGAGCTGAATGGCTGTGGCAGCTCCGATTCCTCGGGACGCTCCGGTGACTAGTGCGGTTTTTTTCTTCTGGTTCACAGGCGTAGTTCTCCTTCGGATGTTTTGCGATGCTGAGCCAAGAACCCCTCGAGTGCAGCGATGGCTTTGGAGTCACCTACTGAGCTTAGGGCGCAAGTTCTTTCAGCGACTGATGCAATTCTCTTAATCAGTCCGGACAAAACTTTACCCGGACCAAACTCAATCGCAGCGTTGAAGTCAGCGGCCAAAAGGTATTGAATGGATTGTTTCCAGAGGACAGGGTGGTCTACTTGTTCAATCAGAAAGTCCAAGACGAGCTCGGGCTCCTGATTGAGTCTGCCTGTTCGATTGGCTACGTAGGGGATGCTTAAGGCCTTGGGTTTTTGGGCCGAGGAAGCCTGGGTAAAGATCTCTGCCATTTTTTCTCGTGCAGGCCTCATGAGTTGACAATGGAATGGAGCACTGACTTGAAGTGGAATCGCCTTGCCTCCGGCGAAATCGCCTCCAGCTTTAATGAGTGCGACGGCCTCTAGGATTGCATCGGCAGAACCTGCGATCACAATTTGTCCTGGGGCATTAAAGTTGGCGGGTGACACGGTGGCGCTCACTGTGGTTTCAGTTTCGCTAACTGTTGCTCGGGCTTGGATCGCATTTTCGGTTGCTCGAGCGCAAAGAGAATCAATCAACGAATCATCGAGTCCTAAGATGGCGGCCATTCCACCTTGTCCCGCGGGCACCGCTTTTTGCATCGCAGTACCTCGTTCGCGAACCCATTGCACTGCAGTTCCTAAGTCAAGACATCCGACAGCAACGAGGGCGGAGTATTCCCCTAAGGAGTGACCGGCGACGGCTGCAGGTTTAAATTCGAGTTCTTTTTGCGCTACTCGAAACGCCGCGACGGACGCGGCGAGTAAGCAGGGCTGAGTGTTCTCAGTGAGAATCAGGTCCGACTCAGGGCCTTCGAAGCAAAGTTTTTTCAGGTCGATTCGGATGGCGTCAGAAGCTTCTTCGAAAACTTCTCGTGCGACGGCAAATTGTTCGAACAGGTCTTTGCCCATTCCGACATGCTGAGATCCCTGCCCTGGAAAAACGGCAAAGAGTTGGTGAGAAGTAGGAAGCTGAGGTGCGGTGCTCATTTCAGTGATAGCTCCTTCGGTAGAGTGAAAGTTAAAATTTTGATTTTAGAGTGTCAACGCATTTTTCCTGTCTTCGCAGGAGTCTAGTCGCGCCTACCAGCGAACCAGAATCGATCCGTAAGTGAGTCCTGCGCCAAATACGTCGAGCAGGAGCGTTTGTCCTTTTTGGATTCTTCCGTCTCGAACTGCTTCGTCCATGGCCGTAGGAACAGTTGCGGAGGAGGTGTTACCAAACCGATCGATGTTCACGAGTACTTTACTCATCGGGAAATTGAGCCGTTTCGCGACGGCTTCAATAATTCTCAAGTTGGCTTGGTGTGGAATGAGCCAGTCAATTTCTTCAGGCTTGAGTCCATTTGCTTCAATCGCCATGACTGCGTAATCAGAGAGAGTTCTGACCGCAGATTTAAAGATCTCCTTGCCCTTCATATTCATTTTATGGAGGTTTTTGCTGTAAGCTTCTGGGGTGACTTCCAGATTAGATCCACCCGCAGGGATGTGAAACACTTCCCAGAGGTCGCCGTCTGATCCCAAGTGACTGGACAAAATCCGGTGAGGCGATTGAGCATGGGTTTGCTCTACGATAAAAGCACCCGCGCCGTCGCCGAATAAGATACACGAGCTTCGGTCAGACCAATTTGTAACGCTACTGAGAACGTCCGCACCAACAACGAGGGAGGTTCTAACCTGACCACTTCGGATGAATTGGTCTGCCGTGGCGAGAGCGTAGACAAAACCAGAGCATGCAGCGTTTAAATCCATTGCCCAAGCCCGACGGGCACCGAGTTTATGCTGGAGCCAGCACGCTGCAGATGGGATGAGTGTATCTGGTGTGACGGTTGCGTAGATAATTTGGTCAATTTGATCCGGAGTTTTTCCGGCCATTTCGAGAGCCTTGAGGGCAGCTGCGTAACCGAGCGAAGAGTTTTGTTCGCTCGGGTCGCCCGGGCGAACAATCCGGCGTTCTCGAATTCCCGTTCTATCGGCGATCCACTCGTCTGATGTGTCGACCCGTTTTGCGAGGTCATGATTGGTGAGTCGATTTTGAGGAAACGCTGATCCTGTTCCTGTGATTCTAGAAGAGTATGGAGAGTGGCTGTTTTGAGTCACGGTGTTCAATGCGGATCTCCCTATGATGATTCAGTGGTTTTTATTAGAGTTTGAGGTCCTTGAGAGCTGAGAACGGATGACTAGATTTGATCTTCGAGCACGCGCAGCGCCCTAAATTGAGGTCGGTGCCGCAGTGGGTGCACATCCCTTTGCAGGCGTCGCTACAAAGCGGCTGAAAAGGGACCTGGAGCTGGAGTTGTTCGGTGGTCACGTCGCTTAAGTCAATAGAGTCTTCAGAGAGGTAGGTGATATCTAAGTCTTGGCCACTGGAGACCGCTTCATCCTCAGCATAGTTGTGTGCGTGTCGAGCAAATCCTTGGTTTTGACCCATCGGGCGACCCCGTTCACGAGAGTCGGGTTTTCGCTGAAGATGTGCAACGCCAGCCATGACTGGATCTTTACAGAAGAGACCTGAAAAATGAATCTTGCAGGAACGTTCAAATGAATTCGCGCAACGGCTGCAAAGGAGATGAATATGGGTCTCGATGTTACCCGACACCACGACGACATCATCTACTTTTCTCAGAGAGAATGAGGTGGTGATCGGTCGCATTTTTTTTCTCGGAGGGAGGGTTTCGGAGTCTTCGTCTACACGACAAACGGCTTCCAGTACCCAAGGCTCATCCTGAGTGAATTCGAGTTCTGTCTCTTGATCTGTAATTTCATGTAAATAGATCTTCATGGATGCACCTAATTCGTTTGATACCAAAGTGGTCGGATACTATCTTGCACTTGAACGAGAGTCAATTGGAATTACTCGCAATTTTCGCTCGTTCCGAATTTCCCAGACGACCTTCCTGTCTGCGAGTTGGCGGGGTTTGAGCCCTAAAATTCGAGCGGGGACTCGAGTGAGTTGGTGAACTGATCTGAGCAGAATCTCTCGAATAGAACAGCTGAGATCCCGAGCCTCGGCCTCCGCCCAGCGGCAGTAGCTTTCAGGCAGGAGAAGACCGCCTCCTGCAAGCATTCCTGTCGATGTACGGCTAGCTCCCGCTTGAAAGTGGACTTTTAAGCGACCGAGCGTGCTCCATCGCGGGTTCCTGGAGTGTCCCGCAGCCGCTGCACAATCTGAAATGAGGCAGACCGAGTGGCTGGGGTGAAGGGCTCGTGTGAGGCGAATCCAGGGCCGGGAAATATGAATTTGATCCACGATCAACTCGAGATAGATCTCTCGGTTGCCTAGGGCAGCACCCAATACTCCAGGCTCCCGATGATGGTAGGCGAGCGCATTCCAGGCATGGGTGACCCCTCGGATGCCGAGATCAAAGGCCTTCTTTGCTTGTTCAAAGGTAGCCTTCGAGTGGCCTGCTGAAAGAAGAATGCCTCGTGGATTGCACCATTTGATCAACTGACGCAGTTTGAGGGTGGAGATCTCTTCAGGAGCTAGGGTGATGATTTTGAGGGTGCCTTGGCTCGCCACCCAGAGTGCTTCCAGCTCGTCGGGATTGAGCTTCCTGACGAGCGGAGTGGGGTGGGCTCCGCTCATGTGAGGACCGATCCACGGCCCCTCGAGGTGGATGCCGAAGGGCTTCGCTCCAGGGAATTGATCGGAGCGAATCCATCGCCCCAGGCGCACCACAGTTTCCCTTAGATCCTTTGGAGTGGTAGTCACTGTGGTAGCGCAGAATCCAGCTAAACCCGATTTCCAGAGTTCGCTAGAGAGTTCGTTGAGTTGTTTGGGCGAGGCAGACATGAGGTCAATTCCGAAAGCGCCATGAAAGTGGAGGTCCACCGCACCGACGGTTTCGAGCTCCCTCGGGCCTTCGCCAGGGTTTTTGTTGAGTTTCATCTTGACTGTCTGAGTCCCACGTGCCACTTCTTGGTGTTATCATTAAGACGAACTTGAAAAAAGGCAAAATAGTATGGTTAAGTCTCTCTTCCCTTCGTTTTCAAAATTAACAGGGAAATCAAAATCTAACGCTCCCTCTGCTTCCGGTAAAAAAACAGGGGCTGCTGTATCCCGTTCGAATTCAGGTTCCCGCTCTCATTCGGGTTCGACGAGCGATTCGAACCATACCTCATCGCACTCAACTCACGCAGCTAAGGCGCCGGCAAAAGCTAAATCAAAGGCCGCCTCGGCACCAAAAAAGTCCGATTTATTGACCAAGAGAAGCTTGGCAGAAGTTCTGGGCGAAACCGTTTGTCGTGAGGTCGCCTGCGAAGGTCTGGCTACTTCGGGCGGATATTGCCGCCTTCACTACATTAAAAACTGGAAAAAAATTAAGCGCAAGGAAGTCATTCTTCGAGAGAAAAAGCTCAATCAATACATCGAAGAATTGGTGGCTAAGTACCCAGAAAAGTACATCGAAGCCATCCGTCAGGACTTGGCTAGCGATAAAGACTTTGCAAAAGTCATCTACGATCTCGATCTCGATGAGGCAGTCGATGATTTTGATGTCGAGGCCTCTGAGTCTGTGGATTCATTGATCGACACCATTAAGCGAGACTTCGAAGACGAAGGTGACGCGTTCTAGTTTGATTTAGGGTGAGGCAATTCAGCTTAATCGGTTGAGTTGCCTTATGTTTTGATTAGTAGATAGTTGAGTATTTAGAAAAACAAAACGCCCACCAGTTCTTGCGAGCTGAAGTGGGCGTTTGCTTTTGTGTGTGTAAGTGGAGAGGGAACTCTAAGACTTAGTGAAGAACTTTTTTCAAAGAAGTCATGCGCTTCTTGAATGCGCCTTCGCTCATCGCGATTTCAGGGCTGAGGGCGAAAATGCGGCAGAAAGTGAGCCAAACGTAAACAGAAGGCTTCAGCTTTTCGTTTTCGATTTTGGAGAGAAGACCTTGGGTGATCTTGAGATCATCGCAAAGGCGTTGTTGGCTGATTTTCTTCGCTTTTCTTTCAGCATACATGAGGTTGCAAATACGACGTGCGACTGCATTTTCGGTTTCTAATTTCATAAAACTAACCTTTCGTTTTTTGACGAGTGAGGAACGCGCCCAATTAGCACTTTTTAAGTGGCTGAAAACTAGGTGAACTGTTCCCGTTGATTTATCCTAGAAGAGAATGATTTAAGCGGAGAGAATAATAATTCTGAATCGCCTATAAGTCAATAATAAAAGATTAAGATATCTCGAATTGATTAGTGAGCATTTAATAAAGCCGTGGCTTTGGTTTTTTATTCTCAATTAATTAGGTAGAAATAAATTAATGATTTTCTGTATTAAGAAATTTTTAGTTAATTTGATCTACTCTTCAGTTAGATTCACGATGTCGGTCGCGATTTTTTCAGCAAAGATTTGGCTCGTGTCGATGAATTGTGTTTCGATTCCGAGTTCATTTTTTAGGGTAAGAGTTAATTCGTTTGCAGCGCCGCCTTTGAGCGCGAGGGGAAGTTCTGTGCAACCGAGGAGGATATTTAGTTTTCCTGTAGGTGTCTGGATGTGTTTGATTTCTGAAATTAGAATTGCCTTGATCCGTTCGTGTGACTCTTCGAACTGTCCTGCCTTGGCGAGATCAATGGCGTTTTGGAGGGCTTGGGCTTGAGCGGGAGACGAAATCAGGTGAAACTGTCCCTGCGCGTGCGCCTGGGAAGCGTGAGATTCTGTGACGAGTTTGGCCTCAGTCCATCCTTTTTGAGTGAGGTAGTGGTCATAAAGGCGAGCATCATAGGTTGCTTTAGAACTGAGTACGAGAAGGGGGGGCTCCGACAGTTCGATCGATTGCGCTGCATGAGCGACCAAGTCCACTACCGTAAACTCGGAGTGGCGTGGTGCGCCACTGATCCAAGTGCCCCGAACCAAGCTTTTGAAGCCAGTGATGTGAATATGAGCGGTGTTTGAGGCGAGGTAGTACCGTTGATAGCCCTGCGTGGCAAAGGCTCCAATTCGATGAAGGTAGGTTAGCCCTCGGCCTGTGGTGGCTTGCCAGGATCGGGGAGGAGGCGCGGACAGGAGGTGTACTGCGAATCGTTTCCAATTGACTGGTTTATGGCTCGCGTGCAGGCGGTTCATGAGGGCCTGAATGAGTTCAGCATCGGCGAGGGGACCCATCCCTCCGAGGATGCCAATTCCTGACTCGTTCTCCGGTTCAGGCGATTCAGATAGAGTCAGGAGGAGTGTAGGACGTTTTTCCTCGTCAGGGATGAGTTCAGCAATTCGCCATTGGATTTCTTGATAAATTGACCACTGTGTCGGCTTTAAATTTAGTTCGATGAACTGGTGCCCGTGATCCTCTCCGTCCTCGAGTTCATGCTGTGCTATGAGAAGGTTAACGACCGAGATTTCTAGTTCGTGATTTTGAGTTTGGCCAGACGATGGCCGAGCTTGGATCGGATCCTTGAAAAAAACAGAAAAGTGCTCAGGAGGCTTGGCGTGGCTCAGGGTAAAACCGCACAAAACCAGCAAGATAAGAATCACCCTTCTTTTTTTCATGTCTAGGATTCCTCAGATCCTAGTTCTTTATCCTCCGAGCGGCCAAGAAATGCAAACTCAACCAACCGGCAAGAAGAAGTGCCTTCTATCCTCGACTTCTGGCTCGGAAGGCGCGGGATTTTTGTGCTCTTTGCTTCTGCTGAGTGTTCGCCCCATTCTCGACTCCTAACTCGAGGGCATGACCTGGTCTGTGTTTCATTCGGGGGAGGTCTGACCACCAGCGCACACGGAGATAAGGCTCTTCGGTGGAGTGAGAATATTCGGTAAAGCCCTGGAAACTGTTCTCCAGCTCTCGACCCATCTGTCGGGCAAGGTCAGGGAGGGAAACGTAAACTTTAATCATGTTTTTTAGCTCTTTGACCCAAAGGATCCGCTCCTGATCATTACGGCTTCGCGCGATCGATTCCGTATTTTTGAGTGTTTTTAAAATCTCCTCTTGGTTCTGCCTCCAGGCTTCGCCTCGGATTTCAATCACTCCTAATGCAAACTGGTCTTCTTTTTGGCGGCAAGCTGGGCATTTCACCTCCTGGGTAGGTTCAACTGGCGTTTTTTGGTGTTCTAGCTGGCGGCGAGAAAGCCAGCGCCCTCGGATACTCACCGCGCGACAAGACGGACAGATGGGTTGACCCTTGGGTTTGAGTGTTGAGCGATAAGGGTCTCGCCGAGCGGTTTCCTTGAAGGGGTGCTTGTATTTGCGGAGGGGGATATAGTTTTTCATAGGTCTGTTGGAAGCAAGGCTTTCGCCAAACTCAAAAAATGGCGCTGATGATGCACCGAGAATAGGAGAGGTGTCTATGAACGGGAGAGTGCAACACAAGCGAGAGACTGAGGAAAATTTTGTTCAAGAAGTCGAAATTATAGACCATTCCACTCGGCTGCCTGGAACCTTGGTGGTTCCAGTTCATTGTCATGGCATCGTTATTTTTGCTCATGGGAGTGGAAGCAGTCGACTGAGTCCGAGAAATATTCGGGTGGCTGATCACCTAAATCGGGATCAACTGGGCACCTTGCTATTTGATCTGCTGACCTGGGATGAAGCTCAAGACCGGGAAAATGTTTTTGATATTCAATTTTTAGCGAGCCGACTTTTGGCAGCCGTTCGTTATGTGACAAGTCAGAGCGTATCCAAGGACTTACCCTTGGGCTTTTTTGGTGCGAGTACCGGTGCGGGGGCTGCACTCTGGGCCGCCGCAGATCTTGGACAGTCCATCAAGGCGGTTGTATCTCGTGGTGGACGACCAGACC
>CANHSO010000007.1 GCA_947463705.1 Bacteriovoracaceae bacterium
CTCGATCGACCATGGCAGGATCAATATCGCAGCCAATCACTTGAGCACCCTCTTTAACGAGGTAGTCAAGGAGGTAGTAGGAAACGCTTCCTAAACCTTGGATAGCAATCTTCAATCCTTTAAGAGAGCGAGCTTGAAATGCGACTTGAGCAGCAGACTGCATTCCATTATAAACACCCCAGGCAGTCGCAGGTGACGGATCACCGCTTGAACCTGCCTCACCCTCGATCCCAAGCACGTGCCGAGTGGAGTGCTTAACTTGTCTCAAGTCGTCAGCGCCGATGCCCACGTCTTTTGCGGTGATGTAGTGCCCACCGAGGCGATCGACATACTCACCAAACCGCTTGAGCAAAGCAGGAGTCTTTTGAGTTTTAGCGTCCCCGATGATCACGGCTTTTCCGCCACCCCAATTCAGCCCAGCCATTGCTGCTTTATAAGTCATTCCCTCAGAGAGCCGAAGAACGTCGGTAAGAGCTTCTTCTTCAGATGCGTAGTTCCACATCCGGCATCCGCCCGTCGCGGGCCCGAGAACAGAGGAGTGAATGGAGATGAGGGCTTTTAATCCGACACGCTCATCCTGACAGAAAACCACTTGTTCAAAACCACTGGGTTGCATTTGCTTAAAAACCATAATCATCTCCCTTTTCTAACGTAGCCAGAGCTTAACAAGGCAGTCGGCTAGACGCAAGACCTCACCTTAAATGGATTTCGATCTGTTCCGTGTTGATCGAACGCCCTGCCTCGCCAAAACTCAGCTGGAAACCCTGACTTATTCCGTCGAACTTTTTTACAACCCACTGAAACTCAAACACTCTGCACCTACTGAACTCACTCAGCTTAACCTCAAACCCCTGTAACTTATGGTTTTTTTATCCCGACTCACTAGGTCATTTTTGGCCCACCCCTTGCTTACTCTAGGTTCGCTGAAGTGAATTCTCAAACTTTGAGATTTGCGCAGCTCTGAAACAAGCGCGACTCCGAAGTAGTACTTCGGCATCGAAGCTTCCTAGTGTGATGTGGAGTGGTTGTTATGTGGAAAAGTAAAAGTCGGATTAAAATGAGCTTGCTGAGCCTCGCGTACTTTTTTTTGGTACATCCTGCATTTGCTGCACCTAAATTTCTCGTTAAAACCAGGCCCTCACCTGTCGCAAAACAAGCCCAGAAGCCATCAGCTCCAGAGCCCTCAAAGACCTGGGATCGAGAAACAGTCGAAGAGTTGATCTCTACATTCACTCTCAAGATCAGTGGCAACCAAGCACACATTGAAGGCGACCTTCCAGAGTCGTGTCTCAGTTTACTTGAAATTCAGTGGATAACGCCAAAGCGGGACCGGGATCACGACCCATCCTGTGAAAAAACCGTCCAGGCGATTCAGTTTTTTGACCAAGAAGGAAAAGCTGAAGACTGCATCAAAAAGTTCAAAGCGAAAGGTCCTTTTACACGCGAAATTTCCACCAAAATTTCTCCCGGTGCAAACTGGAAATTTTTTAGCGAGTTGGGCAGCAAAATTCAGACTAAAATGAATCTTGCTAGGTCGGGGGATGTATCCATTCTTCATTGGGATGAATCCATAAATCGATACAAATGCGATCCCATCGAGACCTATCAGACTGAAGCAGACAAAAAGTCAGCCGAGGATCAAGCCAAAGCAGAGGCCGAAGAAAAGAGAAGAAGTGAAAGGGAAATTCAAATTGAACTTCATCGTGAAATCATTGCGACCTGTAGCGACGGGCGAAAAGTAAAAACTGCCATCGATCAACTCCTCAATCAATTTCACGATATTGATGCATTTGAGGCCAACCGTTTACATAAAGAATTTAAAGAACGATCTCGCAAGGAGCAATTTGAAGCGCTTAAAGAAGAAATTAATCGCGTCGGACGAGAGCGACCTGACGAGATCGAGTCTCTCCGGGAAGAGCTCGCTGAATGGTCCGATGGAATCCGATCTAAATCTATACGCGACGTCGAAGAGAGGGAAGCAGCGGCCAAATTTAGTCTTTTGGCAGCAAAACTTTGTTCGGGCGCAGAAGCCAAAGTCTCAAACTGTGACAAGGCAATTTCAATCATGGAAAGAGAAATCTTCGATCGTTTCGGTGACAGTTACAGAGAATCTTATGAGGAAATTCATCTCACCCTAAAAATTAATCGGCTCCATGCTGAAGCACAACAAGGCAATACTTCAATGCAGATGATCAAGCTCAAAGAGCTCCAACTCACTCGAGAATGGGCAAGGCTCCAGGAGCAACATTGTTCTCAAGGAGCCACCACTTCGTCTGACGCCTGCTCGAGAATTCGAGAAAAACGACTATCTATCCTCAGGACTTCTCAAATCGCACAGGAATCCTTAGCAATCAGGCACCAGCAACTGCTAGCTGAAAACCCAAATTTTGCGACAAACCCAACATTCGGGCAGAACATTCCCCAGCAAGGCATGATGCAGAGCATGCCCATGAACAATCCTATGATGATGCAAGGGATGGGCATGTACAATCCCACGATGATGCCAGGCATGCCCATGAGCAATCCTATGATGATACCAGGCATGCCCATGAGCAATCCTATGATGATACCAGGCATGCCCATGAACAATCCTATGATGATACCAGGCATGCCCATGAGCAATCCTATGATGATGCCAGGCATGCCCATGAGCAATCCTATGATGGGCGCAGGTTTTGGTTTCCAAATGGGATATAATCCATCCGGATTCGGCACTGGCGGAATGACCCAGTTTGGACCCGGAGTACCCATGACTCGCCCTTATTGACCCACTCAAATCTGAGAGGTAGCGATGACGCTAGTTACCAAAAATATTTGAATTCCTGTTTTTTTATTTGACGCCAATCTGAAAGCAGGATTACTTCTTTTCCTGGTTGCTCTTCTCTTTTATTTACAGGGGGTATTTCGATGGCAACAGGACAAGTAAAGTGGTTCAACGACAGCAAAGGGTACGGGTTCATCCAAACTGATGGTACAGAACGGGATGTATTCGTGCATTACTCTGCAATTCAGGGTGATGGTTTTAAAACTCTCGCAGAAGGTCAAAAAGTAGATTTTGATTTGATCGAGGGTCCAAAAGGACCTCAAGCTTCCAACGTAGAAAAGGCACTTCAATCCAATTAGATTGAAAATAGAGGCCCTCATTTGATGAGGGCCTCCCGAAATGGTCAATCAGTAAGATTCTATTTCCAATTGAGACCCGGATTTTTTTCAGCCAATGCAGCCACAGGTTGAGGTATTACTGTCTCGAGAGACGCGACGGGTGATGTACAATAAAGTGGCGCCATAAGTGCTGTTGGAAAGTGATTGCCACTCTTCTTCAGCCCGCCAAAAGGAAGCTTCGAGGAAGCGCCAACCGTCGATTTATTCCAATTAACTAACCCCATCTCAAGTCCTTCAAGACATTGCTCATAAACAGATCGTGTCTTGCTGAATACACTCGTAACCAATCCAAACTGAGTCGCATTTGCTTGAGCAATCGCTTCATCCAAATCATCCACTCCAAGAATCGCAATGTTAGGAGCAAAAAGTTCTGTCTGCTGGTACGTACTCTTTCGAGTCTGCTCGAGAGTCGCATGGGCCATGAGACTAATCGTAGGAGTGACATAATTTCCGCGCTGGGATAAATCCAGAGTCTTGCCACTCATGATTGGCTCAAAGCCCTCTCTCGAAGCAATTCCTTGAAACTTCATGTAACGGTCAACAGAGCCCTGATCAATCAAAGGTCCCATAAAGGGATTATCGAGCGGATGTCCAATCTGGAATGCCTTAGATCTCGCATGAAATTGACTCACAAACGAATCCAAAACCTTTCGATGAACCAAGACTCGACTCGTAGCGCTGCATCTCTGGCCAGCGGTAAGAAACCCTCCCAGAAGGGTTTCAAAAACTGTAGTCTCCAGATCAGCATCTTCCCAGACAATCACTGAATTCTTGCCGCCCATCTCAAGTGCAAGGAGCTTCCAATGCTGATGAAGAGTATCCTGCTTAATTTGAACGCCCACGTCATATGACCCAGTGAACAGAACTCCATTTACACCCTCGTGAGCGCAGAGTCTCCGACTGACCTCACGCTCCCCTTGAACGAGATTAAAGACTCCAGAGGGTAGGTTCGCCTCTTTAAAACTTTCTGCCATGAGTTGACCTACCCAGGCAGCTTTTTCAGAAGGTTTAAAAACAACCGTATTCCCAGTTAAAAGTGCCGGTATAATATGACCATTTGGCAAATGACCGGGAAAATTAAAGGGTCCTATCACCGCTAAAACCCCCAGAGGACGGTACCTACAGACACCTGTAGTATTCTCTAGAATTTTTGGAATTTCAAAGTCGGCAACAAGCTTCATGCTCTCTTGAATGGTGATATCCACCTTATTAATCATGGCGGCAAGTTCAGTTTTGGCTTCCCAAAGAGGCTTACCCACTTCTCTTGCGATGGCCTCGGTCCATTCACTCTCACGCTTTTTGAGAACCGCTTGAAATTTCTTAAGGTACTCGGCCCGCTCCGAAACTGTCCTTTTCTTCCACTGAGGAAAACTCTCTCGCCCTGCTGAAACTGCCTCATCTACATGAGAATATGAGTATTGGTAGCAACCCAACTCATCCGCATACTGAGCAGGACTGCGACTCATCCAATCGCCATTGGGATCGCTAGGAATTCTAAACTCCCCGCCTATGAAATCACCTAAAACCTTTGCCTGAAATCGAGCCTGAGTCATTCGATACCTCGTTGATCTAGTAAAATGGCATAAAGGCAACTTGGGTATCCGACCCAAGTCCTAAAACAGAACAAACCATTGCCTGGTTGGGCTCAGTCAGTTGGATTCGATCCTCATGGATAGCTGCCTGAACCATGACACTTCGAAATTCGCCGGGAGCTTGTTCCAAATTGCAGATCAGCCCGAACTGTGAAGGCGAATACAACGAGGCAGTTTCCTGGCAGTTGAGCTTTAATTTCTGAATTTTTTTAACAGGTAGAACATCCTCAACTTTTGACAATAGGTGAGGCCCTCCATCAAAAGGATCAACATGTCCACGGTATGTAAATCCGATTTTATTCAACATATGAACCACTGGTTCGGTCTCTTTTCCAACTTTTCCGATTGAATTTCGGGCCTCGGCGGAAAGGAAGGCCGTGTAGATTTTTCCCGACGGGAAAAGAGACAAAATGAAGTCTTTACTCTTCTGAGAAAGCTGATCGGCTTCCCAGTAATCCATGTTGGTGAATCGGCGACCAATAGCCTCCCACAATGGAGATTGACCCCGCTTGTTTAGGGGCGGCAGGAGCTCAGCGAGGATCTTTTTTTTAAAGCGCTCCCGATTTAACCCCAGGAATAAGAACCGGACAAACGAAATCTGCCGCCCAATTCGTGCCTCAGAGTTTCTGAGCTCAGGGTCCAAAACAAGTCCGCCGATTTCGGACGGGCCATCTGTTTCGTATTTTAATTTTAAAGTGCCGTGAATAAATCCTGTACTGATTGTCGAAGAATAGCGTTCCTCGCTGCCCACCTCAAAATAGAAGTGAGGGGATTCGACGGTACCGTGTTGTCCAGCAATCATCGAGGTGCCCAGGATCTTTTTATTTTCCAGGTCCTCCGCCACAAAGAGGTATTTGCTATCTTGGATGAGTGGTGCCGCCTGACCAAACGAGTTCTTGGCTCGCTGGATTTTCTCCATTAAGAGGTCTCTATCATTTGGGAGATTAATGAATCCTGGAATTTGAGAAAATGACTCCAGGGCTTCGAGGTCCTGTTCTCGGATCTCCCGCAGCAGGATCATAGACAGACTCTTTCTATCACCTTCTCATAAAATGCAATTGCCTTCTCTAGATCATCGAGACGATTGTGCTCGTTTGGACTGTGACTATTACCCTGAGAAGTTCCAGGTCCGAAAACAACAGCCTGATAACCGGCTTGGAAATATTGAGCGGCCTCAGTTGAAGTTGCCTTTTTCGAAAATTGAGGCGTAATTCCAACGCTGTCCATGGAGTCTCGACAGATATCGATCAGCTGGTCTTCCATTTTCATATTAAGACTTGGGTTCATCCGCTCAAGAGTGACCCCAATATTTAGATTCGGGTATTTTCCAGCAATCTCCTGGATTCCAGCCTTTATTTTCTTTTCGATTTCCTGAGGGGAAATTTCGGGTAGGAGTCGAATATCAAAGTGAAGATCTATCCCCCCTAGTTTCTGTTTGAGTTGGCCAAAATTGACAGTAGAGTGCTGGGGGTCATAGGTCTCGTCACGAACCTGCTCGAGTTCGGATGAAGTACTCTTAAAAAACTCCACAATCTCTGTCAAACAGGGAAAAAGAGGATCAGGCAGAAACCTCACACCCGATTCACCTACACCACCCAGCTCCACTCGAAACGATCGCTCCTTGCCCTCTACTCGGACTAGATCACGAAAAAATCGCTTGAAATCCTCGAACTGGTGCGAGGTTAAGTAGAACTGAATCATCGAGTGATCTGGAACTTTATTAACTGTGTCCCCCCCGTCGAGCCGAGTAAATCGCATCTCAAAACCCTGGTCCATCGCTCGATGCAGAAAATCTACTCCACCCAAGATAGCGTTTGTTCCCAAGTGAGGATAGGAGCTATGTGCTGACTTCCCAAATGAGTGAAGATCAATTCTCCGATTAAACCCTCGGGCATCTCTCTCAACCAATTGGTAGCCGATGGACACTCGAAAAATATTCAGACACTTATGGGCATAAACCACCTTTAGATCCGAAGGCTCACCTACAAGGACGTATTTAGGATTAAGCGCTAATGACTTAATGAGGTATTTGGCTCCAAACATACCAATTTCTTCGCCACAGGTCCCCACTAGATAAATTGGGTTTTTCAGCTTCCGCTCTCGAAACTTCTCCACTGCATGCAGCTTGCACAAGAAATCCAGTTTTACATCAGCAGTACCCAAACCGTAGATTTTTCCATCCTTGAGAGTAGCCGAAAACGGATCCCCCCCTGTCTCCGTCCAGTTCTCAAGAATTCCTGGACTAACCGTATCCAAATGGGTATTGAGTAAAATCCCTTTACGGATTTTGCGATCAACTAAAGGATCTCCTACGATCCCTATGACGTTGAACTGTCGTTTAGAAATGGATTCATTCGAATGGGTGACATGCTGAACCTGAGTTTTTAACCCTCGGTCTTGCATGAGGGAGGCCGCGTAATTAGCTAGCTCCTCGTTTCCGTTCGTACTAACGGAGTTCATCCGAATGATCCGTTTTGCCTCATCAAGAAATCGTTTCATACTTTCCCCTTCAAGGGCTCAGCTCTTCGTTGAGCCCCTACTGCGACCAATGCCTGCTCGATGATGCGGCAAACCTGACTCACATGACTACTCTCCATCGCACCCAATGGGGGAAGCATTCGAATCAAGTACGGACCATGCCCGCAATAGAATGCAACAACACCTAGATCGAATAACTTCATTAAGACGGCCTTTACGTCGTCCATTGTGCCGTTCAGCGGCTCAAAGCCAATCATGCCACCCACCGCTCGAATTTCGCCGATTAATCCCTTACAGGAGGAGGACTTGAGAGCCTCCAGGCCATGGACGAATTCAGTCGAGAGCCGATCAATGCGCCCCCCCTCGCCTAGAAATTGACCTTCGTCCAAGAGCTCTAAAACCCGCCTCGCAGTTCTGAGAGCCGCTGTGCTTCCGGAAAAAGTCCCTGCGACCAAGCCCGGTTTAGGAGCATATTCGGATGTAAACAAAAGAGCACACGCTTGAAGCATCTTTCCGACGGTGACTACGTCGACGTACTCGTTGAGGCCAAATTTCTGATAGGCAAAGAGTTCTCCCGTGCGCCCAAACGTCTGCACCTCATCCATCCAAAGGGCCAAACCTGCTTTTTTTGCTTCATCAAAAATCCGAACATAAAACTCACGCGGAGCGTACTGAAATCCACCCTCTCCTTGAACCAGCTCAGTCATCAGGAGCGCAAACTGCCCTGGATACCGAATAAAAAGCTCTTTCATCTCTCCAAGAGTACGAGCAATGCTCTCGTTTAGACCTAGCTTTGGATCATAAAAAGAAAGGTAGTGGGCCTCGCCGTAGGTGGGCTGTCCCTGGCGATAGCTTGGATTGTCAGTGATTTCCTGCATTGCAGTTGATCGACCTGCGAAGCAGTCTTTAAAAGCGAGGACTTTAGTTGCTGGGAATTTCTTCTGCCGCACAATCTTAAGGGCAACCTCATTGACCATGGTCCCACTGCACATGAGCCAGCCATGAGCCAAGCGACTTCCTTCACCCACTCTGGATAAAAGGGCATTGAGCAAGTCATTCATCTCAATTCCAGGCTCCAGGTTGCCCTGCATAATATCTCCTGGCAAGCCCTTGATCATCTCCTCAATGAGCGCCGGATGAGAGTGACCAAAGAAATGAATCCCAATTCCGGTGATCATATCAAACTTGACGCTGCCATCAACTAGCTCCACCCATGGCCCAGAGCCAATGCCGGAGGCTAGAAAGGGAAAGTAAAGATCGCGACCTCGATTTTTGGCAAATTCCTTCAGCGACGCCTGATAGCTGTTGATCATCTCCTCGGATCTGGAGCCGGAACACACCCCTTGAATCGATTCACTGGACTCAACGATTGTAGCCAACAACTCATTCTTTGCTGAAATGAACCGAGGGGAATCTCTGAGAGTAGTAATGAGGGAATTTAAAATCTGAGGCATGAAAGCTCCTATATACACAGGAAACGGGGTGCAAAATCGATCAAAAAGCCTAGAAAACGGCTCGCTGAAGAAATATCATGAGCTTATTTTTGTTGCAAGCTTTCGACTCTGATGGGATTTTCTTCAAATGCGGAAAACGTTGAGCTTTTTAGTTTTTCTTTCCTTACTTGCTGTTTCTTTTCAGTGGTCCTATGCATCCCCTAACCCAGATTCGTGGGCAAATTGGAAAGATGCAAAGAACCACTTTGACGCAGGGCAGCTAAACGAAGCTATTACTGAGCTATTAGCGCACCCTAACTCACTCGATAGCTCCTATTACTACAACTTAGGAACTACTTACTATCGAGTGGGAAGCTTGGGGCTCGCGGTGGCACACCTTGAAAAGGCAAACCGCCTTCAACCCCACCAGCCAGATATTCAAACAAATTTGAATATCGCCCGACAAGCCCTGAGTGATAAGCTAGGGTCTGAAAAGCTCGACCCGGCTTCATTTTGGATTGAACAGCTGGCTGATCAGGTATCCTTCGAGGAGGCTCGTGCAACTCTAGGATTTCTTTGTCTTGCGCTCGTCCTCATCTGGATCAGAAGTTACTCTAAAACTCGCCAGCTCAGGACGACCCTTCTCCAACCAGCCTCTTACTGGGGTCTCGCAGCCCTTGCAATCACATTTGGAATGTATTCAATCCGACTTTGGGCTAACTCCCATCCTTGTGGCGTTCTCCTAGAAAAGCAGACGGTCCGAGTAGGACCAGGCGACCACTTTCAGCCCCTAGAAGAGGTCGAGCCTGGATCTAAGGTGCGAGTGCTGGGGCCAGCCACCCCCTCGGAGGGATTACCTGACGACTGGAATCAGGTCCGATACTCAGCTGATGGAATTGGTTGGGTGAGAGCAAAAAGCTTGCTGATTTTATAAAATCCATGATCCAGTCACGTTGACATTGGGAGAGCGAATCAAATGAAGAAAATTTTTCACCTTTTAGTCCTCTTTTTGATTGTTTGGACGGCCGCCTGCAGCTCAATACATATTGACGAAAATGATCCAGCTTCCCTTTATAAGGAAGCCCAGGGCGATATCGAGAGTGACCATTATCAAATCGCAATCGATAAACTCCGGGCCATTAAAAACAAGTTCCCCTACTCAAGCTACGCATCTGAGTGCCAGCTCCGCATTGCGGACGTCTATTACATGCAAGATCTCTTTGCAGAGGCAGCGGTCAATTATCAAATCTTTAAGGATCTCCATCCGAAACACCCCAAGGTGCCCTATGCAATGTTCCGGGTAGCAAAGTCTTACTACAAGGATGCTCCAACACTAATCGATCGAGACCTCACACCCCTGAAAAAGTCCCAGGACGCCTATAACGAATTCATTGCCCGCTTCCCTAGTGCTCCCGAGGCGATAGAAGCTAGAAAAGACATTGCCGAAATTAAATCCAAGCTTGCAGCAAAAGAACTTCTTATCGGAGAATTCTACATTCGTCGAAACCTTTTCGAATCTGCTAAACCCAGACTGGAGAAGGTCGCAGCAAATTTTCCAGACACGGAGGAGGCAAAACTCGCTTTGAAAAAACTAGACTACGTCAATCAGAGACTTACAACAAAACAAGGAAATTCTAAATAGAATGGCACAACTCGAAGGCCCAGATGGATTTGATTCGGCCCACATTCAAGAACTCCTCTCAAACAAGGAATATCAATTAGCTGAGGGGCTCATTAGAAGTCACCTCGCGACACATCCGAACGACGCTGATGGACACTACCTACTTGGGGTACTCTTTTACTTTCAAGGGCAGATCCCTAGAACTATCGAGTCCATCAAAAAAGCCCTGAAACTTAACCCACAGCATACGGACGCAGCCGTTTGTTTATCTGTTTTATTAAATGATGTCGGGAAATATGATGAAGCGAAGCACATTTTTGACCAGGCAAATCATTCGATCGCCAAGGGTGCCTCCCGTAACGAGGACGGGATCAACCGAAAGTTCGCAGTGAAGCACCTCGAAATAGCGGACCTGTACTTTCGCTACCGTCGCTATGACGAGGCAATCGAAGAATACAATAAAGCCGCCGATTTACACCCTGAGCTTCTCGAAATTCGAATTCGACGAGCTAAAGCTTTCGCAAAAAAAGGCTATCTCACACGATCAATTCAGGAATTACAGCAACTGAAGAGAGAAAACCCAACCTACTCACCCGCACGCATTCAGTTAGGACTCCTCCACTACAGTCAAGGAAACCTCTTGGACGCAGAGCTGGAGTGGGAAGCCACATCTCAAATTGAGCCAAGCAATAGAGAGGCTAAAGCCTATTTAGAAATGGCAAAAAAAACCCGAGGCCAATCCTAATCAGAAACGAACCACTAGAGCGCCAGACTCTTCACAGTCAAGGAGGGTGGAATATTACGAATCGGAATTGCAGCACTTTGAGGATGCTCTTCGCGTGCACTTAAACCCGCTCTACTTTGAGAACTAATTGTAATCAGATGAGCACGAAGTTCCTTAAACATTTCACTCTTAATCGTGTACTCGTTCTCCTGCAAAACAACCTGCTTCGCCAGGCGTTCCTTCAAGTTAATCACTAAGGGGGCCTTAAGATTGGCAGTCATCTTGCTAATATCTTCGGGAATGGTAAGAATGCTAAAAACTGCCGACTGATTCACGTTCTCCAGCTTCAGCTCTCTGAGCTCAGCAGCGGAGAGTCGAGCAGCATAATCGGGCTTGAAAATTTTAGGTTCTAGGAGAGGAAAAGCAATCTCCGGATGATCTAAACATTGAAGCCAGACAATTAAGGTATCATCGCCCGGATCTACTAAACAAAAATGTTTATACTCCGGAAACCCCAAAATCCCTTGAGGTATGGTCACTTTCTCGTCGTCACCGACTGTGAGCTGTCCAAAACGTCCTGTTTCTATGATCACGCTCGACCCCTTGGTTATGTATTAGATAATACCCTAAAATCTAACCTTTTAAAACTTTTGATACTTGCCCCACAGCAACAGGCGCCTTGACGGCCTCCTTATTCTGATCCTGAATGGCAGCATAGACTTCTTCGCGGTGAATTTTAGTTTCTTTAGGCGCTTGAATCCCGAGCCGGACTTGCTTGCCCTTGATTTGAACAACGACGACTTTGATGTGGTCGTCGATCGCGATGCTTTCACCCAATTTGCGGGTTAGTACTAACATAAGATCTCCATCTTTTATTAAAGCCAGTATTCCTTTACCGGAAGAACCTTTATTCTAACGCCCTACCAGTTGCAACTTTTTTCTCTGTCATCCACTGCGTTTCAAGCTCTGCTTCATCTTAAGAAATCCAAAAGACTAGGCTGAATTAGTCGCTTTGAAGCTGCGAGAGAACTCTTAAATACTGACTCTTCCTTGTTTAAATCAGTTACCACTTGGGCCATATCAGCATCCTCTAATGAAGAACTCAGGACCGAGTTTGAAATCTGCTGTCGCTCAGTCGCCTGATTAGTGTATTGCACTCCCTGCAAACGAGCGCCTACTTTAGCACGGGTCGCAATGAGTTGACCATGCAATTGATCGAAGCGATCCAGTGTATCTCGAATTCCATCTAAGTCACCCGCTAGCAGACCCACTTTGAAGTGCTGAAGCTCGTTAAAGAGGTTCACGTTATCTGGTCCAGGTTCAGAATGATCCTGAGAATCTGGCGACATGGGACTTGGATGAGTATTGAAGACCTCATCGCCCGGGATATTCAATGCTATAAATACATCACTTCCGATTTCGACCATCATCTGCCCGCGGTCGCCCAAATACTGGCCATTTGAGTTGACTGCCGGACTCTGGGTTTTGTACCCGGAGAAAATCGATCGATCGCCGACACGACGGTTTGCAACTGACACTGCCTGGTTAAAAAGTTGATTCACCTCTTCAGCAACCGCCCTACGCGTTTCCTCGCTCGAACTAGCCATACTGGACTGGCTGATGGCAAGCTCCTTGGACCGGACCACAATATCAGACAAGTCAGCAATAGACTGATCCGTATTCACAAGAAAGTTTTCAGCAATTTTTGAGTTCAGTTGAAAGTGCTCAACTTTTGCCTTGTCGCTTCGAATGCGAAGGACTTCAGCCGCCGCAGCCGGATTGTCCGAAGGGCGATTGAGCTTCTTCAAAGAAGCCGCTTGATTTTGAAGAGTCTCCATCTTCTCACGGCCTCTTCGCATCGTATCGCGGACTGTCTCGTAGTTTGAGCCCTCGGTTATTCGCATGAAAATCCCTGATTAAATGAAGTCATTTCTTATCAATCCCGCTTCAGCGAAAGTATGGTTTTAAACATTTCATCGGCTAATTGAATAATCTTTGCAGACGCTTCAAACGTATGCTGAAACTCAAGCAGCCGCGTCGTTTCTTCATCTACAGAAACCCCGGAAATCTGATCTCGAACCCGTCCAAGTTGAGTGACAATGTCACGCTCTCGACTCAGCGCAAACTGCGTATGAGACGATTGAGACCCTATGTCACTTACAATGGAGTTGTACCACTCGTCGATGGTCGAGTGATCATCTCCCAGAATTTTCTGTGCCTGAAGTCCAGAGATTGCCAGTGCAATTCGATTGTCCCCAGGCGAATCTGGCTCGGCCGCAGTAGCAATCCTCGATGCATCAGACAGAATTTCGTCCGAAATTTGAATGGATCCAGATGCTCCCTTCAGTTCGACGGGCTCAAAAAAATCGACACCAGTGATCCCACTCTGATTATATCCTTGAGAATGAATTTCATTCACACTTTGAGCCACTGCAAAAGCCATTTCGTCAAGCCGACCTAGTACGGATGAAATGACCTGATCTCTAGCCTCCAAGAGAGCGCCCAGTTTTCCACCCTGAATTTGATGGGTAATTCTGCCATGGACGCTTCCAGAGGATGAGATATCCAACATCCCATCTTCCTTGCCCTGACCATCAGACAGGGTTCGAATTCCCTGAATCGTTTCCGAGCGAGACCCTGCTACCAAGGGTCCTACCCCCCGAATATCTAGGTTCACGCCACCTGAATTATCTTTAAACGCGCTCAACTCCATGTAAGCGCTTAGCTTTTTGATTACAGAGTCACGTTTATCCAGAAGATCATTGGGAGGACCATTGTTCGATTCTTGAAGACGGATCTTGTCATTCAACTCGGCAACATCCTTAGCGAGAGCGTTTGCCTCCGCCACGGAGGTTTGAATCCTTGAATCCAGATGCTCCCTGATTTCGACAATTTGCTTTTGTAAGCGGTGGAATTCATGGGTTAAAGATTGGCCTGCTTCTCGCACTGCACTTTTTAGCCCGATGTTTTCAGGCCCAGTTGAAAGCTGCCTAAATTCATTAAAGAATTTTGATACCATTCGATTTAGTCCGTCACCGCCCATTTCATTAAAAACTTCTTCAATTTGACTTAATGCCATCGACTTTTCCTCGAAATGCGACAACTCCCGATTGGAATTTCGGATCTGTTTTTCGACGAACTCATCGTTGACACGCTCTACACGACTGACTTCGGTTCCATTTCCGAAGAAATTGTGCCCGAAAGAGCTCGACCCGGGTAAGGTCGGATCAGTGATCACTCTTTGCCGAGAATAGCCTTCAGTCGAGGCATTAGCAATATTGTGGCCGGCTGTAGCAATTCCTGCTTTTGCTGCCTTAAGTCCTGACTGTCCTATTTGACTGATGTTAGAAATAGCCATTCTAGGCTTCCCTAGAGATCAAATGGCGACCCTTAGACCCCGCCACTCTCTGACCAGATTGGGAATAGGTTCCAGCTTTCCCAGATGCCACCCCCAGTATGTTTTTTTTCATCTCATAGATATTTTCAAGTGAACGCTGAAGTAATTTTTGGTTGTCTTTATTTTGTTCACTAATCCTTTGAATGAGAATGGTTAAAGCGTGAAACGAACTTCGAAGCGCTTCAGCCATTTTCGGATCAAACGCCTGAACATGTAAAATCAGGTTCGACAGACTCAAGTCGACTGTAGGTTTCCCCCATTCAGAAGCCAGGGCTGCGATTTGCTTGATTCTCAGGCTCTCGGTCTTTCCAATCAACTCGATTGAATCTTGCTTCCTTTGAATAATCGCTTGAATCGCTTGGTGGTCGGCTTGAACCAAGTTTTCGCGCTCAGCACGAACGATCTCAAGAAGCTGTCGATGCTGGCCTACTAACTTCTGCAGGGTTTGAAAAAACTCACCCAATCCATTTTCCACGTCGCAATCCTCCTGACTGCTCCGAAGTCCAACCTATTTGAGGGACTATGCCGTTCTCGGCCCCCTCAAATGCTCATCTACCATTCGATCAGCTATCGCATCCTCATCGATTCGGTAAGTTCCCTCTGAAATTCTTTTCTTCAGATCCGCAACTCGATCTTCTCGGATATCTGGAGCTTGCGAGGCCACTGCCTTGGCTTGAGAAAATTCTCGGGCTTTCGGCGAAATCTCTGCTCGAGCGCCTGATGACCCGCCATTTTTTGCAGCCCCATCCGCCTTATCAAGCTTCTCTGAGTGCTCACTACGCTCAGTGTGCTTTGCTTCTTGAGTCTCAGATGAATAGGGTCCGCGCTTTGCGGAACGCGCTTCATTATTTTGTACGGGACTATTTCCTGGTTGGCCAACCTTCATGGTTTCTCCTTAGAGGGAGTTCCACGCCCCTCTATTACAGGATACCCCGGGGTCCCCAGATAAGCAATGACCTGATCGGCCAATCCTACTCCGCCTCGATGGGCTGCTTTCTGAGCAAACTCCGAGTCTTGCATCCCTCGGTAAATCTGAGTTGCAGGATTTTCTAGGTCCATTTCATTTTTTGGCACGGTCTCCCTCATCACCTTCATCATGTAGTCGATGAACATCGCTTCCATGCCCTCAGCTGCCTGAAGGAGCTTTGGGTCAACCTTTGACCTATCCACTGAAGGGATCGCTCTATTGGGGGAGGTTGGTGCCGAGCGAGCATCTCGTCCTTGATGCAAAGCTTCATGATTCGAAGTAAAGGGGGGAAAGACTGTCCCTGGGCCTTTTATTCCTTGAGTCATCTCTCCCCCCCTCTTCGCATCTGTGAATAACTGAGATCTGATCCGGCTTCCATGCCGGTAGCAGCAGAATCAAGACTTGAATAACCCACCATCCTAGCGGGCCGTAGATCCTGTCCTGTTTCCTGGATTATGGTGCTGCCTCGATCTTCCATGATGGTCCAGAACCTCAGTTTCACCGTACGAATTTTTTTAATACCGACTTCAAAACTACAAAAACTCATCACATCGTTTCCAATTCAGCCTGGAGAGCCCCTACCTCTTTCAGGCTTTGAAAAATTGCTGTCAAATCCTTGGGGTGAACCCCGAGAGCATTAAGAGCCTTCACCAGGTCTGCCACACTTGTATCTGACTTAATCTCGGTCACGCGCTCGGGCTTACTCCCCTTGGTTGCCCCCTTTACTTCGATGGCAAGGTCACCGTGGGATAAAGCCACAGGAAGGATCTGTATCGAGCCACCCATTACAACGGTTCCCGTGCGTTCATTCAAAACAATCTTAGCTCGCGACTCTACATTGACCTGAACATTCTCGAGTAAGGCCAATAACTCAACTGAATTCCCATCATAGTTAAATGGAACCACAACATCGATCGTACCACTATCTCTAGCAGTCGCATACTTTCCACCCAACTCACTATTAATCAACAAGACCATCCGAGCAGCAGTAGTAAAATCAGGCTGATGCAGTGCAAGACGAAAATTCTTCTTCGATGCAAAATTGCTCTCTACGTCCTTTTCAACAGTCGCCCCACTGACAACTCGTCCAACCGTAGGAAAATTCTTGGACGTACCGTCTGCCACACTACCTAAACTCACGGGGCCCTGCGCTACTGCATAGACGTTTTGATCGCCCGCCCTCAGTGGAGTAACCAGAAGAATACCCCCTTCAAGACTTGAAGCATCCCCAATTGAACTCACAGTAATATCTAACCTGTTGCCTACTCTCGAAAAAGGAGGAAGTGACGCAGTTGCAATGACAGCGGCGGCATTTTTAGATTTTACTGCAGCATTATTTTGAATATCTAATCCCAACTTTGTAAACAATCTCGAAAGTGACTGGCTCGTAATTTCTGTGCTCGAATCTCCCGTGCCTTTTAATCCGACCACAATTCCGTATCCAATAAGAATATTGTCTCTTACACCTTTGACGGTGGCAATATCTTTAATCTTTGATGCAGAGGCACAAGGGACAAAAGCTCCAATTCCAGCAAGAACGAGCACTATAATTCTAGTGTGCCACTTCAACTCGATGCTCATAGAGCCTCCCTGAATGGACACCATCATTTTCATCACTGATGTCTGAATTTTTCACAATCCCCACGACACTTACAGAACGCTGTGCGCCGTTTTTGTAGGCAATTTTTTTGACTGCACGAATTCTATAATTTCCGTTTGGAAACCGCTCAATAATCTCTCCAATCAAGGGGTCGCCAACTTTCAAATCAAGGGATTTTGCCAAATCGACGTCGCTAGACCTGGCCCGAGGTGCGAGTTTTGCGAGCTCCTGAGTCAATTCTGATTTCGGCTGCTTTTGGGCACTTTCGGCGCCACCTGGAGAGGGGGCCTTAGGTGATGCCGAAGCAGCAGATGGACCTTCGGTGGCGGCGGATGAGGTGATCACCTCATCTCTTTTTTGTCCAAGCCTTTCGGCAATGAATTTAGCTGTTAGAGTCTCCTGAGCTAAATTGAGCTCCACTTCTCTTTCGGGGTAAGTTAGGCTCTCTTTAGTTTCTGCGAGAATCTCACGATAGAGGTCGTCATCTAGAATCACTGTGACTAAGTCACCGGGACCACGGACGCGGTTCTTTGTGAAAAAATAATTGGTTTGTCCAACAGATGCCCAAAGCGATCCCTCGTCTTGGGATTGATCAATAAAGTCGTTTCGCGTAGCCCGCGATGCCGTGGTGTAAAGCCGTTGAACTCGGGGGAGGTATACTGGGGTATCTGCTGTAGAAGGCTCACTCTGCTGGACGCGAGGTGCTCCTCCTCGTGTGCGTTTCCAGTCGAGTTTTTCGTGAGGTTGATCAACCGTCTCTTGTCGTCGTTGGCCACCCACTTCACCGCGACCAGCATTAGCTGTATCTGCTCTCTTCCCAGACTCCGCCCGCACCTCATCGTCTCCGTAGTCGACACTCTGCTCATCTGAGTCTTTACGAAAAGCCCCCATCAGACCCCCGCACGAAGACAGGCAAACTATTGCCAGAACCAGCAGCAGGGCTCTCTGCGCCCTGCCCCCCAGGAAAAGACTATTTTGCGAGGGATCAAACTGGTGGATACGCATCAGATTCGAACCTCCACAACACCACCCTCAAGAAGTTGGCCAGTCAGCTCTCTTTTTGCCCTTAAGGTTTGTACACGAATCGTCCGTCCCACATAGGACGGCTCTTCTGCGACTCCAGAAGTCCTAATCAACAACCCGCTCGACTCAATCTGAACCTGAAGAGGATCTCCTCGTCTCACATCTGGAATTCGTCGCACTGCAGTAGAAGTTAGGAACTGGCCCTCTAGGATCGTCTGAAGCGATTCTAACTTTGACGTCGGTACAGTTGCAGGCAAAATAACTCCCCGGTATTCGCGTGCACTTCCCACTGCTACATCAATTTTTTGTTCGACGAACGAACCTACATCTAGAACCTCTCCAGGCCGAATTCTTTTTGTAGCAACCCGCCCCATAGTCCATGCAGAAAAACTAAACCAACCCTCAGCATCATTCGAAAAATTCTCGCCTTGCACTGAAAAGTGGATATGACCTTTTGAATCATCTCCCAAGAGTGTGACTCTTCGAGGAGACTCAATGGATCTATCGGTCAGCCAGCGCGGGTGTCCATAGACCTCCACCTGAGCTTCTGGATAAGCCTTAGCAAGCTCCAGCTTGATCATTTTTTTCAATTGGACTTCCAACGAACGCACCGTGCTAGCTCGCAACTCCGCACCACTCATCATGACCGAGACGATGAACGAAGCAAAAGTTATTTTTTTAAGTAGACTAAGCATTTTCAAAATTAGGTCTCCTCACTTCACATTCACAGTGGCAGCTAGCATCTGATCAGCAACACCCATAACCTTGGTTCCCATTTCATAGGCTCGCTGAGTCGTAATCATATCCACCATGCTGTTCGCGACGTTCACATTAGAACCTTCTAGTGCTCCTTGCTGGAGAGGGCCCAAACCATTTTCTCCTGGCAGCCCTTGAATTGGCGCCCCACTTGCTTGCGAAGCTTTGTACAAGCCTTCACCCATGGCCATTAGGCCCTGCTGATTCGCAAAGTCAGCGACTTGAATTTGGCCTAGCACCGCCTCGCCGGTACCTGGTATCGTTGCTCGCACTTCCCCTGAGGTCGATATCACGACGTTCATCGCATTATGAGGAATGACAATTTGGGGATTCAGCTTTGAGCCATTAGACAGCTGGAGAATACCTTGAGAGTCAACGTGAAATGCACCACTCCGAGTGAATGCAGTTTCACCCTGTGGAGTTTGAACCTGAAAAAATCCAGGACCCTCGATCATCAGATCAAAGGGATTATAAGTCATTTTCGCAGGACCAGGCTCAAAGTGCTTATGTGCTGCTCCGATTTTCACTCCCATTCCGATTTGAATCCCGACGGGAGTCTGACTTCCACTTCCCAGGGCCCCGCCTGGTTGTTTCACAGTCTCATACATGAGATCTTGGAACTCAGTTGTGGTCCTCTTGTAGCCATCCGTGTTCACATTGGCGAGATCGTTGGCAATATTAGCAATCTTAGTTTGCTGTGCTTCCAGACCAGTTGCTGCTGCAGAAAGAGCTCGAATCATAATTTGCCTACCTCATTCACTTCCTTGGCCATCAAATCCCCAAAGGTTCTCATCGCTTTAAGGTCGTGCTCAAAAAGTCGATTCGATTTGATCATATTAGTCATTTCTTCAATAGGGTTGACATTCGATGTCTCAAGGGCCCCCTGACGAACTAAAGTCTGGGTCGCAGGGTTGGCAGTAACCTTAGGGGAAACTTCAAAGAGTTGCCCGCCTACTTTTCTCAAGCCATTCCGAGAGCTGAATTCAACTACATTCAATTTAGTCACCAAATCTTCGCCGGCATAAATTTCACCGCGCTCATTAATGGTCAGAGGAGAGGGGGCGTCCTTCAAATTAATAAACCGAGCCGCGGGACCTGTTCCTGACCCTGGCAAGCCAGACAATCCCCCTGACTCTTGAGAAAGCACCGGAAATCCCTCTCGGGTAACGAGTCGACCATCTGCTCCAACCTTTAATGCGCCGTCGCGGGTGTAGCGAATTCCGTTCGGGGTGCTTACCTCAAGAAAACCTGGGCCGTCCATTGCGATATCGAGCGGGCCGTGAGTCACTTTAAGATGTCCCTGTCTCTGACTAATATGGGTCCCATCCATCACCACAAAAGCTTGGTCACGGCCATCGAGTGGATAAAGATCCTTATCTTTGACTGGGCCGCGAGGGATATCCTGGGGATCCTTGTTCCGCTCGGCCGTCGCAAGGTACTCCTTAAAAGTTGGCAAATCTTTTTTAAACGCATTGGTATCTGCGTTGGCCAGGTTATTGGCAATTAAATCTAGATTTTGTGATTGTACAGCTGCCCCGGCTGCCGCCGTCCACATGCCACTTGCCAAAATAACCTCCCTGTTGAATCTGGCCCTATTGTTATAGAATAAACTAAAGTCGTCGTCAGATCTAAATAAAACTTAAATATTTTTTAACTTTTTTAGATGGGAAATTAATTCCTAATGAAACAGAAGTTCATTGTAACCTGAGGCCAAACTCAGCACCTTTTCGCTAATCCGTCGTTGACGAGTTGCTAGGTTTTGTGATCATTACAGTGCAGGCATTCGCCCAGGCGTGCATTCGCTTTTTACGAGGCAGGACGTTCGAAAAATCAAGTCGGGTACAGAGTTCAATTATGTTGCTTTTGACCGCAAAACCGGTGGCCGAGAAGATTCGGGTAGAAGTAAAAAGAAGAGTTCATCTCTTTTCCCAGCAGTTTGGTCGAAGGCCAAAGCTTTCCGTAATTTTAGTGGGCGATGATAATGCCAGCCAAATCTACACCCAACGAAAGGGCGAATTAGCCTTACAACTGGGAATGGATCATGAAACCATCACTTTTCCGAAGTCCGTAACCCCAGCAGAAGTTCGTAATCGAGTCCAAAAACTCAATCAGGACCCCGGCGTGGACGGAATTCTGATTCAGCGTCCACTTCCGAAAAAATTTCTAGAGGGGGACGTCCTTTTCTGGATTTCGCCTGAAAAGGACGTAGATGCATTTCATCCGCAACACGCGGGCGAATTGCATTTAGGACTTCCTACTTTTGAACCCTGCACGCCAGCAGGCATCATGGAACTCCTATCTCATTATCAAATTTCGATCCAAGGCAAGGTGGCCTGCGTCATCGGCAGGAGTCCCATTGTGGGTCAGCCAATGGCCGCTCTTTTGCTCAAGGCTGATGCCACTGTGATTCAGTGCCACAGCAAGACTCAGGACTTAAAGGCACTTGCACGGCAGGCTGACATTTTAATTGTAGCCGCAGGAAAAGCAGGACTGGTCGACGCAACCTACATCAAACCTGGTGCCACTGTCATTGATGTCGGAATTCATCGAACGTCCGATGGAAAACTGACTGGGGACGTTCTGTTTGAAGAGGTTGCCCAGGTGGCATCTGCGATCTCTCCTGTTCCTGGCGGGGTTGGGCCCATGACTCTTTCTATTCTTATGCGAAATACTATCCACGCTGCCGAAATTCGTGAGCGAGCCCGGCAACATCTCGCTTAAGTTAATTTTTTAAAGACTCCATTCCACGATCGGTGTAATGGTTGAAACATGCTTAAGAAAACTGCACTGTTTTCGGAACATCAGCGTCTTGGCGGTCGTTTGGTCGATTTTGGTGGCTGGGAGCTACCCGTACAATATTCCGGAGTCATGGATGAGCATCTCGCATGCCGCAAAGCAGCGGGATTATTCGACGTCAGCCACATGGGTGAAATCCAAATAGAGGGGCCAGGCTCTGAATCATTCCTGAATTTTCTTGTCACAAACGAGGTTTCAAAACTAGCAGAAGGGCAGGCTCAGTACACTGCTCTATGCAACGAGGCTGGAGGGATTGTCGATGACCTGGTCATTTATCGCAGGTCGAGGCAAAATTTCCTACTTGTAGTGAATGCTAGTAATACTGACAAAGACTTTCATCATATTCTGGAGGCTCACTCCCGTTTTGCAGAAAACTTTGATGAACTAGGGATCACAAATGCAAGTGCCCAATACAGTCAAATTGCAGTGCAAGGCCCCAGAGCGGCAGAAATTGTTTCAAAAATCTCATCAATCCCACTAGACGGAATTCGCACCTATCATTTTGCCGAGGGAACTCTTTGCGGATCTATCCAGGCCCTCATCGCTCGAACTGGTTACACAGGGGAGGACGGATTCGAACTTTATACTCCTTGGGAGAGTGGGCCTGAGATTTGGAACAAGCTTCTTGAGGTTGGAATTCCTCTCGGCATGAAGCCTTGCGGACTCGGCGCCCGCGACACCCTGCGCTTAGAGATGAAGTATCCTCTTTATGGGAACGAGCTATCTGATCACACTCACCCCCTAGAAGCTGGCCTAGGATGGGTAGTAAAAATGAATAAGGCAGATTTCTTGGGCAAAGCTGCACTCACCAAGGCCAAACAAGCAGGACTGACCAGACAGCTCGTTGGAATCCGCATGATTGGGAAGGGAATCCCACGGCATGGTTATGACCTTTACTCAGAGACTGGGGATCGAAAGATTGGAAACGTCACCAGTGGAACCCAATCCCCGTCGCTTCAGGTCGCTATTGGAATTGGTTATGTTGAATTATCTGAAGCAAAGCCCGGAACTAAAATCAGGGTTGATATTCGAGGCACACTCGTGAGTGCCGAAGTAATACCCACTCCTTTTTATCAACGCAACAAAACCTAGGAGAAAACCTGTGAACTATCCAGAGAATCTAAAATACACCAAAGATCATGAATGGGCTCGCATTGATGGCAATCAGGCAGTCATTGGTATTACTCACCATGCTCAAAACGCACTAGGCGACGTTGTGTTTGTTGAGCTTCCGAAGGTCGGCAGAATCCTCAAAATGGGTGAGACCTTTGGAGTGGTAGAAAGCATCAAAGCAGTTTCTGACCTTTACTCACCCTGCGCCGGAAAGGTGATTGAAGTGAATCAGGCACTCGTGGATCAACCCGCACTAGCTAATCAAGAACCCCATGAAAAAGCTTGGATGATTAAGGTTGAAATCGCTGACACCAGCTTCATTGATAGTCTAATGTCAGCGCAATCCTATAGTCACTACGTAGAAACGTTAAACTAAGCTATTGGCCTACTGAGTAGGATTCCATGGGTGGGCACGAGCAAATCAGATTTCTGTCACCTAGAACATTATTGATTCTGCCCACCGATGGCCAAAACTTACTTTCCAAGCATTTACGGGCGGGAAAGGCTGCTCTCTCTCGACTATAAGGTCTCGACCACTCGGTTTGTGTCACGTGAAGCGCAGTGTGCGGAGCGTTTTTCAACAAATTATTTTGTCGATCTGCCTTGCCGTGCTCAATCTCTCGAATTTCTTCTCGAATAGCAATCATAGCATCACAGAAATCATCTAGCTCCTGCTTGGACTCGCTTTCCGTAGGCTCAACCATCATCGTCCCCGCGACAGGAAAAGAAACGGTCGGTGCGTGAAATCCATAGTCCATGAGTCTCTTAGCGACGTCTTCGACCTCAATATTTGCGGAGGTCTTGAATTGTCTCAGATCAAAAATACACTCATGCGCTACAAAACCGGATTTACCTCGATAAAGGACAGGGAAATGCGGACTCAATCGCTTTGCAATATAGTTAGCATTGAGGATAGCTACCTGCGTAGCCAACTTTAGCCCAGGGCCCCCCATCATCCGAATATACATCCATGAAATCGGTAAAATGCTTGCGCTACCCCAGGCAGCGGCAGACACCGGCCCGGTACCGCGAGCAGAGCCTGTCGGGGTAACTGGATGCGACGGAAGAAAATCCACCAAGTGTTTCGCAACACAAATGGGTCCCATACCAGGACCTCCCCCTCCGTGAGGAATACAAAATGTCTTGTGAAGATTTAAGTGACACACGTCTGGACCGAAGTCACCGGGCCTACACAATCCAATCTGGGCATTCATATTTGCCCCATCCATGTAAACCTGACCGCCCTTTTCGTGAATGATTGAACAAACCTCAACAATTGAGTCCTCGAAAACTCCATGAGTAGAGGGGTACGTCACCATCAGAGCCGCCAACTGATCTTGATACTCGTTCGCCTTTTTTCTAAGATCAGTTAAATCAATATTTCCCTCTAAATCACACTCAACCGGCACGACCGTCATCCCAGCCATCACTGCGCTGGCTGGATTAGTTCCGTGAGCGGATTTCGGAATCAGACAAATCGTGCGATTAGACTCGCCCCGACTCTCCAGGTATTTCCGAATCACCAAAAGCCCAGCGTACTCACCTTGAGAACCGGCATTAGGCTGAAGAGATACCCCAGAAAAACCCGTGATCTCACTGAGCCATAACTCTAACTGCTTCAGCATTACCTGATAGCCCTGAGTCTGCTCACCGGGTGCAAAGGGGTGTAACTGAGAGAACTCAGGCCAGGTGACTGGCAGCATTTCGCTCGTAGCATTGAGCTTCATTGTGCACGAGCCGAGAGGAATCATTGAATAGGCAAGTGACAGATCCTTTGATTGAAGCCTGAAAATATAGCGAAGCATCTCAGTCTCTGAATGATATGAATTGAAAACGGGATGAGTAAGGTACTTCGTCTCACGGCCCAGTCCCTGACGCTCCAGAGGGCTGGTCATGGGTAGAAGATCGCTCAAATTCAGGTCTGCCTTTTGGTTTGACCCCGCTGCAAAGACCTCAATCACGTCTGAAAGATCTGTATCTGTCACGGTTTCGTCTAAAGTAACTGAAAGATTCATTGAATTAAAAATGCGAAGATTAATCCCTTTTAATTGGGCCGCATTAAGAATTGCAACTCCGGCACTCTCACTCACTGAGATTTTTAGGGTATCGAAAAACGCCGCTCCATGAAGAGAGTAACCCAATCGTTCTAGGGCTGCCGCGAGAAGACAAGTCTTTCGATGAACCTCCTCAGCAATCGCTCGAACTCCACTCGGCCCATGATAAACAGCAAACATAGAAGCCATAACAGCGAGTAGAACCTGCGCTGTACATATATTACTCGTAGCCTTATCTCTGCGAATGTGCTGTTCACGAGTCTGAAGAGCAAGCCGAATCGCTGGCTTACCATCTACATCTTGGGAAATACCCACAATTCGACCAGGCATTTGTCTCTTATATTCATCGCGGGTAGCAAAGAAGGCCGCATGGGGTCCACCGAAGCCCATCGGAACCCCAAACCGCTGGGAGCTGCCAATAGCAATGTCGACTCCAAGCTCACCTGGAGATTTCAAAATCGCTAGACTGAGGAGGTCACAAGCCAAGATGACCAGGGCACCTTTTTCATGAAGGCCCTGAACCGTCTCTTCTAGAGGTACGACCATTCCATCAGTTCCTGGGTACTGAAGAAGAACGCCAAACCATTCGCCCTGCTTCAAGGCTGAATCGAGATCTCCCTCAACCACCTTAATCCCAAGCGGCTCTGCACGAGTGCGCAGAACAGCCTTGGTTTGCGGATGGCAAAGATCCGAAACGAAAAAGGACTTAGCTTCGGGCTTACCCTGAGCGTGGTAGCAAAGACTCATAGCCTCCGCCGCGGCAGTGGCCTCATCCAATAGTGAGGCGTTTGCGACTGGCAGGCCCGTCAAATCACATATTAAAGTCTGAAAGTTTAAGAGTGATTCTAACCTTCCTTGTGCAATTTCGGCCTGATAAGGTGTGTACTGAGTGTACCAACCTGGATTTTCTAAAATGTTTCTTTGGATCACGGCAGGAGTAATACAATTTGAATAACCCATCCCAATGTAGGATCTCATTTTCTTATTTTTTAAGGCAATCTGATTGAGCTCCTCAAGAGCATTCCTCTCGCTCCGAGCATCGGGCAAGTGAAAATTTCGTTTAAATCGGATCTGTTTTGGAACTATTTGGTCCACTAATTCATCCAGGGTACCGAACCCTAAATCTCCGAGCATCGTACTCAAGTCCTTAGACCTAGGCCCGATGTGACGCCCGATAAATTGGCTATCACTAGAGAAAGATTCAATAAGTTCCACAGGTTGAGTTGCAAAGACAGATTGGGTTTTCATTTCTAAAGTTCTACCAAGTATTCATCGCAAAAAAAAGCCTTGACGATTTTTCTAATAAAGTTACTTGTGGTGTACGGCCGCCTGAGAGTAGTGTAGGGGATCTAGAAATTTACCATAACAAGGGATATTCCGATCACAATGCAACAGCGATCACTATTTGGACAACCAGAAATTCCATCTCAAAATTCATCCTCACCACAGCCGGAGAACAGAAGTGCGTCCGTCTCCCGAGCGACGCCCATCCATCGGCCGTCTTCCTCTCCCACCGAAGCAGCTAAGATGTTCAATACCGTTTTGGTTTCATCGCGGGTTCGATCGAAGAAGGATTTTTCAAAGGATCTTTTTGAATTGGCAGAAAGTTCTGCATTTAAGGCAATCCTCAGCGCAGTTAAGCAGCTCTCCCAGATTCAGGGAATTTCTGAACGCCAAGCAACAGAGCAAGTCATCCATACTTTTCGCAAAATGGATGAGGTCTGGGGTGAATACTTGTTTCATGAAGGCGTAGACCGACTCAGAGGACAGAGAAACACTTAGGTTTTTAAAACAAAGTCCCAAGGGATCTCAATTTCTTCCCGATTACCTACCATTCCTTTGGGCGGATTCGGAAAGGGGCCAGCCTCATTGAAGGCGGCAACAGCAGCAGCATCCAGATCGTAGGTACCCGAAGTTCCTATCACTTCGACGCGAGTGATTTCGCCGTTTCGACTCAGATGGACTACAACTCGAGTCGTATGTTCGTAGTCCTGGGCAAGATGTCTTCCCGCACGATAAAAGTATTCAACTTTTGTTTTAATGATTGGAAACCAAGCCTGTTCCAGTTTTCCGCGAATTCTTTGATAGTAACTGTAATAGACATACTCTCTTGTATTGAGGGCAGTTCGATCTGACTCCGCAATGCCGATCAGAGAATCTTCAGGACGGAAACCAGGGGTCTCCCAATGAGGCGTATCCCGTCGTGCCACTATCGCTAGCTCTTGACCCGGCAAGGCAACTCCAAGAGTTTTAAGTTGAGGGACTGTTGAATCGTTCACACTTTGATTGGAACCTCTACCTAATCTGACCATCCGGTTTCGACTGACCGTCTCCCGATCAACGCGTTGATTCTGCGCGCCCAAGTAACTCTCCTGGTTGGACTCAGTTATTTTTTTTTCAGACTCGGTTTGCACCATTCTTTGACTTGCTTTTTGTCTAGTGGGTTCAAGCCTGCGCGAGGGAGAGATCAGACTCACCTGAATGGGCCGGACAGGCTGAAACTTAAGGCGGGAATGACGGTACAACAGCCCACACGCCATCAGCAGGCCAACATGAACCACGAAAGAATAGATTAAGGGTCTCCCCAGACTCCAAGGCCTAGACATTTGCCGAACAAACACCTCTAGGTGAGTTCGGTATTAATCTCGATCTTCTTTAAGGAAATCAGCATGGGCGGCAGAACCGCTTGTCTCCGAGTCCGACCCCTGGGTTGGCTGCGTTCCATCAATAAAAGCTTCTTTAATTGCAGAACTAGAATTGGGCGAAGCTAACTGACCCGATACTGGATCGATGGTAGCAAACGCCACCCCAGGAGGAATGATAAACTCCTCCTCGGGGTACCTCTTTACGGCTTCTTTCATGAAGTTGAGCCAAATCGGAAGCGCCGCTCGCGCCCCTGTCTCCCCTGGACCCAGAGTCTTTTGAGTATCAAAACCTACCCAAACGCCAGTAATCACATCAGGAGTAAAGCCGATAAACCATGCATCCATGTAATCATTGGTCGTTCCCGTCTTTCCGGCTGCGGGCCTTCCCAAATTCTTGGCCTCGTGCCCAGTCCCAAAAGTGACTACCTCTTTCATCAAGTGACTCATGACAAAAGCAACCCGAGGATCAAGAACCTGGTCAGGATCATTGGCAAGAGGATACTCTGGAAAATTAATCCCAGATGGATTTTTTTGAGCGGCCGAGACACTAGGGTTCTCCGGCGATGCGCTTGGAGACGGACTAGTAACCGAAACAGAAGTCCTAGAGGCGATGACCTTTTCTTCAAGAGTTTTTCCATCTCGGTCTATGACCCGATCTAAAAATAAGGGAGTCGCTTTACGTCCCAATCGCGGAAATAATGAATAGATCTTGGTTAAATCCATCAAGCTAATAGAAGTACTCCCAAGAGAAATCGACAGATCTGGGTTCAGTGGCGAGGTCACCCCCAACCTCTTGGCGTATTGAATTAAAAAAGGAACCTGAACTGCTTGAACAATTTTAATGGTCGGAATATTTCTCGACTTAATGAGTGCCTGCCTAAACGTCGTGTCGCCATAAAATTTAGATTCAAAATTATTGGGCTTCCAACTTCCCATTCCGTCAGAGTCTCTAAAAACCATAGGAGAATCGACAATGACGGTAGCAGGAGTAAAACCTCGCTCGAGAGCAGAAGCGTAGATAATTGGCTTGAACGCTGATCCACACTGTCTAGCCGCCTGGGTCGCTCGATTGAATTCTGATCTTTCAAAATCGTAGCCGCCTTCCATAGCCAAAACCTTACCCGTTTTCACCTCCATAGAAAAAAGCGCGCCTTGCACAGCAGGCTCTTGCTCGAGAGACACTTGAACCAACGGGCTTGCACTCACGTTCGGCTTTCTCGGGTCCTTCTTAGAAAGACTCACTAGAATGACATCCCCTTTTTGGAGATTCGAAGGAACCAAACGAGGGGCGTTCGGCTCAAGGGGGTTGACACGGCCAGCTAGTGGAAGCTCGGCTGGAATAGCCCCAATCATCAAGAGCGCCGTCTTTCTAGTGTAGTCCACACCAGTGACTACTGCCTGATAAAACTCATCGTTTTCTAGCAGATCACGATCGGATTCAAAGCCTGCAAGCTTCATCGCTTGCATCATATCCATCTGGCCCTCGCTCCGGAAAACCTGAAATTCAAGGCGATCTTGAATGAGTCTAGCTCGCTGCTCTTTAAGAAATTTTTCTATTTCCTCGCTCGTTTTAAGACGTTGAATCGGGCCTCTATACCCGATTCGCTTGTCTAAAGCGCGAAGCCCATCTCTCAAACTCTTCTTTCCAGATAATGCAAGATCAGCATCAACTGGCACAGAGACGATTAAGCCATCTTCATAAACGGCTTTCTCGCCGTATTTCTCAACTAAGTATCGCCGAATATGCTCAACGTAGTAAGGCGCATACTTAGAGTTCAAATCTTCGTCATGATAAATTTTTAATTCTTGTCGCCCTGCCTCTGTCATTTGGACCGAAGAAATGTATTTATTCTCCATCATCCGCTTCAGGACATAGAGCTGTCGCTCTTTGGCGCGCTTAGGATTCAACAGGGGGCTATATTTTCCGGGAGCCTGGGGCATCCCTGCAAGCAGCGCAGCCTCGGCGACTGTAACTTCAGAAACATCTTTTCTAAAATAGGTGCGACTCGCTGCTTGAATACCGTATGCACCATGCCCCAAATAGATTTGGTTCAAGTAGAGATAGAGGATCTGTTTTTTGGTCAGATTCTTCTCGATCCGACTCGCAAGAATGATTTCCTTAAACTTTCGATCGAAGCTGCGCTCCGGTGTGAGAAGGAGAGACTTTGCAACCTGCTGAGTGATAGTACTTCCACCTTGGACGACATGACCCGCACGAAAGTTGGCAACACTTGCGCGAACCATACTTGCGATATTAATTCCTGGGTGCTCAAAAAAACGATCATCCTCAGCCGAAATAAAAGCCCGAACTACGTGTTCTGGGATTTTTTCATAGGGAACGATATATCGGCGCTCTTTAAAAAACTCACCGATCTCAACGGCTTTCTTCCCACCGGTCGCAAAGACTTGAGTTACCCCTAATGGCCGGTAGTCCCCAACTGTGATAATTCTAGGCAAATCACGCGAAAACTTCCAAAGCGCTCCGCCGACAAGAAACAAAGCCAGAAAAGTCCCACCCAAAATGAACAGAAAAATAGATTTTGCGACTTTACCTTCGTCAAGATCCGACTGGGAGAATTTCGATTTCTTTTGATCTAGCACTTTATTCACGGACGAACGCCCCCCCCGACTTGTCGTTTGATCTCAGCTATGTTTTGAATTATTGCATTTTTTCCGCGAAATGCAGCTTCTGTTTTTTTATGGAAGTCGAGATATCCAATTCCCAGCATTTCAGGCCTAATTACTAAATCGGCCTTTTCTAGTCTCCCTTTGACCCGACTTAAATCACGATCCTCTAAAACATTGATGGCAACTGTAGGGCCTAAATTGAGTGACCGAGCAAAGTCTATCAAAGACGTCCACTGTTCCGCGACTGACCGAACAGACCCTCCCCCACGCAAGGACTGCTCAACTTGGCGAGCCAGGCTGCCCTCGTGAATGATTTCGAAAAACCCTCTTTTCGACTGAACGCCAAAATAAATTGGGATCGAGGCATCAGATGCAGCTTTAGGTCCCAAATTCTGTTGAATCCATTGCAAAAAGGTTCCTCCCGGTTCTGAGCGAATCTTGGAATCGCCGAGAAGTGATCGGGTCACAAAAAAATCTTCCTTGAGTTTGAGAACCTTCCACTCGAATTGATTGACACTTGCGCTGGTTGAATAAAGAGCACCCATCAAGGCCCCCATTTCGGAACCCACGATTGCCGCTATGGGAATCTGATTGCCTCGAAGAGCTTCAAGCACCCCAATATAAGCGAATGCCCGGGCCATTCCAGGCCCTAAGACTAAGACCATTGCGTGATTCTGAATGGGCTGCGGCCCATAGTCTGGCAACTGTACTGGCGCTGGAGGACCATATGGCTCGGTTGGTCCCATCGTCTCTTTCGGAGCCTGGGGCTGAGATCCCACCGAGGGAAAACCACTTTGTCCAAGTCCCTGAGGCTCAGTCATGCGCCGAGCCGTGGAGCAACCCAGGGCCCCAGTGAAGGCAGCTAAACAGAACCAGGTAGTGAATTGAACTAGTCTTCGCTTGATTTGAGCTTCCAATGGACTAAGAACTCCTTATTACCTTCGGTTCCGGTGATGGGGGAATCCATCCATTTGACTGCCATGAGATTTATAGTTTTACCAAACTCGAGGATTTTCGCCAACACCTCTTGATGAACTGCAGGAGAGGTCACAATCCCACCTTTTCCAAGCTGGCCCTTACCGGCTTCAAACTGGGGTTTTACAAGAGTAATCCAGTCCGTACGAGAATCAGCGAACTGTATCAGGGAGGGTAAAATCTTTTCTAAGGAAATGAAAGAAACGTCGATCACGATCAAATCGACTTTCTCTCCAATTTGATCGAAGTTTAGGTAGCGGGCGTTGACCTTTTCTTGAACGATGACACGGGGGTCAGACCTGATTTTCCAGTCCATTTGGTTCTGACCCACGTCGATTGCAAAAATTTTTTGAACTCCACCCAATAGTAAAACGTGTGAAAATCCTCCGGTAGAAGCACCCACATCGAGAGCGACTCGATGGGCAACAGGAATCTCAAAGGACCTCAACGCAGCCTCTAACTTAAGCCCCCCGCGTGAAACGTAGGGGTGATCTTGACCTCGAATCCGAATTTGGGAATCGACAGGCACGGCCAAACCCGATTTCGTAATCGGTGTATCGTTGATCAACACCTGTCCTGCCAAGATGAGCCCTTGAGCTCTCTCGCGACTACTGACTAGACCTCTTTCGATCAGTAAGAGATCTAGTCTTTTCTTTGAAGGGCCCTGAGTGGGGGGCATGGATTCAATCTCCGAACCTATGGAAAGTTCTGCAGTTGAACTGAATCGTTGGTGGTTCCTTTGGTCAGAATCTCAACCTTATGCTCGGCAGCGGTCAGGTACTCCTGGCAGATTCGAGTGAGCTTAACCCCCTCTTCAAACTGCCTCAGAGCGTCCTCGAGACTCAATTCTCCACTTTCCAACTTCTTAACAGTTAGTTGAAGCTTTTCGAGTGCAGCTTCAAAACTTGGCTTTTCAGCCTGGCCTTCTTGAGAGGGTTGATTGATCATACAACGTTCTTTAACACTCCGCGGACTTGATGTCTATTCGGGCCCTAGAACGTTTACGACTCCTGAGGATGCATAACCCCACTCTGAATACAAAGTAGCTCCGCTCTCACCCTGAATTCCCATCAAAAATCCAGAATTTGGCTGCTGAACTGCCACAACTCGACTATCGTGGACACTCAGGTAGACATCCTTTTCAAGTAAGCCACCAGGGGACCGAACATAGGCCGTCGGATGAGCTATCCCGCGGGCAGGCAGAAGCTTTAGAAAGGGTAACAGGTCGATATCTCCCTGTCTGGCAATGAGATTACGCAAATACCCGACCGCCAAGGGCGATTCTCGATTGACCTGATAGCCACCCACTGAGGGATCAGGCTCGAGAAGATTGAGTTGGGCCCGCCAAGAATCAATTTCGCGCTCCTTCATCCGGTACAAAACCAACGAATTAAATTGCTCCGGCAAAGCTCGATACCGAAGGGTTGATTTCCCATTCCTCTGAATATCTAAAAATATCGGATAATGAGAAACCTTGAGGACCTGGTTCAGGCGAAAATTCCCCTGAGAGTCAGCCACTGTCCAAGGAGACTCCTGCCCTGCGACCCGAACCACCGAGGGTTCAAAACCCACTGATTCAGAATCGTGCTCGCGATCCTGAATTCTCCCAACAATCTGCTTCATTTCCGGCCGGCTCAGATCTAGATAAGTTGCCTTATTTTCAAGGACCGGAAATCTAACAGATCCGCTGAACGGGAACTGTGTGGAAATCAACTGGATCAGCCCGGTGCCACTCCCGATTCCAGCCATAATGAAGTATCGGGGCACTTGTGTCGCCTCAGAAGACATCACCTCAAACCGCTCGCTCAAGAAAACTGGGTGCTGAGTGCCTTCTCCAGCCCATTTCAATGCCCAACCACTTGCCACTTTACCGAAAACGATGCCGCCCCTTAGCCGGCCCCCGCTCTTGCTCTCTAAAATTCTAATCGTATTACTGGAAACTAATGGAATTGGACCTGGATTTCGATCCCCTGGATCAATCCAACTTAAAGTGGGCCAATACGATTCGGCTGCCTTGCCCTCAGAAAAATCCGAGGGATGAGTTTCCTTCGAGGACTCCTGCCAACCCCTCATTCCTCGATGAGTTCTCTCGAGCGATACCATCTCAGCGCGAACTGCTTCAAGATAAGTCTCATCCCGATCAAACGCGCGAACAAAACCTGCCTTGAGATACCTGCCCTGTGACCCCTGTGGCCGACTAAATGAGTCATCCCGATTGGGATCAACACCTTGACCTTGCTGAGCAGTTCTCGAATTTTGAATCGGGATCCCTGCACCCTCTAAACTGAACCGCGCCTGAACTGATGAAAAACCCCACTTTGCGAGAACGCGATCGAACTCCCATTCCTCCGAATGATCCCCTAACAACGGAATCTCAGCGCAACCCTGCCGACTCACCGAACAAAGACTGTCCAAGTCACTGACTACCTGAAGACGACTGGCCTCTGCAATTCTCTGGTAGGTTTTGATCTCAATCGCCCGTACCTGCTCCACCAATTGACTCAGATCAGCCTCGTAAACCTGGTAAAGATACTCCTTAAATGGAACAACCGAATTTAAATAGAGGGGATGAAGCCCCCGGTTAGCCTCGATGGCAACGTCGATTCGATCGGAAATTCTCCTGACCTCCAAGAATTCGGCCGCAGGATCAATGGACGCAAATGCGCTGAGAGAAACCAGTAAGAAAGAAAGGAATGTAAAAGGAATGCCCCACATTTTCAAGTTCCAGCCAGCCATCTTGATTGAATAAGCCCTCTATTCAAGAGTAATCGGCCACCCATCATTTAGCAAGCCAACCTGCTGCGCATAAAATACAGGGTTTGACTCCAGGAAACTTCCCAAAGCCAAACCCTGAATGAATTTACTGAAATTCGTGACCGGCAACTTGTTGACGAATCAACGAACGCTGAAGCTTAAGTTGATACTTATTGAAGCGATGGCCATCCAAATCAGCAGCCTGAAGGGTCTCCTCGGCCAATTTCTGTGCTCGTTTCGCACGATTCACATCAATCTCCGATCTCAACTCTACAGTCTCAGCCATGACCTGCACCTCGGCCCCAGAGACTCGGAAAAATCCGGTCGAGATCACTCCCAAAACGGGCTCCTGCCCCTTGGAGCGAAACCGAAATACTCCAGTTCTCAAAGTACCAATCATAGGCGCATGTCCAGGCAAAATTTGAATCTGCCCTTCGCTCCCAGTCAACGTCACTTCATCAACCGATATAGACTCGACCAGTCTTCTTTCGGGTGACAGAATACTGAGTCTCAAATCTTGGCTCACGTCGATTCATCCTTCTCTTCGTTTTACTGAAGCGTCTTAGCCTTTTCGATGGCGTCTTCGATCGTACCAACCAAATAGAAGGCCTGTTCAGGAAGATCGTCGTATTTACCTTCGGCGATTTCCTTGAACCCACGGATCGTGTCCTCGATCTTAACGAATTTACCCTTAATACCAGTAAACTGTTCGGCAACGAAGAATGGCTGGGACAAGAATCGTTGAATTTTTCTCGCACGAGAAACAGCAAGTTTGTCTTCTTCAGACAACTCATCCATCCCCAAAATCGCAATAATATCTTGTAGATCTTTATAGCGTTGGAGAACAGCCTGAACCAACCGCGCAACGCGGTAATGCTCTTCACCCACAACACGTGGGTCCAGCACTCTTGAGGTCGAGGCCAAAGGGTCCACGGCAGGATAAATCCCCAGCTCAGCAATTTGTCGCGACAAGTTCGTCGTCGCATCCAAGTGAGCAAAGGTAGTTGCAGGCGCAGGATCAGTGTAATCGTCAGCAGGAACGTAAATTGCCTGAATCGAAGTAATAGATCCCTTATTGGTCGAAGTAATACGCTCTTGAAGCTCGCCCATTTCAGTCGCCAAGTTAGGTTGATAACCCACGGCTGA